>NZ_JBSFXK010000034.1:0-78036 GCF_053595355.1 Streptomyces sp. NPDC002513 | reverse complement strand
ATCCTGGCCACCTGGACCGGCGCCTGCTCGATATGCGGCCAACCCGCCCCCACTCCCGAACCCCACCACAGGACCTAACAAAGCCCTACTAGGGCGCCTGCCCAGGTGCTCCCGGCCGTGCGGCGAGAGCCGGCCGCCCAGATCCGGTCCGGCCGGATGCCAGCCCCGGTGATCGTGTCGCCGACCAGGTGCCGGCGCCCGGACCCGGACCGTATGGCCTCCGTCAAGGACGCCCGGGCCGGGTTGAGGCAACCCCTCGGAGGGATCATTCTGGACCATATGGAGGAAGTCGCCGCTGCGGCGATCATCGATGCCCGGGGCACGGTGACGGGGTGGAGCGAGGGTGCCCGGCGGCTGACCGGATACGCGGCCCAGGAGGTCGTGGGACGCGCGGCGCAGGAGCTGCTCGCCGAGGACGTGTCCCCTCCCGCGCTGACCGCGCTGACCGGCACCATTGTTCTGCGGCACCGGGACAGCCGCTCCCTGTCCCTGCGCGTCAGCGCGTCCCCCGTGCTGGGCGCGGACGGCGAGACGCAGGGATTCGTGGTGACCACCATGCCCGAAGCGGGGGAGTCGCTGCTGGTGGCGCGGGCCTTCCAGCAGGCACCGGTCGCGATGTCCGTGTACGACACACAGCTGCGCTATCTGCGCGCCAACGACAGAGCCGCAGAGATCCTGGAGGTCGAGGGGAACACGCTGGTGGGCCGGAAATTCGCCGACACCCTGTGTGACGACGAGTCCGGCCGGAGCTTCCACCGCTCACTGCGCCAGGTCGCCGAGACCGGGCGCCCCGTGCACTACGAGAACCACGCCCGTGTGTCGTCGGAGCGCCGGGAGCATGCCTGGACCGTCGACATGTGGCCGGTGCGCAGCGACTCCGGTGACGTGACCGCCGTCGCCCTCGCCTCCGTCGACGACAGCGAGCAGTACTGGGCCCGTCGGCGCCTGATGCTGCTGAACGAGGCCGCGGCCGTCATCGGCACCACGCTGGATGTGCCGCGCACCGCCGAAGAGCTGCTGGAGGTGGTCGTCCCGCGGTTCGCCGACTTCGCCAGCGTGGATCTGCTCGGCTGGGCCCTCGGCCAGGACGAACGGCCCACGGAAGGTGCCAACCCCGTCATGCGCCGGATCGCCCACCGGTCCGTCACCGAGGGGACGCCCGAGGCCGCGGTCAGGCTCGGCGAGAACGACACGTACTTGCCGCACTGGCCCCCCGCACGCGCCCTGCGGGAGTGCCGGGCCGTGCTCCGCAGGGCGGGTGAACCCGACTTCGACCGCTGGCTTCAGGAGCGCAACGCCCGGGGTGTCGGCGATCCCGCGGCCCGCGAAGGCGCGCACTCCGTGGTGGCGGTGCCGCTCATGGCCCGCGACACGACCCTGGGCGTCGCGGTGTTCATACGCATCGGCAACCCGGACCCGTACGCCGCCGACGACACCGTCCTCGCCGAGGAACTCGCGAGCCGGGCGGCCGTCTGCATCGACAACGCCCGCCGCTTCGCCCGCGAGCGGTCGACCGCGCTGGCTCTCCAGCACAGCCTGCTGCCGCGCAGCCTGCCCGGGCCGGTCGCCCTCGAGGTGGCCCACCGCTATGTCCCGTCCGGGTCGACGGCCGGTTTCGGCGGGGACTGGTTCGATGTGATCCAGTTGTCCGGCAGCCGGGTCGCCCTGGTTGTCGGCGACGTGGTCGGGCACGGCATCCGCTCCTCGGCGACCATGGGCCGGCTCCGCACGGCCGTCCGCACGCTCGCCGACGTCGACCTGGCGCCCGACGAGCTCCTCACCCACCTCGACGACCTGGTCTCCCACCTCGCGTCGGAGGGGGCCGGTGAAGAGGTTGCCGAACTCGGCGCCACCTGCCTGTACGCCGTCTACGACCCCGTCTCGCGCCGTCTGGACCTGGCCGCCGCGGGACACCCCGCCCCGGCCGTCCTGTGGCCCGACGGCAGAGCCCGGCTCGTCACCGTGTCGGCCGGGCCGCCCTTGGGCGTCGGCGGCCTTCCCTTCGAGGCCATGGAGCTTCAGCTGCCGGAGGGCTCGCTGATCGCCCTCTACACCAACGGGCTGATCAGGGGCCGCGGGCGTGATCTGGACTGGGGCGTCACCGCACTGTGCCGTGCGCTGGAGGCGCGGCAGGACTCCCTCGACGCCCTGTGCGACACGGTGCTCAGGGCGGTGCTCCCCGAGGAGCCCGGCGACGACGTGGCGCTGCTGCTGGCCCGCACCCGGGCCCTCGGCGCCGACCGGGTGGCCACCTGGGACGTCCCGGCAGACCCGGCGTACGTGGCCACCGCCCGGCAGCACGCCGTCGAGCGGCTGGCCGAATGGGGCCTGGACGAGACCGCTTTCGTCACGGAGCTGGTGGTCAGCGAGCTGGTGACCAACGCGATCCGGTACGGCGGGCCGCCCATCCAACTGCGGCTGATCCGCGACCGCTCGCTGATCTGCGAGGTCTCCGACGGCAGTTCCACCTCGCCGCATCTGCGCCGGGCGCACCTCTTCGACGAGGGCGGCCGAGGCCTGTTGCTGGTCGCCCAGCTCACCGAGCGCTGGGGCAGTCGGCAGACCGACGAGGGCAAGACGATCTGGGCCGAACAGCCGCTTCCCGAATGATCAGCGGCTGTGGGACGCGGACGGGCCGCACGGCACGAGCGCCGTGCGGCCCGCCGGTGCGGCGCACTCAGCTGCCGATGGGCTCCAGCACGAAGACCGGAATCTGCCGGTCGGTCTTCTTCTGGTAGTCGGCGTACGGCGGGTACGCGGCGACCGCCCGATCCCACCACTGTGTCTTCTCCTCGCCCGTGACCTCACGGGCCGTCATCTCCTGGCGCGTCGGCCCGTCCTGGAGCTCCACCGTGGGATGCTCCGTCACGTTGTAGTACCAGACGGGGTGCTTGGGCGCGCCGCCCAGCGAGGCCACCACGGCATACTGGCCGTCGTGCTCGACGCGCATCAGCGGAGTCTTGCGGATCTTGCCGCTCTTGGCGCCCAGGGACGTGAGGATGACCACCGGCATCCCCGTGTCCAGGAGCGTGTTTCCCTCGGTGCCGCCGGAACGCTCGTACAGTTCCACCTGTTCGCGCACCCACTGCGTCGGGCTGGGTTCGTACTCGCCCTCAAGAGCCATGTGCATCCGTCCCATCGTCGCGTACGACTGCTGTCTCCTGCGTCGCGCCAGGCCCGCCCGGCCCTGCCGTGCGAGCACGCGCTCCATGATTCAACACCAGCCGTATCCGGTTTTCATCCCGTCCGCGCTCCCGGCGCGGAGCCGGGACCACGACGCCCTCCGCCTCATGCGGGTCCGGTCAGCACCCGCACCGCCAGCGCCGCGATCACCGCGCTGGAGACGAGCGCCGTCACGAGGCGCCCGCGCCGCCCGGCCAGCGCCCGGCCGGCCAGCGCACCGCCCCCGGCCAACATCAGCTGCCAGCTCGCGGACGCGGCGAACGCCGCGAGGACGAAGAGCCCCTGCTCCAGCGGCCGCACCGGGTCCGAGGCGCGGCCCCCGAGCACCAGCGCGGCGAAGTAGATCACCGTGGCCGGATTCAGCAGGGTGATGCCGAGCAGCCCCAGATATGCCCGTCCGGGGCCCGACGGTGCCGCACGAGCCGGGGCTGCCCGCCCCTCCGAGCGGTACTGGCGCAGGGCGCCGACCGCGCCGCGCACGGCGAGGGCGGCCAGCACCAGCGCGGATAGCCACCGCAGGGGGGCCAGTACCGGCTGGAGGGCGGCGGCGAGGGCGGTGCCGCCGACGGTCGCCGCCGAGGCGTAGATCCCGTCGGCGGTGGCGACGCCGAGGGCGGCGCACACACCGGTGCGCAGGGACGTACGGGCGGTGAGGGAGAGCAGATAGGCCGAGACCGCTCCGACGGGTACGGCGATGCCGTACCCCGCGACCAGTCCCGCCACCAGCGCCTCGGTCACGACCGGGGCGGCGAGAGCCTCCGGTGACGGCCGGACCGCTGTCGGCCCTGGCCGGAACGCGCGGTGGCGGAGGACGGCGGCAGCGCGATATCGACGGTGGGCATGGGCCGATCCTTCAGGAGCGGCGGATGCGCGGGCAAGCGAATTACGATGGTCGTTGCGGGCGGCACGTGACGCGTTCCCGCCGGGTGCGGTGGCGCGGGCCGCCCGCCGACGACAGCCTCCGGCCGGACGACAGCCCTGGGCCGGACGACGACCCGCCGCCGTCGGCCGTCG
Source organism: Streptomyces sp. NPDC002513 (assembly GCF_053595355.1). Classification (NCBI taxonomy): domain Bacteria; kingdom Bacillati; phylum Actinomycetota; class Actinomycetes; order Kitasatosporales; family Streptomycetaceae; genus Streptomyces; species Streptomyces sp. NPDC002513. The sequence goes on along the minus strand of NZ_JBSFXK010000034.1, from coordinate 73,839 downwards.
GCCCGACGACAGGCTTCGGCCACATACTGCATCCGGCGGATCTGGCCGAACTTCGGGTGGCCATGTAGATGCCTCGGGCATCTAATTGGTGGTGATCGGCAAGCGCGAAGCTTCGCGTGCGAGGTCATACATCGAGGTCGTACATTGCGAGGTCCTACATGACGAAACCCGCTGTGACCCAGTCAGAACCCGTCGCCTTCCCGCAGGACCGCACCTGTCCCTACCACCCGCCCGCCGCCTACGACCCGCTGCGCACCGACCGGCCCCTCACCCGCGTCACCCTCTACGACGGACGCGATGTCTGGGTGGTCACCGGCCACTCCGCGGCCCGGGAACTCCTCGCGGACCCACGCCTGTCCTCCGACCGCAACCGGGAAGCCTTCCCGGCGACCAACGCACGCTTCGCCGCCGCCCAGAACCGCAAGGTGACCCTGCTCGGCGTGGACGACCCCCAGCACCGCACGCAGCGCCGCATGCTGGTTCCGAGCTTCACCCTCAAGCGGGTCAACTCCCTGCGCCCGCGCATTCAGGAGACGGTCGACCAACTGCTGGACGCCCTGGAGGCCGCCGGCCCGCCGGCCGAGCTGGTGAGCACCTTCGCGCTGCCCTTGCCGTCGATGGTGATCTGCCGGCTGCTCGGCGTCCCCTACGTCGACCACGAGTTCTTCGAGGAGCAGTCCCGCAGGCTGCTGCGCGGCCCCACCCCGGCCGACACCCAGGACGCCCGCGACCACTTGGACGCCTACCTCGGCGAGCTGATCGACGCGAAGCGCGAGCAGCCGGGCGACGGACTGCTCGACGAGCTGATCCAGGAGCAGCTGCGCGAGGGCACGCTGGACCGGGCCGAACTGGTCTCCCTGGCCACACTGCTGCTGGTCGCCGGGCACGAGACGACCGCGAACATGATCTCCCTCGGCACGTTCACCCTGCTCCGGCACCCCGAGCAGCTCGCCGAGCTGCGTGCCGACCCGGGCCTTGTGTCCGCCGCGGTCGAGGAACTGCTGCGCTTCCTGTCCATCGCGGACGGGCTGGTGCGGGTGGCCACCGAGGACATCGAGATCGCCGGGAAGACCATCCGCGCCGACGAGGGCGTCCTGTTCTCCACCTCCGTCATCAACCGGGACACCGCCGCCTTCCCCGAGCCCGACCTGCTGGACTGGCACCGCACCGACCGCCACCATGTCGCCTTCGGGTTCGGTATCCACCAGTGCCTCGGCCAGAACCTTGCGCGGGCCGAGCTGGAGCTCGCCCTGCGCACCCTGTTCGAACGGTTCCCCGGGCTGCGACTCGCCGCCCCGCCGGAGGAGATCCCCTTCAAACCGGGCGACACGATCCAGGGGATGCTGGAACTCCCCGTGACCTGGTAAGAGGCTGGCGACCATGAGCGATGACATCTCCATCTCCATCGACAGGGACGTCTGCATCGGCGCGGGCCAGTGTGCCCTGACCGCACCGGGCGTCTTCACCCAGGACGACGACGGCTACAGCGAGGTCCTGCCCGGCAAGGAGGACGGTGGCGGCGACCCGCTGGTGCGGGAGGCGGCGCGCGCCTGTCCGGTGAGCGCCATCACCATCAGCGAGAGAGGAGTCGAGGCTTCGCGGGCGGGCTGACACCACGCCGGCTCCCGCGCCGAGGGCGTCGAGGGCACCCCCTGGGGCCGTCCTCGACGGCCGCCCCCGGTCCCACGCGCCGTGCGGCCGGTCTGCCGGCCGCGCTCTACCGGTGGGCCGCCAGCAGCAGTTCCGCGGCCCGGCCCGCCTGGTCGGCGGGCTCCGCGGAGGCTTCCATGCCCGCGGTCACCATGGCGCCCTCGGCCAGCAGGAACAGCTGGTCGCCGAGCGGGGCCGGCAGCCCGGCGTCGGACACCAGACCGGCCAGATACGCCTTGAACGCCTGCTTGTGGGCGCGGGTCTGGGCCAGCACCCGGGGTGACGTGGCGCCCAGTTCGCCGTACGAGTTGATCCAGGCGCACCCGCGGAACCCGGGCTCGCCGAACCACTCCCGCAGCCACGCGAACACGGCCAGGACGCGCTCCACGGGGTCCGCGTGCCGGTCCACGTACTCTGTCAGCCGCTGCCGCCAGCGCACGTCGCGCCGCTCCAGATAGGCCTCGACCAGCTGTTCCTTGGCGGGGAAGAGCTGGTACAGCCGCTTGAGCGACACACCTGAGGCGCCGCGGATGTCGTCCATTCCGACGCTCTGTATGCCACGGCCGTAGAACAGCGCCTCCGCCGCGTCCAGCGCCCGGTCGCGGGCGACTTCGCTGTCCATGCACGAGCTCCTTCCCAGGCCCCTCGACCGAGAGAACCAGCGTTCTCTACGGTAGCAGTGCCGCGACGGGCCACGCCGTGCCGGGTGCGCCGCTTAGAGTGCAGGCGTGAACCGAGACGTCTCGAAGCCTTTCCTGTACGCCATCGTCTGTGCCGCGGGTATCGCCCAGGACGTCGGCAAGCTGGTCGCGGCCGCCCAGGAGGCCGGCTGGGAGGTGGGCGTCATCGCCACCCCGCTCGCCCTCCGCTTCTTCGACACCGCCGACGTCGAGGCGCGGACGGGCCGCCCGATCCGGTCCGCCTGGCGTGCCCCGGGCGACCCGCGGCCGTTTCCGGCCCCCGACGCCGTCGTCGTGGCCCCGGCCACCTTCAACACCGTCAACAAGTGGGCCGCCGGCATATCCGACACCCTCGCCCTGGGCACCCTGTGCGAGGCGTACGGGCTCGGCGTGCCGATCGCCGTCCTCCCCGGTGTGAGCAAGGCCCTGGCCGCCCATCCCGCCTACCGCGCCAGCCTCGCACGGCTGGGCGGCATGGGGGTCCGCTTCGGGGACCCGTATGCCGGAGGGGCGGACGAGGACGGCGGGCGTCCCGAGTTCCGGTGGGAGCGGGCCCTGGACCTGCTCCCCTCGCGCTGACGGCGGAGGCCGCCCCGGCGCTCTACTGTCGTTGCATGACCGGAGACCGCATCGCGCTCGCCGTGCACGACCACGGAGGTGAGGGACCGCCCCTGCTGCTCCTGCACGGAGCCGGGCGCACACTCGCCGACTGGGCCGCCGTCGCACCCCTGCTGGTGCCGCACCACCGGGTGCTGGCCATGGATCTGCGCGGCCACGGCCACTCGCCCTCCGGCCCGTGGCACCTGGCCCAGGTGCTGGGAGACATCGAGGAGGTCCTGGCGGCCCATGGGATCCCGGACGCCCTTCCCGTCGGACACTCCCTCGGCGGCATGCTCGCCGTGCGCTACGCGCTGGAGCACCCGGACGTCACCCCGGGCGCGGTGAACCTCGACGGATTCGGCTGGGGACGCCCGGACCAGTATGTGGGCCTCGACCCGGATCACGTCGCACAACACCTCGCACAGCTCAGGGAGTTGAGCGGCGCCGGTCAGGGAAGGGAACTGCCCGCGGACGGACTCGGGGATCTGCTCGCCGAGCAGCGCGCGATCTCCGGACAACTGGGCATCCCCTATGAGCTGCTCGAGGCCGGCGTGCTGCGCTCGGTGCGGGAGCGGGACGACGGGACCCTGGAACTGCGGCCCGGACGGAAGGAGGCGCTGCAGATGTGCGCGGTCATCGACTCTCTCGACCTCTTCGCCCTCTTCCGCGGGATGACCGCGCCGTTGCTGCTCGGCCGCGCCCGGCTGCAGGTGCCCTCCGTTCCCGGCCTGGGCTGGTTCGACCACATGTTGACCGCCTACGCCAAGGGGCTCGCCCGGGACCTCGCCGCGCTCGCCGAGGAGCGGCCGAACGTGACGGTCGCCCAGATCGACGCCACGCACGCCATGCTGCTGGAGAATCCCAGGGCGGTCGCCGAGGCGATCCTCGCCTTCGCCTCCTGAGAGGTGTGGGGTCAGCGTGGACCGGCGGCGAACTCCGTGCCACACGGGCCCCCACCCGTGCCGGGGGCCGTCCGGCGCATGCCGACCGGGGCCGGCCGCGGCCTCACTGCACCAGGCTCAACTCGGCCCAGATCACCTTGCCCTCGGTGGTGTGGCGGCTGCCCCAGCGCTGGGCGAGCTGGGCCACCAGCAGCAGACCGCGACCGCCCTCGTCGTAGGTCCGGGCCCGGCGCAGATGCGGGGCGGTGAGGCTGCCGTCGGAAACCTCGCAGATCAGCGTCGCGGCGTCATGGATCAGCCGCAGCCGGATCGGATGCTCGCCGTAGCGGACGGCGTTGGTGACCAGCTCGCTGACCACCAGCTCGGCGGTGAACGCGGCATCGCTCAGCCGCCACACCTCCAGCAACCCCACGACCTGCTTGCGGACCGTCGCGACCAGCGCCGGATCGGCGGGGATCTCCCAGGTCTCGACCTGCGAGGCGGGCAGCCCCCGCGTGCGGGCGAGCAGCAGGGCCACATCGTCCGGGACACCGCCTGCGGGAAGCAGGGTGTGCAGGATCCGGTCGCAGACCTCGTCCAGCGAGCCCAAGCCGGCCGGAGATCCGGCGAGAGCCGAGCACAGCAGCCGGTGGTTGGTGTCGATGTCACGCTCACGGCTCTCGATCAGCCCGTCGGTGTACAGGGCGAGCACCGTGCCCTCGGGCAGGTCGATCTCGATCGACTCGAAGGGCAGCCCGCCGAGTCCCAGGGGCGGCCCGCCGGGCAACTCGATCTGCCGGGCCGTCCCGCCCGGCGACACCATCACCGGGGCGGGATGCCCCGCCCGCGCGAGCGCGCACCGACGCGAGACCGGGTCGTAGACCGCGTAGAGACAGGTCGCGCCCATCTCACCGGTCGCGCCCTCGAGCCCCGCCTCCTGGGACATGCGGATGACGAGATCGTCGAGATGGGTGAGCAGTTCCTCCGGCGCCAGATCGATGTCGGCGAGCGTTCGCACGGCGGTGCGCAGCCGCCCCATGGTGGCGGAGGCCTGGACACCGTGTCCGACCACATCGCCGACCACCATGGCGATCCGCACTCCGGACAGCGGGATCACATCGAACCAGTCGCCGCCCACATCGGCGCGGGCCGCGGGCAGATAGCGGGAGGCGGCCTCCAGCGCTGCGGTACGCGGCAGACTGCGGGGCAGCAGGCTGCGCTGGAGCGCGAGTGCCGTATCGCGCTCACGGCCGAACCGCCGGGCGTTGTCGATGCAGACGGCGGCCCGCGCCGTGATCTCCTCGGCGAGCAGCACATCGTCCGGTGTGAAGGGATCCGACCGCTGGAACCGGCGCAGCACGGCCACCCCGAACGTCCCGCCGCGGGCCTGGATGGGCACCGACATCGTGGAGTGCACACCGAGTTCACGGACGGCCTTGTCGCGGGCCCGGTCCCATTCGAGCCACTCGGTGAGCGACGTGGCGAGGTTCGCGGCGATCACCGTCCGGCCGGCCACCAGGGAGGACGCCTGCGGGGAGGACGCGGAATACCGGCCGACCCGGCCGGGCTCGATCAGTGCCTCGGGGCAGCCGGGGGTGACCGACTGGTGGGCGGCGCGGCACAGCGTGACCGGCGCGGTGACCGAGGAAGGCCCGGGCAGGGCGCCGTCACCCGCCGGCTCCAGCAGATCGACACTGACGAAGTCGGCGAGCGCGGGCACGCACACGTCGGCCAGCTCCTGTGCCGTGCGGGTGACGTCGAGGGTGGTCCCGATACGGACGCTGGCCTCGTTGACCAACTGCAGCCGCTCCCGGGCCAGATACTGTTCGGTGAAGTCGTGCGCGGTGAGACACACCCCGCGCACCCGTCCGTGGTCGTCGGCCAGCGGGGCGAACCGCGCGAGCCAGGCATGGGCCAGGCTCTCGCCGTAGGTGCGCCGATGGATCTGCACATCCCGATTCCGGCCGCTTTCCAGGACCTCGCGGGCCTCGTTCTCCAGTTCCTCGCTCTCGGGCCTGCCGCCGATCTCCGCGAGCCGCAGACCCTGGATGTGCTCCTGCGGAAGTCCGACCAGCTCCACCATCGCCGTGTTGCAGGCGTACAGCCGCAGGTGCTCGTCGAAGACGGCGAGGGCACAGGGAGAGCAGGTCAGCGCCGTCCGCAGCAGCCGGTCGTCCGCCCGGCGGCGGCCGAAGCCGCCCAGCGGGGTGACGACCAGCCAAGCGCCGCCGTGCTCCTGCGGATGGTGATGGGCGAGCAGCCACAGCGGCAGGACGCGGCCGTCGCGGTGACGCAGCTCCACCGTGCCGCTCCAGCGGGTACCGTCCGGCTCGGGCCGCGGTACCGGACTTCCGGGGACGAGCAGCTCCGCGGCGGAGCGGCCCTCGGCCTCCCCGGGCGCATAGCCGAGCAGTCGGCGAGCGTCCTCGTTCCAGTCCACCAGGATGCCGTTCTCGTCGACGACTGCCCGAGCCGTGGCGGCTTGGCCTGGGGGAAAGACCGGGCTCATCGCCACTCCCTTGCGCACACTCTCGGTGTGCGCACTCTCGGTGAACAAGCGCATCGCTCGTGTACCAGCCTAGTCCGTGGCCGGATTCCGCACCGGCGAGGCCGACGGCCGGGGGACCGGTGGCCCGCCGACCGCCTCGCCGGTACGGCCGCCGGAGCCCAGGTCGCCGGGGCGCAGGGTCTTTCACCTGCTTCCGGTACCTCTCTCACCCTCCTCCCACCTGCGGATATTTACCGTTGAGTACCAGGGGGGTACCGTGTGGGACATGCCAGCCCTCAACGTGGAGTTCAGTGATCGGGAGCTAGAGGACCTGCGACAGATCGCCAAGGAGCGCGGCACGTCGATGAAGGCCCTGGTGCGCGAGGCAGCCGCGGCCGACATCGCGCGGCACCGCGCCCTTCAGGAGGGTGCCGAGGCATTCCGCCGGTTCTTCTCCGGGCACGCGGACGAGTTCGCGGCGGCCTTCCCCGAGGACGAGCCGCCCACGAAGAGTGAGGGGCAGGGCGCCTGACCGATGGCCTCCGTCCTCCACATCGACGTGCCCTGGCTGCTGCAGCGCCATGAAGAGGTCCTGCCCGACCAGCCCGTCATCAACGACTTCTCCGCGTTGGTCGCCGCGGTCGCCCGCCACCGGGTGGACCCGCCCCGCCTCGGTGTGGACTCCGATCCGGCCTGGCGGGCCGCCGCCCTGCTGCACACGCTGGCGCTGCTCAAGCCGCTGCCGTCGGCGAACGCGCGCTTCGCCTGTGCCACGGCGGTCGCGTACATGTTCGTCAGCGGCGTCGGCATCGACCCGCCCTACGGCGCCCTGGTCGACCTCGCGCGCGACCTCATCTCCGGCAAGACCGACGTCTACGGCGCGGCGGACCGGCTGCGGTCCTGGCAGATCTGACCCACCCACGGCGCCCGGGACGGCCCGTGCCTTGGGGCGGGGCGTGTCGAAAGCCGGTGCGAACGTGCGGAGTTGTCGTGCGGCCGCGCGTGTTGTGCCTGGAACCGATGTTGTTCAAGTGCCTTGTTGGCCGTGAGTGACTTGTGCGAAGGTGACCTTCCCGCGCAGGGGCCAAGGCCGCTCGGAACCGCCGCTCTCCGTTCCGGACCGCCGGCGAGCTCACAAAGCTCATCATCCGGCGGCCGTCGTGCGGCCTTTCCCGCGCTGTGTTCCCCGTGCTCCCGCCGCAACGGCCCCCACCCGCCGGGCCCTTTCGGCGACCCGAACTCCGTGTGCCGCCCTGTGCCTTGGAAGGAACCCGCTCAGTGCACACTCCTCACCCTCCGCGCCCGCCCCATCCTCCTGGTCCCGGCCTCGGTCCCGGGGAATCCGACGAGGTCCTGGCCGCCCGGCTCAGGGGCCGGCCCGTGGGCGAGACCCCCCAGCCCGTCGCGTTGCTGATGGCACGGCACTGGCAGCCCGCGCACGAGTACGCCGTCATCTGTCTCGCCTCCTCGGCGCACGTCGCCTCGATGGTCACCGCCACCGCCTTCCACCGGGTCCTCGGCCAGCTCATGCGCTCCGGATCCGCGGGCGCGCTGCGGCCCCGGATTCTGGTGGCCGTGCGGGACACGGTCAAGGAGTGGGCCGCCGACGAACGGGTATCGGGGGTGCTTCGCGAGCTGAGGAAGCCCGCGGGGGGCCGGGGTATGCGCACCGCGAAGTCCCTGACCCCCGAACATCGCCTCCTCGCCCAGCGCGCTTTCCAGGGGCTTCCCGAACTCGACCAGTGTCTGCTGTGGCACACCGAGGTGGAGGCCGAACACATATCCGTCCCGGCTGCCTTGCTGGGCATGCACCCCGGAGCCGCGGCGGCGGCGTTGGAGCAGGCCCGCGAGCAGTTCCGGGGCGGCTGTGTACGGGCCCACCGGGAACTCGCACCGACCGACGCGTGCCGCTTCCACAACCGGCTCCTCGACGTTCCCCTGCGCCGTGGCGGCGCGCTGCTGCCGGACGTACAGCAGCACCTTTTCGAATGCTCCTACTGCCGTTCCGCCGCGGAACAGTTGAGCCACTTCGAGGGCGGGCTCGGCGAACTGCTCGCCGAGGCGGTCCTCGGCTGGGGAGCACGGCGCTATCTCGACTCCCGGCCCGGCCGCGAGCCGTCCCGCGCCGCCGCCCGGGCCGGGACGGGCCCGGGCGGCAGACACGCGGGCGGCGGACGCCGCCGGTTACTCTCCCGGATCCCCGCGCGGGGCCGCCGGATACCGGCGGGCATGCGGAACACCAGGGCGCTGCTCACCGGTGCCGGCTTCGCCGCGGCGGCCGTGCTCGCGACGCTCCTGGTGGCCGGCATGTGGTCGGGCCACGGTGGCGCCGACCCGGTCGCCTCCACCAGCGCGAGCGGCAGGAACGCGACGCTCGCGCCCGGCTCCGCGGCCCCGCCCGGCGCCGCCGGTCACTCCGCGGCCCCGCAGCGGACCCGGCTGCGCAATGTCGCCGCCGGCCTCTGCCTGGACGTCCGCGGCACGGTCCGGGCCGGCGCGGACACCCGGCTCACGTTGTGCTCGTCCGCCTGGACGCAGCAGTGGTCGTACGAGGGCGACGGTCTGCTGCGCAGTGTCGCCGACCCGGGGCTCTGCCTCGACTCCCGTGCCACTGACGGGGCCGTCACGCTCGCCCGGTGCGTCGACGCGGGCGAGGCGCACGCCGACGACGTCCGCTACGACCTCACCGTGCGGGGGGAGTTGGTGCCGCGCTGGGCCGGGAACCTCGCCGTCGCGCCCGCGGGCTCCGGCCCGGACACCGATGTCGTCGTCAGGACCCGCGACGGCTCCGACACCCAGCGGTGGGACACCGACGGCCAGGCGCCGGCACCCCGGTCGCTGTCGATCGCCGGCCCGGACGAGCGGCCGACCGCCCGCAATCCGCGGGCCTCCGGCTCCGCACGGTCTCTGCCTTCCCGCGCGGCCGTGCTCGCGTCGGCGCATCGGACGGCGTCCCTGTGACCACGGTGACGTTCGCCTCGCTGGGGAGGACGGCGGGGAGCGCGGAGCCCGCCGTACGCCCCCCGACGTGGGGCGAGACGACGGCGAGGACGTTCTCGAGGCCGGTCATGAGGTCTCCTCGATCAGGTCGGCGGGACCGAGCGTCGCGGGGCGTGCGTGCCCGGACAGGGCGAGCGTGAGGTCGAACTCGGCCAGCAGACAGCGGATGACGTGCTCGACGCCCGCCTGCCCGTCGAGCGCCAGTCCATAGGCGTACGGCCGTCCCACGAGCACCGCCCGCGCGCCCAGCGCGAGCGCCTTGACGATGTCGTCGCCGGTGCGTATCCCGCTGTCGAACAGCACCGTGAGCCGGTCCCCGACCGCCTCCACCACCCGCGGCAGCGCGTCCGCGGCCGCCACGGAACCCGCCACCTGCCGGCCGCCGTGGTTGGAGACCACCACGCCGTCCATCCCCGCGTCGAGGGCCCGGCGGGCGTCGTCCGGGTGCAGGATGCCCTTCAGCACGATGGGCCCGTCCCAGTTCTCCCGCAGGAACGCCAGGTCCGGCCAGGTCTTGCCGGGGTCCGCGAACATGCCCACGAAGTGCAGCACGGCGGCGTCGGGGTCCTCGTGCACCGGCTTCGCCAGACCGGCCCGGAACGCCGGGTCGGTGAAGTAGTTGGCGGTGCCCACCCCGTGCAGGAACGGCAGGTACGCCTGGTCCAGGTCCCGGGGCCGCCAGGCCAGCAGCGGTGTGTCGAGCGTGACGAACAGGGCTGTGAACCCCGCCGCCTTCGCCCGGGCCAGGAAACTGCGGGTGACCTCGCGGTCCTTGGCCCAGTACAGCTGGAACCAGCGCTCCCCGTCCCCCGATGCCTCGGCCACCTGCTCCATCGGCGTACTGGAGGCCGAGGACAGGACGTACGGCACGCCCAGCGCGGTGGCGGCCCGTGCCGCCGCCGACTCCGCGTCCGGATGCATGATCGACAGCACGCCCACCGGCGCCAGGGCCAGCGGAGCGGGCCACCTCCGCCCCAGCACCTCGACGGACAGATCCCGCTCGCGCAGGTCCCGCAGCATGCGCGGCACGATCCGGCGGCGCTCCAGCGCGGCCCGGTTCGCCCGTGCGGTGCTGCCGTTGCCCGCGCTGCCCGCCACATAGCCGACCGGTCCCGGCCCGAGCCGCTGCTCGGTCAGCTCCTCCAGCCGGGTCAGATCGGTGGGCAGCCGCGGTACGGCGCCCGTCATGCCGTTCAGATAGATCTCGTACTGGAAGTCCGCCCAGTGTCGCGTCATCCGGTGCGTCCCGCCTCTCGTCCCTGAGACCGCGTGGTGTGACGACGATCCTTGCGACCCTGACAAGGTCCGTCCACCGTGATGCGCACAACGCGCGGCTGCTTCATCCATCAGCCGCCCTCGACCGCGAGCGACGGAGCGCTCTCCTCGCGCGCGTCCGGCCCGGTGATCGGCGGGATCGGCGCGTCGACGGTACGGGCCAGCCGCGCTCCTTCGGGCCCGTACACCGCCCGGGGCTCGGGGAAGAGCCGCAGCAACGTCAGGAAGAGGATCGCGGCGACGGCCAGCGACAACGGCAGGCTGATGTCGACGCCGTTCGCCAGGTTGCCCAGTGGGCCGACGAACTGGCCGGGGATGTCGGTGAACAGCACGCCGATCACCGCGGAGACCCACCAGGCGGTCATGCCCCGCCAGTTCCAGCCGTGCGTGAACCAGTAACGGCCGCCGCGCTGGCGGCGGTTGAAGACCTGCAGCGCGTCCGGGTCGTACCAGCCGCGCCGGGTGTAGAAGCCGAGCATCATCACGACCATCCACGGAGTGGTACAGGTGATGATCATCGTGGCGAACGTCGAGATCGACTGCACCAGGTTCAGCCCGAAACGGCCGATGAAGATGAACGCGATCGACAGGACGCCGACCACCAGCGTCGCCTGCACCCGGGACAGCCGCGGGAACACCGACGAGAAGTCCAGGCCGGTTCCGTACAGCGACGTCGTACCCGTCGACATGCCGCCGATCAGCGCCAGCAGACACACGGGCAGGAAGAACCAGGTCGGCGAGATGGCGAGCAGACCGCCGACGAAGTCCGGGGCGGACGGGTCGACGTACTTCGGCGCCTGCTTCGCGATGATGCTCGCGGTCGCCAGGCCGAAGACGAACGGCAGGAGCGTCGCGATCTGGGAGAGGAACGCGGCACCGACCACCTTGCGGCGCGGCGCGTTCGCGGGGATGTAGCGCGACCAGTCGCCGAGGAACGCGCCGAACGACACCGGGTTCGACAGCACGATCAGCGCCGCGCCGATGAACGACGGCCAGAACAGCGCCTTGGTCCCGGGGTCGGCCGAGGCGGTGAAGACGCCGGCGTACGACGGGTCGAAGTCCCCGGCGAAGGCGATCGCCCCGAGCAGGAACAGCACGGTCGCCGAGGTCACCGCGATCCTGTTGACGAACAGCATGAACCGGAAGCCGTAGACGCACACCGCGAGCACCAGGCCCGCGAACAGCGCGTAGGCGACGACGTACGACACATTGCCGCGCTCCAGGCCGAAGAGCCGGTGCGCGCCGCCGACCAGGGCGTCACCCGAACTCCACACCGAGATGGAGAAGAACGCCACGGCTGTGAGCAGGGAGAGGAACGAACCGACCACGCGGCCGTGCACTCCGAGGTGAGCGGAGGAGGAGACCGCGTTGTTCGTGCCGTTGACCGGGCCGAACACCGCCATCGGGCACAGGATCAGCGCGCCCGCGACCACTCCCAGGACCGTTGCCGCGAGCCCCTGCCAGAAGGAGAGGCCGAACAGGATCGGGAAGGCGCCGAGGACACAGGTGGAGAAGGTGTTGGCGCCGCCGAAGGCGACCCGGAACAGATCGAGCGGGGTCGCGGTGCGGTCCGCGTCGGGGATGCGCTCCACGCCGTGGGTCTCGACCTCGGTGAGGGACGGGGGTGCGGCGGCGGGGGAGGAGTCGGGGTTCTCGGGCAACGGGAGCTCCAGCGGGGGAAGGACGGCGGAGCGCGTTCGTGGCGCGGCGGGTCGGTCGGACGGCACCGGGCGACCGCGGGGTGTGCGGGGGAGACGAGGCCGTCCGCTGGGGATCTGCAGACGCTACGGCCCCGCGTACGGCCCGCACCAGAGGACGCTTCATCCAACTTTTGCGCACCGGGTAGACGGTTCCTCCATATCCCCTCGGCCGGGGAGAGGTGTCGACGCCTCGGTCACGGGTCGGCGTCAGCTCCTTGGCCTCGGTCACGGGAAGGCGTCCGGATCGCCGTCCGGGCGATCGGAGCGGAGGATGAAAGAGCCGTCGGTCCGACGGGAATCGCCTTGACAAGAGGACACTCAAGTTTTATTCAGGCAAGTAGGGAAGTCGGGACAAAACCGCAGCCCGGAGGGGTGCCGCGAGGCGCCATGGACGGACGGCGGCGAGCGGCTCCAAGGCCGCCCCGTTCCGCCGCCGTGTCCCGGACCGGCGCGGAGAGAACGCGACATCTGACGAGAACGGACAACGAGGGACGAAGGAGGGAGAGCCCCCATGGCACGTCCGGTCGGTATCGACCTCGGCACCACGAACTCGGTGGTCTCGGTCCTGGAGGGCGGCGAGCCCACCGTCATCACCAACACCGAGGGCGCCCGGACCACGCCGTCGGTCGTGGCCTTCGCCAAGAACGGCGAGGTGCTGGTCGGCGAGGTCGCCAAGCGGCAGGCGGTGACCAACGTCGAGCGGACCGCGCGCTCCGTCAAACGCCACATGGGCGACCAGTCGTGGCGCTTCCCGGAGAGCGGCACCATCGACGGCAAGAAGTACACGGCACAGGAGATCTCCGCGCGTGTCCTGCAGAAGCTGAAGCGGGACGCGGAGGCCTATCTGGGTGAGGATGTCACCGACGCGGTGATCACCGTGCCCGCGTACTTCGACGACGCCCAGCGACAGGCCACCAAGGAGGCCGGGGAGATCGCCGGCCTGAACGTCCTGCGGATCATCAACGAGCCGACGGCGGCCGCGCTGGCGTACGGGCTCGACAAGGAGAACGACCAGACGGTCCTCGTCTTCGACCTCGGCGGCGGCACCTTCGACGTGTCGCTTCTGGAGATGGGCGAGGGGGTCATCGAGGTCAAGGCCACCAACGGCGACACCCGCCTCGGCGGTGACGACTGGGACCAGCGGATCGTCGACCACCTGGTCAAGCTGTTCAAGAACGGGTACGGCATCGACCTGTCCCAGGACAAGATGGCGGTGCAGCGGCTGCGCGAGGCCGCGGAGAAGGCCAAGATCGAGCTGTCGAGTTCGTCCGAGACGAGCATCAACCTGCCCTATGTGACGGCATCGTCGGAGGGGCCGCTGCACCTGGACGAGAAGCTGACCCGCGCCCAGTTCCAGCAGTTGACGGCCGACCTGCTGGACCGCTGCAAAGGCCCCTTCCACCAGGCGGTCAAGGACGCCGGGATCAAGGTGTCCGACGTCGACCATGTGATCCTCGTGGGCGGCTCGACCCGGATGCCCGCGGTGACGGACCTGGTCAGGGAGCTGACCGGCAAGGAGCCGCACAAGGGCGTCAACCCCGACGAGGTCGTGGCCGTCGGTGCCTCGCTCCAGGCCGGTGTCCTCAAGGGTGAGGTCAAGGACGTCCTGCTCCTCGACGTGACCCCGCTGTCCCTCGGCATCGAGACCAAGGGCGGCATCATGACCAAGCTGATCGAGCGCAACACCACGATCCCGACCAGGCGGTCCGAGATCTTCACCACGGCCGAGGACAACCAGCCGTCCGTGCAGATCCAGGTCTACCAGGGCGAGCGCGAGATCGCGGCCTACAACAAGAAGCTCGGCATGTTCGAGCTGACCGGTCTGCCGCCGGCGCCGCGTGGCGTCCCGCAGGTCGAGGTGTCCTTCGACATCGACGCCAACGGCATCATGCACGTCGCGGCGAAGGACCTCGGCACCGGCAAGGAGCAGAAGATGACCGTCACCGGCGGCTCCGCGCTGCCGAAGGACGACATCGACCGCATGGTCCGCGAGGCCGAGCAGCACGCCGAGGAGGACCGCAGGCGGCGTGAGGCGGCCGAGACCCGCAACCAGGCCGAACAACTCGTCTACCAGACCGAGAAGCTCATCAAGGACAACAAGGACAGGGTCCCGGGGGACGCGCGGAGCGAGACGGAGAGCGCCTTGGCCGAACTGAAGGAGGCGCTGAAGGGCGAGGACACCGCGGAGATCCGCCAGGCCCTGGACAAGGCGGCCGCCGCGGCGCAGAAGATCGGCAGTGCCTTGTACGAGCGGGCGCGGACCGAGGGCGGCACGGCGTCGGAGCAGAGCGCGGCCGCCGGCGGCGCCAAGGACGGCGACGACGTGGTGGATGCCGAGATCGTGGATGACGACGACACCTCGCGGGCGGGTTGACCATGGACCGGATCCAGCCGCAGAGCACGGAGTTGCGACGTCTGCTGGACGAGCGCACCGCCGACCTGCAGCGGGTGAAGGCCGAGTACGACAACTACCGCAAGCAGGTGCGGCGCGACCGTATGGCGGTGCGCGAGATCGCGACGGAGAACGTGCTGCGGGCGCTGTTGCCGGTGCTCGACGCCGTGGAGGCGGCCCGAAGGCAGGGGGCCGTGCCCCCCGGCCTCAAGGCCGTCGTCGACGTGCTGGAGACCCAGGTGGGGTCCCTGGGCCTCCAGGCGTTCGGGGCGGAGGGCGAGCCCTTCGACCCCACGCGCCACGAGGCGGTGACGCACGTCGTCGTCGCGGATGCGGAGTGGCTGATCTGCACCGAGGTCCTCAGCCTCGGGTACCGCGTGGGCGACCGGCTGCTGCGCCCCGCGCGCGTCACGGTCACCGGACCGCCCCCGGCGGGCGGCACGGTGGGCGGCGGGTGGACCGGGGCGGGGCACGACGGGGACAGGTGCCTGGGGCCAGGAGGGCCGGCCGCGCTGTGGCGGCCGTAGCCGGGAACCCGTCCTCTCGACGGACGGCCCGTCACCGTGACCCACGGCCGCACGGCCGTGGGTCACGACGACTTCCGGCCCGGGGGCGGATCGGGGGGCAGTGGGCTCGGGGGCTCCCGCTCGGTGCCGCGCTCCACGCGCCCTACGGGCAGCGGCGGAAGACAGCGCTTACCGGGACGGGTGAACGAAATGTTTCAGGCCGATTGCCCAGCCATGGGAAACCAGCCATCCGACGACTCCGGACGGGCGGTAACCGCGCAGTTTCAAGGGGTGAGCGAGGCAGTTCCGTGACTTCACGCCACTGATTCAATACTCAAAGTTACCGAAACCCGGGGGGTCGATGTGAGTTTCGGGCGCGGACTCGGCAGACTCCCGCTCGCCGAACCGGCACCGGACGTCGCGGCTCCGGCCCACGTACCGCCGGAGCTGAAACGTCACTTCGATACGAGCGGAAGGATGCACACAATGCCGAACACCGCGCGCTGGGCAGCGACCCTCACCCTCGCGGCCACCGCCGTCTGCGGCCCCCTCACGGGGTCCGCGCTCGCCGCCCCGAACGCCGCCCCCGCCTCTCTGTACGCCCCCTCGGCCCTCGTCCTGACCACGGGTCACGGGCAGAGCACCGCCACCGCCACGCCTCAGCGCGCGGTCACGCTGACCTGCGCCCCAAGCGCCTCGGGCACGCATCCCGCCGCCGCTGACGCCTGCGCCGACCTGCGTGCCGTCGGAGGCGACCTCGACGCTCTGCCGGTCCGAGAGGGTGTCTTCTGCGCCAAGTTGTACGACCCCGTCGTCGTCACGGTGCAGGGCGTGTGGCAGGGCAAGCGCGTCGACTACGAACGCACCTTCGCCAATGAGTGCGTGAAGAGCTCCTACGGGACCGCCCTCTTCGCGTTCTGAGGACCGGGATCGCGCGATCACCGCGCGCGTTGGACCGCGGGCTTGTAACTGGGGAGTGCGAGCCCTGTCGTGGCGACCGTGAGATCTCGCAGCGGGGGCCGGCCGGACGGAGTGGGGCCGTCCGGCCGGCCCCCGGAATCATGTGTTCTGGATGGCCCCCTCCCCCTACCCCCACTGCGCGGCGTCCGCAGCGCGAGACGACGTCGTATACGACCGGACGTCAGCGGGTGCTGGGCGACGCCCTGGACGTCGGCGTGCCGGGTGACCGACGCGGCTCCGGATGTCGGTCCGCACCGCGCGGATGCCCTCCCGGAGAGGACTGCGTGCCGGCTCCCTCCGTAGCGGCACCCGCGCGTGGCCGATGAGACGGACCGCCGGGAGAGTGCCGCCGGCCGGGCCCCGGGTGGCGCCCGGCGGCCCGCCGCCGCAGGTCCGGCAGAGCGCTTACGATGGGGCGACGACCAGGCAACGGCGCCGACGACGACACAACGTGACCGCGAGAGGTGAGATGGAATCCACCGAGCGCTCGCCGTGGCCGCCGTACCGAGCGCTGCTCCGCCGCGGGAGCCGACCCGCCGGACCGTCTACGACCCCGCGTGCGCACCGGTTGCCGGGACGGTGCACCGGATGACCGCCGACGCCGGACCCGCCCTCCCTGCCGCCGCGCCACGCGCCGCCTTGCGCACCCACGCCCGGAGCGACTGATCCTCCGGCGCGGACGCAGCCCCCGCCTCCGCTGCCGGTACCCCTCGCCCCCATCAGAAAGCAGGACATGTCCGTCACGCCCTCGTCTCTTCTCACCACCGCCGGGACCACCCCCGATCTCCCGAGCGATCCCGTCGACATCCGGCTCGTCGTCACCGACATGGACGGCACGCTCCTCGACGGCGACGGGCGGATACCCGAGGGCCTGTGGCCGCTCCTCGCCGAACTGCGCCGGCGCGGCGTGCTCTTCAGCCCTGCCAGCGGCCGCCAGTACGCGACACTCGCGGAGCAGTTCGCCGACGCGCGCGACGGAATGGTCTTCATCGCGGAGAACGGCACCTATGTGGTGCGCGACGGGGTCGAACTCGGCTCCGATCCGCTGGACGCGGCGGTGGCCCACCGCGTCGTCTCCACCACGCGCCGCCTCGCGGCCGACGGCGTGGACGTCGGGGCGGTGCTGTGCGGGAAGAGGTCGGCCTACGTGGAGCGGACCGACGACGCCTTCCTGGCCGAGGCCAAGCGGTACTACGCCCTGCTGGAGACGGTGGAGGACCTCACCGCCGTCGAGGACGAGTTCCTCAAGGTGGCCCTCTTCGACTTCGGATCCGTGGAGCGGACCACCGCCCCCGTCCTGGAGCCCTTCACCTCGACGCACCAGGTGGTCGTCTCGGGCCTGCACTGGGTCGACATCATGAACGCCACCGCCAACAAGGGCGCCGCCCTACGCCGGCTCCAGCACGAACTGGGCATCACGCCCGCGCAGACGATGGTGTTCGGCGACTACCTCAACGACCTCGAAATGCTCGACGTGGCCGAGTGGTCCTTCGCCATGGCCAACGCCCACCCGGACGTGATCCGACGGGCCCGTCACCTGGCGCCCCCCAACACGGAGAACGGCGTCCTGCGCACGATCACCCGCCTGTTGCACCTGCCCACCTCCTGAGAGCTCCGAACAAAAGGGGCGCCCGGCTCGCGGCGTCTGGCACGCACGCTCGCAAGGCACCAGCCGCCGCGAGCTGATCGGACTCCGCGGCAGCGGCCCTCACACGTCCGGACGGCGCAGGATACGGGCCGCCAGGACGGCCACGTCGTCCTCCGCGTGCCGGGCGTCCATGCGGTCCAGGACGTCCGAGAGCAGTTCCTCCACGCCGGCTCCGGGCCGCACCCGCAGCCCGGCCAGCCGGGCCAGCGACACATCGATGTCCTCCTTGCGGCGCTCCACCAGACCGTCCGTGAACAGCAACAACGTGTCCTGGAGCGTGAGCGCGCGCACGGTCGGCTCATAGCCGCCGATCCCCGTCCCCAGCGGCGGCCCGGTCGGCACGTCCAGCAACTCGCCGGTGCCGTCGCCCGCGAACAGGGCCGGCGGAAGATGCCCCGCGCTGGTCAGCGATGCCGTGCCGCGCGCCGGGTCCATCTGGACCAGCAGGCAGGTGGCCGGCCGACGGGTCCCCTCCTCGCTGACGGCGGAGTCCAGCCGGCGCAGCACCCGGTGCGGCGGCAGATCCGTGGAGGCCATGTAACGCAGCATCGAGCGGTAGGCGTTCATGTCGACCGCCGCGTCCAGTCCGTGCCCCATCACATCCCCCATCACCAGCAGGGTCCGCCCGAAGTGCAGCCGCACCGTCTCGAACCAGTCCCCGCCCACCAGGGTCCCGCCGCCCGCGGGCAGATAGCGCGTGGCCAGGTCCAGATTGGGATGCGGCCGCCCTGGCTCGGCCAGCAGCGCCCGCTGGAGGCGGAACACGGTTCCGCGCACCGCCGAGTGCTGCCGCGCGTGCCCGAGGTGCACAGCCGCCAGCCGGGCCGCGAAGCGCGCGACGGCGATGTCCCGGTCCGAGAACGGCGGGCCCTGCCGCACCGCCAGCAGCACCCCGTACGACCGGTCGCGCCCCAGCAGTGGCACGGTCAGCACCTGCCGTGGCACATCCGCCGAACCGCACGGCGACGCGGTGACCGGATGTCCCTCGTCCAGCGCACGCGCCGACAGCGGGCGGGCGTCGTGCGTGTTCCACCCCGCGAGCAGATCGGTGCGCCCTGCCGTGGCGATCCGCTCCAGGTCGGGCGGGGGCTCGGCGGCGGGCGGTGCGGGCACGGCGTCCTCGGGCAGCAGATCCACGGCGGCGGCGTCGCCCACCCGGTCGCACACATAGGCGGCCAGCTCCTCGCACGTGGTCCGCTCGTCGAGCGTCGTACCGATCGACTCGACAGCGTCCTCCATGCCGTGCGGCGGGTCTGCAGCGTCCTCAACGCCCACAGCGCCACCTCCGCGAAACACTCCTCCCGAGTCCATCCACGTACGGGGTGGCCGGGCCCGCATCCGCGCCACCCTCGACCCCCTCAGAGGTCGTTCACCAGGACGGCCGCCCCGTCGAAACGCCCTGCCTTCAGGTCACCGAGGGCCCGCTGCGCCTGCGACAGCGGGTACGGATGCGTCGTCGCGCGGACGCCGTACCGCGCGGCGAGGTCCAGGAACTCCCGGCCGTTGTCCCGTGTGTTCGAGGTGACGCTGCGCACCTCCTTCTCGTAGAACAGCTCACTCTCGTAGCGCAGCACCGGGATGTCGCTCAGATGGATGCCCGCGATCGCCAGCACGCCACCCCGGTCCAGCGCCCGCAGCGCCACCGGGACCAGCTCCCCGGCGGGCGCGAACAGGATCGCCCCGTCCAGCGGCTCCGGCGGCTGGTCGTAGGCACCGCCCGCCGACGCGCACCCGAGGTCGAGCGCGAGCCGCCGCGACGCCTCGTCCCTGGTCAGGACGTGCACGGTCGCCCCCTGTGCCAGCGCGACCTGGGCGCACAGATGGGCGCTGCCGCCGAACCCGTACAGCCCCAGCCGCCCGCCCGGCGGCAGCGATGTCCGCAGCAGCGCCCGATAGCCGATGATGCCCGCGCACAGCAGCGGCGCCAGCGCCACGTCGTCCACGTCCGCCGGCAGCCGGTAGGCGAAGGCGGCGGGCACCGTCGTGTACTCGGCGTATCCGCCGTCGGCGTCCCAGCCGGTGTACTCGGAGCCGGGACACAGGTTCTCAGCTCCCCGCACGCAGTACCGGCAGGTGCCGTCCGTACGGCGCAGCCAGGCGACCCCGACCCGGTCGCCGACGGCCCATGGGCCCGCCGCCGCTCCCACCGCGGCCACCACGCCCGCCACCTCGTGCCCGGGCGTCACCCCCGGCCGGTGTACCGGCAGGTCGCCCTCGGCGACGTGCAGATCCGTACGGCACACGCCGCACGCCCGCACCTGCACCAGCAACTCGCCGGTCCCCGGCACCGGGACCGGCCGCTCCACGAACCGCAGCGGCTCCCCTTCGATCGGGCCCGGCCGGTCCACAACCCAAGCGCGCATCGTCCGATCCCCGTCCCTCGACGACTGCCTCCGTTCCAGTGTCGGGCAGGTGCGCACGCCGGCGCGCGGCACGCCCCGCACCTGACTACCGTGGGGTACGGAACCGGAGCCGTCGAACCGGGAAGGGGCGGACGCGATGGCGGTACCACCCGAGGGAACGCCCTGCTGGGCGGATGCGATGTTCAGCGACATCGAGGGCGCCAAGCACTTCTACGGCGACGTCCTCGGCTGGACGTTCGGCGAGTCGGCCGCCGAGTACGGCCACTACACGTAGGCGTACGCCGACGGTAAGGCGGTCGCCGCGGTCGTACCGCCCATGCCGGGGCAGGAAGGCCAGTCCGCGTGGTGCCTGTACCTCGCGGCGGCGGACGCCGCGGCGACGGCACGGAAGGTCCGGGAGGAGGGCGGCGACGTACTGATGGAGCCGATGCGGGTCGGCGACTTCGGCACCATGGCCCTGGCCCGCGACCCGAGCGGCGCCGTCTTCGGCCTCTGGCAGGCGGGCACCCACGAGGGCTTCGAGGCCACGGGTGTGCCCGGCGCGTACTGCTGGGCCGAGGTCTTCACCCGCGAACCGGAGAAGACCGACGCGTTCTTCCCCGCGGTCTTCCCCTACCGGGCCAAGCAGATCCAGGACGAGGCGATCGACTTCCGCGTCTTCGAACTGGACGGCGCTCCCGTGCTCGGCCGCATGAGGATGACCGACGACTTCCCGCCGGAGGTCCCGCCCTACGTCAACGTGTACTTCACCGTCGGCGACTGCGATGCCGCGGTCCAGCGGGCGGTGGGGCACGGCGGGATCCTGCGGTTCGGCCCGATGGACAGCCCCTTCGGCCGGTTCGCGGCGCTGAGCGATCCCCAGGGCGCCAACTTCTCCGTCATCGACGTCACCGCCGCCCAGGGCGAGATGCCGCCCATGACCGCGGTGTAGGCGGCGGGCGAGCCCCGGGAGGCGACTGCGGTGACTCGGCCGGGGTGCGGGTGACGGGCTCTCGGCCCGACCCGGGCCCCGGTGCGGTCACCGGACCGTGGCATGATCGGAGGCATGCCTGAACGAGTTGTGGCCGCGTGTGACGGGGCTTCGAAGGGAAACCCCGGACCTGCCGGATGGGCCTGGGTCGTCGCCGCCGACGACGAGATCCCCGGCCGCTGGGAAGCCGGCCCGCTGGGCAGGGCGACCAACAACGTCGCCGAACTGACCGCGCTGGAACGCCTGTTGACCGCCGTCGACCGGGCCGTCCCGCTGGAGATCCGGATGGACTCCCAGTACGCGATGAAGGCCGTCACGACCTGGCTGCCCGGCTGGAAGCGCAACGGCTGGAAGACCTCCGCCGGCAAGCCCGTCGCCAACCAGGACCTGGTCGTGCGGATCGACGCGCTGCTCGACGGCCGTGAGGTCGAGTTCCGCTACGTCCCCGCGCACCAGGTGGGCGGGGACCGCCTCAACGACTTCGCGGACCGCGCCGCGAGCCAGGCGGCCACCGTCCAGCAGCCGGCGGGCAGCGAGCACGGCTCCCCGGAGCCGCCGCCCTCGCCCGCTCCGGCGGCAGCCGCCCCGGCCCGGCGCGGCGCGCCCGCGAGGAAGCGCAGCTCCGGCCGCACGCTCAACGCCAAGTTCTCCGGCCGCTGCGTCTGTGGTCGCCCGTACGCGGCCGGCGACCCCATCGCCAAGAACGCCCAGGGCTGGGGCCACCCGGAGTGCCGCACGACCGGCGACGGTTAGGGTCGCATCGGCGGGTCGGCCCTTGGACGGCGTCGCCCTCGCCGTCGTCGCCGTCCTGAGCCGCGGCCGTACCCTGGCCGCCCTCGGACCGAGCCCTGTCCGGTGCGGTGGCCTCTGCGCGCCGTGGACGTCGAGGTGATCGTCGAGCGGTACGCCCCTGTCGTCCAGGCACAACTGAACCCTGAGCGAGCTCAGTTCACTCCTCGCGGCCGGAACTGGATGCTGATCCGGGGACCGGTCGCCCGGGTGCTCTTCGGTACCGCGTGCTCCCATGTCCGCTGGCAGCTTCCGCCCATGACGACCAGATCGCCGTGCCCGAGCGGATGTCTCAGGGCCTCCCTGCCGCCGTGCGGCCTGAGGGCCAGGTCGCGGGGAGCGCCCACGGAGAGGATGGCGACCATGGTGTCCTCGCGTGCGCCGCGGCCGATCCGGTCCCCGTGCCAGGCCACGCTGTCGCGGCCGTCCCGGTAGTAGCAGAGCCCGGCCGTGACGAAGGGTTCCCTCAGCTCGTCCGCGTAGTGCGTGGACAGGGCGTCGCGCGCCTCCTCCAGCACGGGGACCGGCAAGGGCTCGCCCGGGTGGTAGAAGGCGAGGAGGCGTGGCACGTCCACCGTGTGGTCGTACATCCGCCGTCGCTCGGCCCGCCAGGGCACCTCGGCGGCCAGCCGTTCGAACAATGCGTCGGCCCCGCTGAGCCACCCCGGGAGCAGGTCGATCCAGGCACCGGCGCCGAGCGGGGTCCGCCGCAGCCCGTCGAGCGGGGCGAGCCGGAGGTCGTCGGTCTGGTCGAACAGCGAGCCCTGGAGATGCGTGGCCATGGGGGCAGCGTACCCCTCGATTCGAAAATGTGTTCTGTTTGCGGCCAGAGTGTCCAATATGTCGCTTTAGCTTAGTTTGTTCTAGTATGGCATGTCGCGTTCAGAGTAATGGGTGGTGTGGGCTGTCTTGCCATGTCGTGCTGTCTTGTTTGATCATGGTCGTGTCAGGAGGCCGGGGTGTACCGCTCGCGTGAGTGGCTGTATGAGCGGAGCCGTCGTGACCGCCGGGCGGACCCGGCGGTGTCGGCGCAGGCGTCGGCCCAGCGATACCGGGTGAGCCGGAACACCGTGGCCGAGGCGTTGGCGTCTCCGGTGCCGTGGAAGCGAAAGGCCACCGCGGTGGCCTCCGACGCCCCCTTCAGCGAGTGGGACAACACGTTCACCGACCCTGGGCTCTGCGCGGCGATCGCCGACCGGCTCACCTTCGACGGGACCCTGATCCAGACCGGCACCGACTCCTACCGACTGAAGGCCACCGAGAGCGACTACCGGTCCACCAGGGGATCGTGATGGCGGGCGGCAAGGAGGAGGGGGGAGGACCGAAGCGGCCGCACCCTCCCGACCTGCTGGAGCGTCTGGACGCAGCGCTGGACCGGATCGAGGGGCAGCTGCGCGCCCTTTCCATCGCCAAAGACCGGATTCAGGGCCTCCTGGACGCGGTGGTGGCCATCACCCGGGAGCTGGAGCTGCCCGCGGTGCTGTACCGCATCGTGACCACCGCCATGAACCTGACCGACGCCCGCTACGGGGCACTGGGAGTACTCGACGAGTCCGGCGAATACCTGGCGCAGTTCATCGTCGCCGGCCTGACCGAGGAGGAACGCGCCGACCTGGCCGAGGTGGGGTTCCCTCGCGGTCTGGGGCTGCTCGGGCACCTGATCCGTCACCCCGAAACCCTGCGGGTCGACGACATCTCCTCCCACCCCGCCTCGGCCGGCTTCCCGCCCGGCCACCCGCGCCTGCGCACCCTGCTCGGCGTCCCCATCAAAGTCCGCGGCGAAATCTATGGCGACCTCTACCTGTCCGAGCGACGCGACGGTGAGCTCTTCGACGGCCACGACGAGAACATCGTCATCGCCCTGGCCGGTGCCGCCGGCATCGCGATCGACAACGTCCGCCTGTTCGAGCAGGTCCGTGCCGGATCCGAGCAATTCCAGCGGCTTTCGCTGCCGACCCTGCCCGACCTGCGGCCGTTTGACGCCGCAGCCATCTACCGGCCCGCCGCCGAGCCCAGCCCGCTGGGCGGCGACTGGTACGACGCCATCTTGCTGCCCGACGGCGCGGTGGCGGTCGTCATCGGCGACGTGGTCGGCCACGACCTGCAAGCCGCGGCCGCCATGGCCTCCACCCGCAATATGCTGCGCGCTTTGCTGTTCGACCTGTGCACGCCGCCCAGCGCGGTCCTCGCCCACCTCGACCACGCCCTTGAGGCCATCACCGACAACCCCGTCACCACCACCAGCCTGGCCCGCATCGAACCCGCGGGAGCAGCCTGGAGGCTGCACTGGAGCTCCGCGGGCCACGTCCCCCCTCTGCTGATCACCCCGGACCAGCGAGCGGAATACCTGTTCGCGGAGCCCGGACTACCGCTGAACGTCGACAGTGGGCAGTACCGTCCCGACCACACCCACCCCCTTCCCCGGGGTGCCACCGTGGTCTTCTTCACCGACGGGCTCATCGAACACCCCGACCACCCCATCGACGAGAGCCTGAACGAGCTTGCCGCACTCGCCATCGCCCACGCGGCCCTGCCCCTGCAAGACCTCGTGCAGGCCCTGGCCGACCACCATCCCAGCGACGGGCACGACGACATGGCCATCCTCGCCCTGCGCACCCCGCGCTGAAGCGGCGGACAGCCGCAGCGGCCCGGCTGGGACGGGACCATCGGCACGCAACGCCATCCACAACAGTCACACGGCGGAATCGCGACAGAACACTGTGTGAAGGGCCATACAGATCAGCGGCGGCGTGGTGGACCTGACGCCATCGACGGACGATGGACTACGGGGCAAGGCCGAGGGAGAAATCCGATGACTGGCGGATGCCGTGACCGGCTCCGGCGCGGCGGCGCGGCGGCGCTCAAGATCTGCGCGGTCGCCGCGCTGTATTACGCCTCAGGCAAGCTGGGACTGCTCCAGCAACTCGTGCGCGGCCAGGTCACACCGCTGTGGCCCCCGACCGGCATCGCCCTGGCCGGCCTGCTCCTCCTCGGACCGCGCGTCTGGCCCGGGATCGCACTCGGCGCATTCCTGATCAACATCCGACTCGGGCCGTCGATCCCCGCCGTGCTCGCGATCACGACGGGCAACACACTCGCACCCCTGTGCTCCTACGCGCTGCTGCGCCATGCCGGATTCCACACCCGGATGAACCGCTTCCGGGACGCGCTCGCGCTGGTCTTCCTCGGCGCGTTCACCGGCATGCTCGTCAGCGCGACAGTGGGCAGCAGCACCCTGCTCCTCGTTCGCGCGCTGCCCGCCGGCGGGTTCTGGCCGACGTGGTGGGTCTGGTGGACCGGCGACGCGATGGGCGTCTTGCTGATCGCGCCAGTGGTGCTCGTCCTCCGCTCGGCGCGCTGGCCGAAGGACGTGCCGGCATCACGATGGGCGGAGGGAGCGCTGCTTGTGGCCACCACCATCGGCGTCGGTTTCCTCGAGACCCTTCCGGCACCGCTGCTCGTCCCCGCCTTCCCGCTGCTGACCTGGGCAGCCTTCCGCTTCCAGCGCGCCGGTGCCGCACCCTGCGCGCTGACCGTATGCACCTTTGCGATCGTCGCCGCCACCCGCGGATCGGGCTCGTTCGCCGGGCACACCCTGCTCACCAACATGATCGTCCTTCAGGTGTTCAACGGCGCCGCCGCACTGACCGCGCTGCTGCTCGCCGCAGCCATCACCGAGCGAGACCAGACCCGGGAGAAGATCGAGCAGACCTGCAGGCGGCTCTCCGAGATGGAGACGAGGATCGCATCGGACACCGCCGACCCACCGATGCTCCGCGACGACGGCCAGGACGACCAGGAGGACCAGGAGGACAACGGCGGACGGGCCCGACCGTCGTGATCGATCGACGGCACCATCGCAGGACCGACGCCCGCACCGCGACGCTGAAGGCCGCCGCCGACCTGTACGGCGCGAGCGGCGCCGAGTACAGGACGGTCGACGTGGCAGGGGCGGCCGTCCATGTGAGGGCCGCCCACGCCGTGTCCGCCGGTCGGGCCGGACACGGCCGCGCCGCCCGGCGGGGCCCCCGCGGTCAGTGCTCCTTCTGCGGGATCACCTCGCTGGGCCGTACGACCACGTAGCCCTCGCCGTCCAGCTTCACCTGGACGGCTTCCCCCGAACCCCCGCGCAGCATCGACCCGATGGACTGCGACCGGTGCAGCGAGGTGTGCAGCCGCGCCGTCCAGCCCACCACCGCGTCGGTGTCCACGTAGACGGGCTGCTGGGACGAGACGGGTATGACGAGCGGGTTGCCCTCGCAGACCAGCCCCAGTCGGCCGTGCCCGGTGAACACGCTGTTGAACAGCCCGCCGCCGGCGATGCCCGAACCCTTCACGGTCTGGATCCGGTACGACAGCGTCGCGTCGAAGCACAGCACATTGCGCCCGTTGACAGTGAACTCTTCGCCCTGCTCGACGTCCACGATGAAGCAGTTCTGCGCCTCGTGCGCGAACCACGCCTCGCCCTGGCCGCGTACGACCATCAGCGGCAGCCCCTCACCGGTGACGGCCCGCTTGAGCATCCCGCCCACGCCCTGGCCCTTGCGTTCGAACTGCAGATTGCCGCGTAGGCGACCATCGCGCCCTGCCGCGCGAGCATCTCGCCGCCCACCACGTACCGGATGGACTTGGCGTTCTGTACGGACATGCCCGGCCCGTCGGCCGGCTGCACCATGAGGTCGCTGGAAAAGAGATCACCCTTCATGAGCGCATGGTGTCCCGGAAGATCACGCTCCGCCAAGCTCGGCGATGTCCTGAAACGGCAACAGCCCTGGGGACGCGCCGGCTTCTGCGTTTCGGTCCGTGCCCGCCCCGCGGGAGGGGAACGATGTCCCGGAGGTCACGAGGCGAAGGACGGAAAGCACATGGCGGTGCTCGGAGTCGACATCGGTACGTCCAGCGGCAAAGGAGTGCTGGTCGGCGCGGACGGGAGGGTGCTCGGCACGGCGGTGCGACCGCACACGGTCAGCCGGCCGAGGCCGGGCCATGTCGAGATGGACACGGCTCTCTGGTGGGACGAGTTCGCCTCCCTCGCCCGCGAGCTGGCGCCGGCCGGTACCGCCGTCGAGGCGGTGGGTGTCAGCGGCATGGGCCCGTGTGTCGCCCTGGCCGACGAGAACGACACGCCGCTGCACCCGGCCATCCTGTACGGCGTCGACACCCGCGCCACCGCCCAGATCGCCCGTCTCGACGCCGAGCTAGGCTCCGACGCCGTCCTGCAGCGCTGCGGGTCCCTGCTGTCCACCCAGGCCGTGGGTCCCAAGATCGCCTGGCTCGCGGAGCACCGCCCCGCCGTCACCGCCCGCGCCCGGCGGCTGTACATGCCCAGCTCCTTGCTGGTGAACCGGCTCACCGGCGCCTATGTTCTCGACCACCACTCGGCGAGCCAGTCCGTGCCGCTGTACGACTCCATCGCCCAGGAGTGGTACCGCCCCTGGGCGCGCCGGATCGCGCCGGACCTCGAACTGCCGCCGCTGCGCTGGCCCGGTGAGATCGCCGGGCGGGTCACCGCCGACGCGGCAGCCGTCACCGGACTCCCTGTCGGCATCCCGGTCGTCACCGGCACCGTCGACGCCTGGTCGGAGGCGTTGAGTGTCGGTGCCCAGCACACCGGCGACCTGATGCTCATGTATGGCAGCACCATGTTCCTGATCAACACCGTGGCGGAGCGACTCCTGGTGCCGCAACTGTGGAGCACGGTCGGCGCGTTGCCCGGAACGCGTAGCCTCGCCGGCGGCATGGCCACCTCCGGGGCGATCACCGACTGGCTGCGGGAACTGTTCGGTGTGTCCGGGCACGGCGCGCTCCTCGCCGAGGCCGAGGCGTCCGGCGTCGGCGCGAGGGGCCTGCTGATGCTGCCTTACTTCGCGGGGGAGCGGACCCCGGTGGCCGACCCGGACGCCCGGGGCGTGATCGCCGGACTGACCGTGGAGCACACCCGCGGCGATCTGTACCGCGCCGCGCTGGAGGCCACCGCCTTCGGGGTGCGGCACAACGTGGAGGCGATGCGCGCGGCCGGTGCCGACATCCGCAGGGTTGTCGCGGTGGGCGGGGGCACCCGGGGCGGTCTGTGGACCCGTATCGTCTCCGATGTCACGGGACTGGAACAGGAGATCAGGACCGTGACGCTCGGTGCGAGCTACGGGGCGGCGTTCCTGGCCGCGAACGCGGTCGGCGACGCCGACATCGACCTCTGGAACCCGGTGCGCCAGCGGGTCCTGCCCGAGGCCCGCCGGCAGTCGCGCTACGACGGTCTCTACGACCTCTACCTGCGGCTGTACCCGGCGACCCGCGACATCGGCCACGCCCTCGCCCGCCATCAGCGCGCCATCGCCGACGCCCCACAGCGGTGAGGCCCGCCGTGAACGACCCGCGCGGGGATGGGGCCGCCGCGCGGCACGGCGCCCCCACCCGGGAAGCGGCTCAGCCCTTGAGCTCGGTCCAGGCCTGCACCCACCGGGAGTACGGCACGCACTTGACGTTCGTCCGGCCGTCGAGGCACTGCTCGATCGGCGTCGTCCAGAACGCGATGTCCCGCCAGTAGCTCTCGTCGGTGGCGTGGAAGGTGTCGCAGAACGCCGGATCGCTGGTCTGGTCGCAGGACTTGATGTTGGCGGGCGCCTCGCCGTAGTACTCGGCCACCTGCGCGTTGATCTTGGGAGATATGATCCAGTTCATCCACTTGTACGCGCAGTCAGGATGCTTCGCCTTGGCGGAGAGCATCCAGGTGTCGGACCATCCGGTGGCACCCTCCTGCGGAAGGACCGCCTTGACGTTGACGCCCTCGCTCTGCGTGAGGTTGGCGATGACCTGCCAGGTGGTGCCGATGACCGAGTCGCCGCTCTTGAAGGCGGAGACCTCCTTCAGATAGTCGCTCCAGTACTCGCCGACATTGGGCCGCTGCTTCTTCAGCAGGCCGACGGCCTCGTCGAACTGGTTCTGGTCGAGCGCGTACGGATTCTGGATGTGCAGCCCCGGCCGCGTCTCGCGCAGATACAGCGCCGCGTCCGCGATGTAGATCGGTGAGTCGTACGCCGTGAGGTGCCCCTTGTACCGGGAGGCGTCGTCGAACACCGCGGACCAGGACGAGGGGGCGGGGGAGACCTCGCGCGTGTTGTACATCAGCAGATTGGCGCCCCGGCCGTGCGGAATGCCGTAGGCCGTGCCGTCGAAGGAGTTCCAGCTCTGGTTCTTCAGGCCGAAGAAGACGTCCTTGTAGTTGGGCACCAAATCCGTGTTCACCGGCGCCGCCTCGCCCGAGGCGATGAGTCTGAGGGAGGCGTCACCCGACGCGGAGACGGCGTCGTAGGCCCCCGACTTCATCAGTTTGACCATCTCGTCCGAACTGGCCGCCACCTTGGCGTGGACCTGGCATCCGGTCTGCCTCTCGAAGGGAGTCACCCAGTCGGCCTTCGGGTCCGTGGAACCGTCCTCCACATATCCCGCCCATGTGACAAGGTTCAACTGGCCTTCCGTGGGCCCGAGTTTCGACAGCGCCTTGAGGTCCGGCGGGTTGAAGCCCGTCGACGAGGGCGCGGTCGACTCGGCGAACAGTCCGCAGCCGCCGACGAGCAGCAGCGAGCAGGCGGCGGCCGTCGCTTTGAGGGATCTCTTCAGACGCACGGAAATCTCCACGGTGTGGGGGAGCGGGGGAATTAGGGGAAGTTGTGTGACGGTGGGGGGCAGGGGATGCGCGGGGGTGCAACATGCGACCCGAACGAAGGGTGCGGCCATGCGGCCGCACACCACATCCGGACTGGGGGCGGCGGACATGGCGACGGGGCGGCTCCGAGCGCCGCGGGTCGCGACGGTGCGCTCGGACGACACTCCTGGCCTGGCGGGCGGACCGCGCGACCCGCCCAGGAGTCCGCCCGCAGGACTGGGTGACACCTGCGGGCGGAACGGCGTGGTCAACACCTTACGGAGCGTCGCCATTTTGATCAACTTCCCTGCGTGCAGGAGTAATTGACGGTGCGTCAAGATGCAATGAGGTGAACCGGGCGTATACCGTCGCGGTCATGTCCGACCTCCCGCAGCAGCCCGGCGCCGCGCCCTGCCTCGTCCCCCAGGCCGTCCCGACGGGCCCGAGTCCCACCGCGAGAGACGGCGGCCGCCGCACCGGCACGGCCACGGCGACGCTCGACGCGGTCACGGAAGCCGGCGTGGCGGCCCAGGTGCGCCGCACCCTGGAAACCGTCTTCGACACCGTCGCCCGGGTCCGGGCCGACACCACGTCCCTGCTGACCCGTGTCGCCGCCCAGGGCCGCTCCCCGCTGACCGCTGACCTCGCGGCGCTCCGCCCCGGCCTCCACGGTGACCTCGCCTGGCGGGAACTGGTCTCCGGCGTCGGCTTCGTGGCGGCCCCGGGACTGCTGGGCGACGTACCGGCCTGGCTGGAGTGGTGGCAGACCGGCCCCGACGGGTCGGTACGGCCGCTGCTGCTGGACCTCGACCCGCGGCAGTCCGCGTACTCCGACTACACGCACTGGGACTGGTTCGCGCTGCCCCGCGACACCGGCCGCCGCGCCGTCGCCGGACCGTATGTCGACTACCTCTGCTCCGACGAATACAGCCTCACCTTGTCCGCGCCGGTCCATGTGGCGGGCCGGTTCGCCGGGGTCGCCGCGGCCGACGTCTACCTGAGGCACTTCGAGGCGGCCGTGATGCCGCTGCTCAAGGAATTGCCGCAAGCGGCGCACCTGGTCAACGCCCGTGGCCGGGTGGCGGCTTCGGCCGACCCGGATCATCTGGTCGGCTCGCTCACCAAGGGGCCCGACTTCGGCTCAGTGCTCACCGGGGCGCGCCCCGGCCGCCACGAGGAACTGCGGCTCGTCCCGTGCGACGACATCCCGCTCGTTCTCGTCGTCGCGGACCGCTGAACCCGGCCCGCGTATCACCGCCCGACCCGGCCGGGCGCCGTCGCACGCGCGCGCATTCCGCCGCCCCGGTGCATTCCGGAATGCACCGACGCCGCGGTGGAATTCCCGTGCCGACCGCCGCACGCGAAGGAACCAGACCCGTCGACGGCCCGTCAGAAATACGCCGTGGTCCACTCAGCCGCGGGATGCGGTGCCGAGCGCGTCCCCGGCCGCCGTGACGACCGCATCAGCCACCGCCGCCCGCCAGTCTGTGCGGGTTCGCATCCCTCGGCTTCGGCGCCCGGCTGTTCGGCCGCCTCCTGTCCCGCCCCTCCGCCCGGCGCGTGCTGGACCCCCTGGTCGCGATGACGATGATCACGACGGGTGGCCTGCTGATCGCCGGAGCCCGAGCCGGAGCCCGGCCGCCGGGACGCCCCCGGCGGCCGGGCGCGTGGGCCGATCGGTGATAGTGATCCGGGAATCATCAGATGTACGAGGCAGCTAGGAAGTCCGTGGACACGAGCGAGAGCACGACCGACAACGGCACGTCGGCGGGGGACGACGAGCAGGACGAGACGGAGGCGAAAAGGCGGGGGTGGCGCCGCTGGGCGATGGACACCCGGCCGCTGCGCCGTCCCGCCTACCGCCGCCTGTGGACCTCGACGATCGTCACGAGTGTCGGCAGCCAGCTCACCGCCGTCGCGGTGCCCAAGCAGATCTACGACATCACGGGCTCCTCCGCGTGGGTGGGCTACGCGAGTCTGGCGGGTCTCCTGCCGCTCGTGCTGTTCGCCCTGTGGGGCGGCGCGATCGCCGACAGCATGGACCGCCGACGGCTCCTCCTACTCACCAACTTCGGTCTCGCGGTCACCTCCGTGCTCTTCTGGGTCCAGGCCGCCATCGGTCTGGACTCGGTGTTCGTGCTCATGGCGCTGCTCGCCCTCCAGCAGGCCTTCTTCGGCCTCAACGCCCCGGCCCGCAACGCCTCCATCGCCCGACTGGTCCCGGCGGAGGAGCTCCCCGCAGCGAACGCGCTCGGCTCCACCGTCATGCAGACGGGCCTGGTCGTGGGCCCACTCTTGGCGGGTGTGCTGATCCCCGTGATCGGACTGTCCATGCTGTACCTGATCGACGCCGTGGCGCTGTGCGTGACGGTGTGGGCCGTCGTACGGCTCCCCGCGCTGCCGCCCCTGACGGCGGCGGCGAAGAACAGCTCCGGCTGGCAGGCGATAGCCGACGGCTTCCGCTACATGTCGCTGCACAAGGTGCTGTTGCTGTCCTTCCTCGCCGACATCATCGCCATGGTGCTGGGCATGCCCCGGGCGCTGTTCCCGCAGCTCGCCTCCGACACCTTCGCGTCCTACGGGGAGGGGCTCGCGCTCGGGCTGCTGTTCGCGGCCATTCCGATCGGCTCGGTGCTGGGCGGCCTGATGTCCGGCACGTTCTCCCGTGCCCGCCGCCACGGCCTCATGGTCATCGTGTCGGTGATCGCCTGGGGTGTGGCCGTCACCGGACTCGGACTGACCACCAACCTCTGGGTGGCCGTGGTCTTCCTGGCCGCCGCCGGAGTGGCCGACATGGTCTCGATGGTCTTCCGCGGGGCCATCCTGCTGTCGGCCGCCACCGACGAGATGAGGGGCCGGATGCAGGGCGTGTTCACGGTCGTCGTCGCCGGCGGCCCACGTCTCGCGGACGTCCTGCACGGCACGCTCGGCTCGGCCCTGGGCGTGCGCGCGGCCATCGCGGGCGGCGGTCTCCTGGTCGTCCTGGCCACCCTCGTCCTCGCCTTCGCGACCCCGGCCCTGCGCGATTACCGGATCTGACCGGGCACCCCAGCGGGGAAATACGGCTGCGCACGCCCGATAATTCCCGGGCGTGCGCAGCCGTATTTCCGGGGGAATTCCCGGGGAAAGGCGATTCCCATACGGCGGGAGTATGGTCGGATCATGAATACGATGAACTTTGTGCTCCTGGCTGTGTCGCGGGAACAGGTCAACGTGTTCCTCGCCTTCATCGGCGGCATGGTCGTCTCCGGGGCACTGATCTGGGCCGTGCGGATCGGCATGACCGTACGAGACCGGGAACCGGAACCCCCCACCCCCGAGGAACAGCCCCACCTGCCCGACACCGGCCCGGTCTTCGAGGAGCGGGAGGTCCGGGAACCGGAAGAAGTACCGCGCGCCGCGCAGGAGAGCGAACGGCTCATGCCGTACGAGCTCCATCACGCGGCGAGCAAACGCTGCGACGATCAGCACCGCAAACGCTGGCTGCCCGGTTCCAGCGGTGCGTTCGGCAGCGGCGGCCCGGGCCACGTCTGAGCCACCCACGTCCGCCCCGGCACAGAGCGGCACGTCCGTCCGGCCGCCGGACCCCGGCACCCGTCACGGCAGCTCGGCCGCCGACTCCTCCGGCGTCAGATCCGGACGCATCCGCAGCCACGACGGCTGCCTGAGCAGACCGGACCGGGTGCGTGTGCTGTAGCGGACCTCGCCCACCAGTCTCGGCTGGACCCAGCGGGCCCCCGGCACCCGGGGATCCCGGTCGAAGGGGCACACCCGTGACGAAAGGGCCTTGAGCAACCGGGCCAGCTCCACCCGTTCCGCCTCGCTCCAGCCCGTCCCCACGCGGCCCACATAGCGCAGCCGCCCCGCCTCCCGCTGCCCCACCAGCACCGCTCCGGGCAGTCCCGACAGCCGGCCCTGGCCGGGCAGCCAGCCGCCGACGATCACGTCCACGGCGCGTACGTTGCGGATCTTGATCCAGGACCGGGACCGCACCCCCGGCTCGTACACCGAGTCCAGCCGCTTGCACACCAGCCCCTCCAGACCGCTCTCCCGGGTCGCCTCGAGGGCCTGGGCGCCATGGCCCACGATCGCGCCCGGCGTCGACCAGTACGGCCCCGCCAGCCCGAGCGTCTCCAGCTCCCGCCGTCGCCGTGCGTAGGGGAGCCGGGTGAGGTCGTGCCGCAGGAACATCACGTCGAACAGCACCAGGTGCACCGGCACCTGCGCCGCGCGGCGCGCCGCCAGCGCCGGTGAGTGGGCCAGTCCCATCCGGGACTGCAGCCGCTGGAAGTCCCCTCGCCCCCACTCGTCCGGCGCCACCACCTCCCCGTCCAGCACCGCGGGCGTCGCGCCCAGCGCGCTCCCCAGCGGGCGCAGCTCGGGATACGCCCCCGTGATGACCTCCCCCGACCGGGCGCGCAGTTCCAGGCTGCCGTCGCCGGGCAGATAGACCACCGCCCGCTGGCCGTCCTGCTTGGTCTCGTACGCCCACTGCGCGTCCTGCCGGGCGGGCGGCAGGACGCCTGGAGTGGCGAGCATGGGGGCGATCAGCGGAAGTCTCACGGGTCAGATGTGGACGCCGCCGGGCGCCGCCACGCGTCCCGGCCCGGCGTTTTCCCCTGAACGGCGCCCGGGCTATGCCGGTGCGGCCTGAGCGATCAGTTCCTGCAGCCGCAGCCCCCGCCGGGCGTCCAGCCCGTCGGACACCCCGGTGCGCACGGCCGTGGCGAACTCGCGGCGCAGCACCGGCCACGCCTCCTCGTAGTCGAGCCCGGTGGAGTCGTACACCAGGGGAGGCCGCGGTCCGAACAGCTCGACACGGGTGCCGCCCCCCGGGACGTGCACCGACCCGGACAGCGAGCACTGGCTGACCGCCCCCGTGGTGTGCTCGCACGTCAGCTCGATCCAGCGGCGGGGATCCCCGGTGCCGCGTACCCGGACGACGGGACCGACCGCCGCGTCCAGCAGATCGAGCAGATGCGGCCCCACATCGAGCAGCGCGCCGTGCTCCAGGCGCCACGGGGTCGCGAAGTCGCCGCCCAGAAAGGCGCCGCTCAGTCCGCTGGAGCGTGCGCCGCGGACCTCCGTCGCCCGCGCGGCGGCCAGGAACCGACGGGCCGCGGGGTGGTAGCGGTGGGTCAGGACGAGCTGGGAGACCACCCCCGCCTCCGCGACCGCGTCCGCGAGCCGCCGCGCCGAGGGCAGATCCTGTCCGAGCGGCTTCTCCAGCAGCAGGGCCCGGCCCGCCCGCGCGGCCCGCCGG
Organism: Streptomyces sp. NPDC002513; assembly: GCF_053595355.1. Taxonomy (NCBI): domain Bacteria; kingdom Bacillati; phylum Actinomycetota; class Actinomycetes; order Kitasatosporales; family Streptomycetaceae; genus Streptomyces; species Streptomyces sp. NPDC002513. Next base: position 39,032 of record NZ_JBSFXK010000034.1, on the reverse strand, counting down.
GCCAGTTCGGCCTGCACCGCCGGAGGGACCGAGAAGGCCACCGCCTCGCAGGCGTCCAGGAGCTCCTCGAACCGGGCGGTGGCTCGCGCGCCGTACGGGGCCGCCATCTCGCGGGCCGCCTCCTCGCGGCGCGCCCACACCGCCGTCAAGCGGGTCTCCGGCCCGGCCGCGAGCACCCGTGCGTGCACGGCGCGCGCCCAGGGCCCCGCCCCGACGAGCCCGACCCGCACGGGCTCCCCGGTCCACGGCGGCAACAGGTCTGTCATGGCACGAACTCCATCATGTCTCCGAGGGGTTGAACAGATCCGCTCCCAGGACCGGACCAACCGGGCCCGAGAGCAGGGAACTTGACCGAACACAGATGATTCCGGAGCCAGGCCGCGCCCTAAGCTGACGGCCGTTGATCAGCGCCCCTCCCCAGGAGTCACCGTGACGCCACCCCGTCGGCACCCCCGCAGACGCAGCACCGTCCTTCCCCGGCAGGCCGTCGCGGGAACGGTCCCCGTCGCCCTCGCCGCCCTGATCGCCGCAGCGGGCCCCGCCGCGGCCGGCACCGTGGGCTCGGCCGGAGCGGGCGACCCGTACTTCCCGCGCGAGGGAAACGGAGGCTACGACGTGAGCCATTACGACCTGACCCTCGGCTACGCCCCGGGCACCGGCCACCTCGACGGCCGGGCCGTTCTGCGCGCCCGCACCACCCAGCGCCTCACCCGCTTCGACCTGGACCTCAAGGGTCTGAAGGTCACCGCGGTCACCGTCGACCACGTCAAGGCGTCCTTCCACCGCGACGGACAGGAACTCGTCGTCTCCCCGAGTCACGCGCTGCCCAAGGGCCAGGACTTCCGGGTCGCCGTCACCTACCAGGGCACGCCCAAGCCGGTCACCGACCCCGACGGTTCACTCGACGGCTGGATCCCGACCGACGACGGCGCGTTCGTGGCGGGCGAGCCGCAGGGCGCCATGACCTGGTTCCCCGTGAACGGCCATCCGAGGGACAAGGCGTCGTACGACATCACCATCACGGTCCCGCAGGGCCGTACCGCCGTCTCCAACGGTGTCCTCGTCGGCCGGGAGACCGCCCACGGGCACACCACGTTCCACTGGCGCCAGTCCGAGCCGATGGCCGCGTACCTGGCGACGGCGACCGTGGGGAAGTTCACCGTCGAGCAGTACACCACCCCAGGCGGCATCCAGGTCGTCAACGCGGTCGACCCGCGCGAGGCGCCCGCCGCCGCCCCCGTGCTCAAGAAGCTGCCCTCCGTGCTCGCCTGGGAGAGCAGGCTCTTCGGCCCCTATCCCTTCCGTGCGGCCGGAGCCATCGTCGACAAGGCCACGAACGTCGGCTACGCGCTGGAGACACAGACCCGGCCCGTCTACGACCGCGCACCCGACCTGAGCACCCTCGTGCACGAGAGCGCCCACCAGTGGTTCGGCGACTCGGTCAGCCTGACCCGCTGGCAGGACATATGGCTCAACGAGGGCTTCGCCACCTACGCCGAGTGGCTCTACAGCGAGCAGCACGGAGGCACGACGGCACAGCAGACCTTCGACGCGCTCTACGCCCGCCCGGCGAGCGACGAGCTGTGGGCCTTCCCGCCCGCCGATCCGGGCAGCGGGGCCCACATCTTCGACACGCCGGTCTACGCCCGGGGCGCCATGGCCCTGCACCGGCTGCGCACGACCGTCGGCGACCAGGTCTTCCTGCGCATCCTGCGCACCTGGACGGCCGAACACCGCGGCGGCCACGGGGCCACGGCCCAGTTCGTCCGTCTCTCGGAGCGCTTGTCGGGCAAGGATCTCGGCGCGCTGTTCCACACCTGGATCGGCACGGCGGGCAAACCGTCCGCGCCCTGACCCAGGGCCGCCGGAAGATCGTGATCGAGTGTCCGACTCGTCGAACGCGCCGCTGCCGCGGATCAGCCGCTCCAGGGCGCCTCGTGCCGTGGCGATCGACGAGTGGGACACGACGAGCAGCCCGCGCACCCGGTCCGGCGGCACCGTGAGCCCGCCGTGCGCATGTCGTCATGTCCTCTGCCACGTCGGCGCGGGTATGACCTCGTTCAACGGCGACGGGTCACGACCGGCTTCGCGTGCGAGCACCGGAAGGGGACAGGGGCAACGCGGTCGCCGGGCCGTTCAGGGCCGGGCGTACTCCAGCCGTACGGTGGAGGCGAGGAGGGCGAGGGCCTCCTCGGTCCGTGCGCGGTCGGCGTCGTCGAGCGCGGCGAGCGCGTCGGCCGCGGCCTCCCGCACCAGCCGGGGCACCTCGTCCAGCGCGGCCATCCGATAGGCGACCGTGCGCCGTGCGGCCCGCTCCTCGGGGGTGACCCCCGTCGGCCCCGTGCGCGGGAAGACCGCGGCCTCGTACACGGCGATGTGCAGGAGCACGCCGTGGGCTATCCCTTCGGCGTAGCCGCGTGTCCCGGCCTGCCGCCGGGCCACCGCGAAGTACGCCAGCGCCCGTCGGCGGAAGAAGAACGCGGCGAGTGCGGTCGCCGCGCCGGCGCCCGCCGCGGCGACGAGGGCGATCCGCGCCCCGCCGAGGAGCGCCCCGACGAGGGCGCCGCTCGCGGTGGTCAGACAGACCAGCCCGGTGAGAAGCAGACGCAGTGCGCGGGCGGGCGTGATCGGGGCCATGGCGTGCAGTGTGCCAGCCGCCCGGGCGGCCCCCCCCGCGACAGCCCCGGTTCCGGCCCGCTGAGGGCGTGATGTGCGACACGTGCGCGATCGCCCGAATCGACTCCTTCGGGGGATTCTTGCTGCCCATCGCTTGATCGGTGATCAAGGGGGGTAATTCCGCCGGCCGCACGGCGATCCGTGCATTTGACACCTTGTTGTGTGCGCGGATAGGAAGCAAGCCGGAAGCGGAGAGGTGGACTGTGCGCGAGCCCCATGTGATCGGCGACTGGCAGGAATGCTCGGAGGAGCATGCCGGTCTGCGTATTCGCGTGCATCGCCTGGAAAAGGCGGAGCCGCCGCGAGGGCGGGACGACGCCGCCGAGGGGCTGACGTATTTCAGCTTCCGGGTGACCGTCGAAAACCGCGGCGAGGACGTCGTCGGCATCCAGCTCGAAGACGGTCAGGTCGACGTCCGCGCCGGCTCCGAAGGGGAGAGCGCGTTCATCGACTGGCGCAACTCGCACTTCATCGAGGGCTTCGATCTGTATCCGCTGCGCCGCGCGACCGCGGTGCTGTATGCCGCCGTCCCGGAGTCCTGCCTGCAGCTCGTCGACATCCAGGTACAGGTGAAAGCCGGCGACGAATGGGCCGACCGGTATCTGTGGTGCGGCGATCTGAGCGCGCCGGACGGCATGCCCGGAACGGGTGCCCGTCCCGACGGTGTCTCGGAGACTCTGGCCGGACAGATCTGCACGTTCCTGCGCGAGCAGGCGGAACGCGGACAGGGCTGACCCCGGCGCGCCGGGGCTGTCCGCCACGGTGCCACACGGCGCCGGGCGACCGGTGAATGCCGTGACCGCGTACGTGTCCCGCGTGGAAGGCAGTCTCCTCGCTGACGCACCGCCACGGGGGCATCGGCCGTACCACGGCCGGTCGTTCGCGGATGACCGCCGGACGCCCGAGAGGTGAGGTGCGGCGCGGTCGTACGGGGCTGCCTGAGGGCCACCGGACCGGGCTACTCCCGTGCCCGGCCGTCGGACGGCTGTGCGGGGGACGGGCCCGCGGCCCCCTCGTCCTGCTCCCGGCCGCCGGGCGTGGAGGCGTCCCCCTCCCGGCCCGCGGCTGTCTCCTCCTCGGCCGGGTCCGCGGCGCGGGGCCCCTCGGCGCCCGGGGGGCGGAGCTGCTTGGCGCCGTCCCGGACGCGCTCCAGCGACTTCGTCAGGGTGCGCAGGGAGAAGCCTTCCCGCTTGCGCGCCTCATGCCGTGGCGCGGGCAGCGCGCCGGCCGAGTCCTGGTAGGCCGCCAGCGCCTCATGGGCCAGCTCGGCCGCCTCCCGGTACAGGTCGCGCGACTTCGTCATGGCGTCCAAGGCCTCGGCATAGGCGGCGAGTTGACTACGCGCGGCGGCCAGTTCCTCTTCCAGGGTCGTCAGGTGCCACTGTGTCCGCAGATCGGACAGGGCCTCCTCGGCGCCCTCGGGAAGCGGCCGGGGCTCCAGGGCGTAGCGGCACACCGTCTCGATGAGCTCCACCGGTTCGGACCCGTCCAGGAACACGGTGCGCACGGCGAAGCCGTCGTCACCGACACCGGGGGCGGTCGGCGCCGAGGGCAGCACCACGGCGCCCCCGCGGGGTACCCGCGCCCCCAGGTCGTACAGCCCCCAGTTGACCACCTGGAACTGCTCGGGCGCGGCCCGGTGCTCCACGATCCGGTGCCGCAAGCTGGGCGGCAGCAGCGGCGCGAGCGGACGCAGCCCGCGCTCGTCGGGTGTCATCGCCTCGTGGACGATCACATGGATGCTCCAGGAGTGGCGCGCGCAGTCCTTCAGCAGGCGCCGCAGCACCCGGTCCTCCGAGGGCAGCCGATTGATCTCCCGGAAGCGCAGGTCCCCGACCACGTCGTGGTCCCAGGGCGCGTCGGCGTCCTCGGGCCAGAACACGGTGGCGGGCGAGGGCCAGTCGAGGTCCCAGGCCCGGTCCGCCTCCGCGACCAGCAGCCACTCCTGCGTGCTGTCCCTCTCCTGAGGTGCCTCGATGTTCAGGCGGGCCCGCACGACGACGTCGCCGGCCACGAGCCAGCGGGCCTCGAAGGCACGATGGGGCACGCCGTCACGGGAGCCCTCGAATCCGAGGTGGTCCTGGATGGCCGTGCTGCTCTGCAGATCCCGCAGCCGGTGCCGGACGGAGTCCTCGGCGCTCGGGCCGAGGTGGCGCCCGCGCGCCAGCCAGACGGTGTCGGGAGCCGTGGCAGGGGCGGTGGAGGACTTTGCCATGGGGTCACTCTGTGAGGAATCGGGACGGGCGCGGTTTCCGGTGTGGTCGCGCCTGTCGCGGGGCCGGGGACGGGGGTGGAGCCGGGGTCATGATCGCTTGTTCCCACCGTATGCCCCCGTGGCGCACGGCGCCGCACTGCGTCGCCACATCGCTTCTCCCGGTGCCCGGGGAACATGCGAATCGATTGTTGGCACAGCGGATTCTGCGGTGATGCATTGATGAAACGCTTGTTTCAGTCGTACAGTCCTGGCCGTCATACGTTGCCGGACATAGGGGTACGCCATGGACCGCGCCCGTCTGCGTCAGCTCCTCGCCCGCGAGAGCGCCGAGGCCGAGCGGCACAACCCGCGTTCGCGGGCTGCCTACGAACGCGCCGACCATCTCTTCGGCCGGGTCCCGATGACCTGGATGAACAAGACCGCGGGCGCCTTCCCCCGCTATCTCGCCGCCGCACGCGGCGCCCGGGTCACGGACATCGACGGCCACGACTACATCGACTTCTGCCTCGGTGACACCGGGGCGATGGCCGGTCACTCCCCGGACGCGGTCACGGCGGCCGTGCACCGGCGGTTCGCCGAACTGGGCGGTGCCACGGCGATGCTGCCCACGGAGGACGCCGAGTGGGTCGGCGCGGAACTCACCCGGCGTTTCGGGCTCACCCGGTGGAGCTTCTCGCTGACCGCGACCGACGCCAACCGGTGGGCGATCCGGCTCGCGCGGGCCGTCACGGACCGCCCGAAGATCCTCGTGAACAGCTACAGCTATCACGGCAGCGTCGACGAGTCGCTGATCGTGGTGGGACCGGACGGGCGCGGCATGGCCCGGCCCGGCAACGTCGGCGCGCCCTGCGACGTCACCCTGACCAGCCGGGTCGCCGAGTTCAACGACCTCGACCAGCTCGAACGCGAACTCGCGCACGGTGACGTGGCCGCGGTCCTCATGGAGCCCGCCCTCACCAACATCGGCATCGTGCTGCCCGAGCCCGGCTACCTCGCGGGCGTGCGGGAGCTGACCCGGCGGACCGGCACCCTGCTGATCAACGACGAGACGCACACCTTCTCCGCGGGCCCCGGCGGCTGTACCGCCGCCTGGGGCCTGGCGCCCGATCTGCTCACCATCGGCAAGGCGATCGGCGGCGGCATCCCGGCGGGTGCCTACGGGCTGTCCGCCGAACTGGCGGAACGGCTGCTGGGCCGGGAGGACCTGGACCTCGTCGACATGGGCGGGGTCGGCGGCACCCTCGCGGGCAACGCGCTCTCGACGGCCGCCACCCGGGCGACCCTCGAACACGTCCTCACGGACGAGGCGTTCGCCGGGATGGCGAAACTGTCCCAGCGGTTCGAGGACGGCGTGCGGTCGTGCATCGAACGGCGGGAGCTGCCGTGGTCGGTCAGCCGGCTCGGCGCCCGTACCGAGTACCGCTTCGCGAACCCCGCGCCGCGCACCGGTACCGAGTCGTCGGCCGCCTCCGACGCCGAGCTGGAGGACTACCTGCATCTCTTTCTGGCCAACCGGGGCGTGTTGCTCACCCCGTTCCACAACATGGCGCTCATGTGCCCCGCGACCACCGAGGAGGACGTCGACACCCACACCGAGCTGTTCGACGCCGCCCTGGCCGAGCTGGTCGGCTGACCGGCGTCGGTAGGCTGGGCGGCGACCGCCTGGAAGGAAGAGCGTGGACGAGATCGACCGGGCCATTCTGCGTGAGCTGCAAACCGACGGCCGTATCGCGTACGCCGACCTCGGCCCCCGGGTCGGTCTCTCCCCCTCGGCGGCGCGCCAGCGCCTGCAACGGCTCCTGGACACCAAGGTCGTGCAGGTCGTCGGGGTCACCGACCCGATGCGGATGGGCGGCCAGGCGATGGCGCTGCTCGGCGTCGCGGTGGACGGCGATCCGCGCGCCGTCGCCGACGAGCTGGCCGCCCACCCGGAGGTGGTCTACTCGGTTCTGACGTCGGGCGGCTTCGACCTGTTCGTGGAGGTCGTCTGCGCCGGGCCACGTGAACTGCTCGACTTCGTGGGCGACGTGGTCCGGGTGACGGAGGGCGTCGAACGCGTTCAGGCCTTCCCGTACTTCGGCATCCACACCCATCGCTTCCTCTGGAACGTGGGATAGCGGTCCCCTCCCGGCCCTCGCCCGGCCCCCTCCCCTCCCGGCCCTCTCTCGGTCACCTCCTGGTCCCCTCCCGGCCCGCACTCGATCGCGTGCGTCGAGAACGTGCCAAAAAGTGCCCACGTGAGGGGAGTTGTGCATGGTTTGCACGTGACGGGGCATCCGAATCGAAACCATTGAGTAGAGAGGGCCTCGCTGTGCTTGTTCCGGATCCGAAGACGGTCAGAGGACTACTGACCCGGTATGCCTCCCTGCGGATCGCGCTTGCCGAGAGAAACACACCCGAGAGGGCGCGAGAACTGGAGGACGTCAGCTACACGCTGTGCGTCATGACGGGGACCCGCACGGTGTCCGAGGCCGTTCAGGCCGCGGACGCGCTGCTCGTCGCGGGCACCGGGAGGGACACCGCGCGCCGGACGGACGGTGAGAGCGGTCTGCCGATGGCAGTCTGACCCGCCTCGTCGGGTGTGCCGCGCCCGGGCCCGGGCCTCGCCTCGGGGCCGTGGCCGGTCCGCGGTCACCGCACCGGAACGCCCACGGCTCCGGTACGGTGACCGCGGACCGGGATCACTAGGGCAGTAGCTTGTCGAACGCGGCCTGCCCCTCGGACGCGAGTTTCCGCTCCGCCCACGCGAGCGTGCTCGGGGTGATGTCCCTGCCCGAGGCGAGGACCAGATCCTCCGCCGAGGTCTCCGCCGGAACGGAGTGCAGCAGCTCGTCCGGCGTGGCCCGGTCATCGGAGAGGCGACGTGACGCATCAGGCTGTGACGTCGGCATGGTGTCTCCTATGCGAGTCGATCCGCAGTGGTGGCACCCGCGGTCGTCCCGAGGGCAGGACACCACCTCTTCCCTCACTTTTCATCGAGATGACGCGGCGCGCATCCCGAGAGGCACACGTCAAGCGGTGACGTATCTCCACACCCGGCCGACCGATACGGAGAGTTGTGAGATTTATACGTGAAGTGACGGAAGCGCTGCTGTCCTGACGTACCGGCGCTCGCCCGCGGCGGTCATCGGACGCCGGGCGCGGGGCTTTTGGCGCGAGGCCGGACGATGTCGAGCACGGACATCATGCCCTCATCCTCATGGTTGAGGATGTGGCAGTGCAGAACGGTCCTGCCGGTGAAGTCGGTGAAGTGGACGCGCAGGACGGCGACCTCGCGCGCGGGCACGTTCACCGTGTCGTACCAGCCGCGGGAGGGCGGCTGGGCCTTCCCGTTGATGCTCATCAGCTGGAAGTCGTTGGTGTGGAGATGGAAGCTGTGGGCCTCGTCCGAGTCGTTGCGGACCGTCCACTCCTCGACCGTGCCCAGGGTGGAGGTGAAGTCGGTCCGGCGGGGATCGAACGCCCGGCCGTTGATGAAGAACTTCGTGCCCGCCTTGTTCTCGGTGTAGACGATGGTCTTGCGGGCCGCGATCTTGGAGCGGGTCAGGTCCTCGTGCGGGGCGAAGCCGGTCGGGATGGCGGCCCGCGTCATGGGTGTGCCGCTGGTGACGACGGTCGCGAGGTCGGCCTGGGGGAACTTGTTCCCGGCCGGCCCGCTGTCGTAGGGGAGGGTCTCCAGCCGGGCCGTGCCGGAGCTGCCGCCCTGGACGAGGACGTCGAAGCGGGCGCCCGCCGGGATGAGCAGGGTGTCCTGGGCGTAGATCTTGCGCACGGGAATGCCGTCCTGGGCGATCACATGGAAGCGGGTGCCCGGGAGACGGAGCCGGTAGTAGATGTTGGCGCCGATGTTGGCCAGTCGCCAGAGCTGTGTCTCGCCCGGCCGCATGGTGATGACCGGATTCTGCTGGCCGTTGACGGTGCGTTGGGTGGGCGCGCCGATGCTCAGCGGGCGCGTCCTGATCGAGTCGCCCTGGACCTGGAAGTCCTTGAGCGCGATGGTGTGTTCGGTGATGCCGCGCAGCGACGCCGGCAGGTACCGCTGGAAGCTGTCGACGATGAGGATGCCCGACTCGCCACCGGCGACCTGCGGGGCGGAGAACATGTCGGCATGCGAGTGGTACCAGTAGGTGCCGATCGGCTGGTTGCGCGGGAGCTGGTAGCTGTAGTGGTAGCTCTGCTTGTACTTGATGGCGATGAAGATGTCGTCCGAGGGGGAGCGCGGCGAGACGTGAAGGCCGTGCGTGTGCAGATTGGTGTCCTCGTCGATGTTGTTGGTCATGGTGAGGTCGATGCGGTCGCCGGGCCGTACGCGTAGCGTGGGCGGCATGTACGCGCCGTTGTAGGTGGTGGCGTACAGCCGGCGATCGCCGACCTGGGCCTTGCGCCGTTCCACGACGAGGTTGACCTTCAGGAGGCCGTCGTGGCTGACCAGCTCCGGAGGGTCCTGCAGTCGTGGGCCCAGGCCCGCGGCCGCGGGGCCGTCCTGCGCCGCAGGCTCGTGCGGTCCGTCGGTCTGTCCCGTCACGGACGCGCCCACGCAGCCGGCCAGCCAGGCCGAGGCGAGAGCCAGGCCGGCCATCGACCGGATCAGCGGAGAACGAGTAATGGGCCCGAACACATCTCTCCCCGGAAAGAGCCGTGCGGCCGGGCGGGTGACGCCCGGCCCGAGGTGGTGACGGAGCGTTGACGGTCCGTCAGCGGGAGCGTAGGCAGGACAGTGTCCTCGTCCGCACCGACGACGCGCGGACGGTGGCGGCATCCACTCAAACAGCACTACGCGGTGGCCCGGGCGGTGCCGCCGCAGGGCACGGGTCACCGCACCCCGGGGTGCCGATCGCATCCCGGGACCGCGGTCGTACGCCGCCGGGACCCCCCCGTGCCGCATCGCCGGGCCCCGTGGCACAGCGGTCCCGGACCGCTGCCGTACACCCTCGTCCCGGTGGACCGGGCTGCGGCGCCCCCGTCCGGGCGGGGCCGCTGACGCGCCCCGGCGCGGTGGGTCTTGGGCGGGCCGGGGGCATGACCGACGGCGCGGCGGCCGGGGAAACGGTCCCCGGCCGCCGCGTCACACGTCGGTGCCGCTTCGGGTCACTCGTTCTCGAAGACGGCCTTGCTCACCTCGGCCGGATTCTGGAACTTCTTCTTGCCGAGGTGGGAGATGCGCTCGGTGATCTCCTTGGGCGCATGGTTGTTCTGGGCGATCTTCGTGAGCTGCCGGGTGTCGGCCGGGTACTCAGCGCCCGACAGTGCTTTCTGCAGGTCGGTGGGGCTGACAGCCGCCATGGCTCCTCCAGGGCGATGAAATGGTTTCTGTGTTCCGGTTCGTCGGCGCCGACAACAGCGCCAGAGCGGCGAGTACCCGTGCCCTGTCGGGACAATGCGGAAGGAATCCGGACTTTCCGATCGCGGCCGGTGAGCGCGTCACGGATCCGGTCACGAGTCCGCCCTCGTGTCGTACGCCGTCTCAGGAGCCTCGCCGGTCTTGCGCACGCCCGGCCGCGGGACGGCGCTGGAACAGGGCGTACAGCCACAGCAGCGACGGTACGAGCAGCACCGCGCCGACCGCCAGGGCGGCGAGAGACGTGCCGAGCACGGAGGACGTGGAGGCGCTGGCACCGATGGTGACCGACGGGGGCAGCATGACCGGGTACTGGGCGAGTCCCCAGCTCCACAGGATGGCGGCGACGGCGGAGGCCGCCGTGACCCGCACCAAGGTCGTCTCGGCGCGCAGCAGCAGCACCAGACTCGACGCACCCAGCACGGCGGACACCAGGACCAGGGGGAGCGCCCGGTGCGTGAGACCGTGGAACAGCTGCGGGGCGTCCTCGTGCAGGATCGCGACGCCTGCCAGTGCCACGACCCCGGTCAGCACTCCCGTGGCCAGCGCCCGGTGCCGGAAGTAGGCCGTCAGGTCCGCGTCGCCGGCCCGGGCGGCGTCCCCGCTCAGATAGACCGCCGCCAGATAGGCGCAGACGAGGACGGCCAGTACGCCGCCGAGCGCCGACGTCGGATTGAGCCAGCTGGTGATCACATCTCCCTTCGCCACGCCCGGCGGGACCCGGCCGGAGGCCACGGCCCCGGCGACCGAGCCGAGGAAGTAGGGCGTGACGACGGAGGAGAGCGCGAAACAGCCGCCGAACAGCCGCTGCTGCCACACCTCCGTGCTGGCCTTGCGGAAGGCGAACGCGGCGCCGCGCGCGATGATCCCGAGGGCGGTGAGGGTCAGCGGGATGTACAGCGTGGACATCACGGCGGCGAACACCGGGGAGAACCCCGTCCACAGCAGGACCACGACGAAGATCAGCCACACGTGGTTGGCCTCCCAGACCGGGCCGATGCTGTGCTCGATGAGCCGCCGGGGCCCTCGGCCGCGCTCGCTGGTGCCGGCGAGGAGATCCCACAGTCCCGCGCCGAAGTCGGCGCCGCCGAAGAGGGCGTAGCAGGTCAGACCGACCCACATGACGGCCAGTGCCGTGTCGGCGAGCATCAGCGTCCCCCTGTCTCGGCGGTGCGGGCGGGTCCGGTGCCGCCGAGAGACCCGGCGGGTGAGCGGTCAGACACCTCAGACAACGCGGTACTCCTCCACGTCGCTCTCCTGGGGCGCGACGGGGACGGGCCGGTCGCGGGTCAGAAGGCGCAGGACGTACACCGTGGCGATGGTCAGCAGCACATACACGGCGACCACCAGCCACAACCCGGTTCTCAGCCCCGGAGCGACGTTCACGGCTTCATGGACGCGCATCAGGCCCACCACCACCCACGGCTGACGTCCCTCCTCGGTCACCGTCCAGCCGCACTCGAGGGCCACGACCGCCGCCGGACCGGCGAGGGCCCCCAGCGCGAGGAAGAGCCGCAACGGGCGGCCCGTCCCCTCCAGCCAGGGCCCGGGACGGCGGCGGTGGCGCAGCGCGAGCACGAGCAGCCAGACACCGATCGCGATCAGGAACATGCCGCAGCCGACCATCAGGTCGAAGGCGAGGTGAACCCCCGTGACCGGGGGCCGGTCGCCGGGCGGTACCTGTTCGAGCCCCTTGATCACGGTGTGCGGGCTGAAGCCCACCAGCAGGGACAGCCCGTTGGGAATCTCCAGCCCGTACCGCAGGCCGCCCTGGCCGGCGATGCCGCCCAGGGTCAGCGGAACATGGCTTCCGGTGTGGTAGACCCCTTCCATCGCGGCGAGTTTCACCGGCTGGTAGTGGGCGACGAAGCGGGCGGCCCAGTCCCCGACGACGAGCTGGAACGGGGCGACGATCGCGCCCAGGGCCAGCGGAACGGTGAAGCCGAGGCGGTGGTAGCCGTCCCGGCGCCCGCGCAGCAGCGCCACCGCGTACACGCTGGCGGTGAGGAAGGACGCCACCATCAGGGCCGCGAGGATCATGTGCGTGGTCTGCGGCGGTGTCGCCGGATTGAGCATGGCCGCCCACGGGTCGACGTGGACGACCTTGCCGTCGCGCAGGGTGAAGCCGCGGGGCTGGTTCATCCAGGCGTTGGCGCACACGACGAAGAAGGCCGAGGCCACTCCGGCGACGACGATGGGCACGCCCGTGAGCAGATGGAGGCGGGGCGGCAGCCGGTCCCACGCGTACAGATAGATACCGAGGAAGATCGCCTCGATGAAGAAGGCGATGCCCTCCAAGGCGAACGGCAGCCCGATGACCTGGCCGTAGGTCCCCATCAGCCCCGGCCACAGCAGACCCAGTTCAAAGCTGAGGATCGTGCCGGAGACCGCGCCGACGGCGAAGAGCACCCCCATGGCCCGGGCCCACCGGCGTGCCAGCAGTCGGTACGAGGGGTTCTGGGTGCGCCAGCCCCACCACTCCACGATCAGGGTCAGCAGAGGCAGTCCGACACCGAGGCAGGCCAGCACGATGTGCCAGGCCAGGGAGAAGCCCATCTGGGCCCGGGCGGCGTCCAGGTCCTCCGGTCTGGCGGCGGCGAGTGCTCGCGGCAGCGCGGTGACCGGTTCCATCGGACCTTCCTCTCTCCCACGCGGCGCCACCGACCGACGGCAGCCCCCGAACCACCGTTGCCCCTCCCGTCAGTCGAAGCGCGTGCGCCGCGCGTGACCTGTCGGTTTTCCCCGCAAACGGAGCATCACCGGCGGTGGCCGGGACCGGCGTGCCCCCGTGGCGGACGGCTGACGGAAGCGGCCCCGGGGAGGGTGGGACGCAGCGGACGCGGGTACTCGAAGGGCGCCGGTGTCCCCCCCCGTGGACACGGCGCCGGGAGACGGGTGAGGCGCGATGAGCGACGTACGGAGCGCCGGGGCGGACCGCCGCGCGCCGGGCCGGCCGGATCCCATCGGACCCGCTCGGGCATCGACCTCCACGAGCCTGAGGCGGGCTCGACGGTCGGGATCCGTCCGTCGTGCGGCGCACCCGCGTCTGCGACAGTCGCAGAAAACTCCCGGCCGGCCGACTCGTGACACGTACCGGCTGCCTGACACCTTCAGGCACCCGACACTCGCCGGCCACACGTACCGGAGGAGGCACGAATGAGCGAGAGCACACCTTCGCAGGCGGAGGGCGAGCGGTTCCCGGACGAGATGGGCCCGGCCGACCAGCCGCCGCGCACCACTCCCTCGCAGGCCGAGGGCGAGGACTTCGAGGCCGAGGAGGAGGACGCCGGTCCTGCGGCGGACGACGCCGCGGACTGACTGACGGGTCCGCCGGGACCGGGCGCCCGGCGGCCCCGGCGGGCGGGGGCTTTCCGGACCGCCCCCGTGACGGCGGTACGGAAAGCGAGCCGGGACCCTCCGAAGTGCCCTCCGGAGTGAAAGCGCCGGTGTCGGGGAAGTGGTGGGGCGGGGTCATGAGCGGGCCTCCGCCATCACGCGCTCCCAGTCGGCGAGGAAACGCTTGAGTCCGTACCGTCCGAGGGCCGCCTGGCGGGCGCGGGCGCCGTCGGCCGCCGCGGCCTCCGGTTCGTGCAGATAGTGCCGGGCGGTGCGGGCCAGGACGTCGGGGCGGGTGGAGAGTGTGCCGGCGCCGTGCGGGACCGCCTCGACCACCTCCGTGGTGGCGAGCCCCACCACCGGCATGCCGAGGTGCATGGCCTCCAGGAGCGCCAGCCCGAGGGACGTCCACCGCATCGGATGCAGATAGAACCGGCGCTGCGCCATGGCCCGGTGCAGCTCGGCCTGGGGCAGGCAGGCGCTGCGGCACTGCTCCTCGGGCAGGCCGAGGCAGGCGGCCAGGCCCTGGGTGTCCCTGCCGAAGACGTCGAGCGGGGTGGCCTCGGCGAGGGCGGGCAGCAGGTCCGTGCCCAGGTGACGGCCGCGCCGCATCGGCTCGTCGACGACGACGGCCGCGCGGGCCAGGCGGCCGGTGTACTCGTGACCGGGGTCGACGACGCCGTGTTCGATCACCTCGGTGCGGGTGCTGCCGGAGTCCCAGAACAGCCGGTTGAAATGGGTGACGTGCACCAGGGTCAGGTCCGAGCGGTCGGCGAAGGGGTGCCGGGTGCGGGGGACGTCTCCGTCCGGCGCGTTGTGCTCGACGTAGACGGCGGGCAGGTCACGGCCGGGACGACGGCCGCCGAGCCGGCGCTCGGCCAGCTCCGGCTCGTGCGGCCGTTGCAGCAGGACCAGATCCACATCCGTGTCCCGCAGTTCCTCCGGTGTCACCTCCCGCACCGAGGCCGGCCAGGAGCTCGGACGGGCCCGCCCGGGCCCGTCCGGATCGCGGCCCGGTGTCACGGGAACGAGGTAGGTGTGGGGGCCCTGGACGAACGCCGTCGTCCAGGAACTGTGCACACGCCACAGAAGGATGTTCATACGGTCGCTCCTCGTCCCGTTTCCGACCCGCCGCGGGCCGGTGCGCGGCCACGTCGGCGACCCGCCCCGGGCTTGCTCACGCCGTCGAGACACGGATGACCCGGTACGGGCCGGATCGCCGGTGTCGCGAGACGGTCGGGTACCCCGATCAGCGTCGGTCGCCGGGGCGCCGGAGGCGCGGTGGTGTACGGCATCCGGGTGATGCGCGCAGAGCGAGGACCCACCGGCCGTGCGAGGCTGCCTCGTCCCGGCCCGTCGCGTCGCGGGAAACAGGGAAGGCGACGGGCAAGGCGATGGCACCGCTGGCGCACTCAGGACGTGACGGGCGGCGTACTCAGCCGGTCGCCGGCGTCCTGCGGCCCTTCCCGGATGCTCGGCACCACCTGGCTCAACCGCACCACACCCCACACGATGAGCCCGACCCCGACGGCTTCCGGCAGGAACCACCAGCCGGTGCGGATCCGCTCGTCGAACAGCGTGATGCCGAGCAGCAGACTCACCGTGGCGTCCCCGATGGTGAGGGCCGGCTGGGAGGCCGCGAGCCAGCCCGCCTGGAGCGCGTTCTCCAGCAGCAGGATGGCGCAGACGCCGGTCACCGCGAAGCCGTAGGTCTGCCAGGCGGTGAGGAACGCGGGCAGGCCGGCCGCCGCGAACGTTCCCGTCGCGGACTTGAGCAACGCGGCGGTCAGAGCGTTGCCGACGGCCGAGGCCGCGCCCAGTACGGCGGCCCGGAACAGCGGCGGGCGGCCGGGGCGGGCCAGGGCGACCGCCGCCGCCATGCTGCCCAGGCTGAGCACCAGAGCCGGGACCCAGCGGACCATGCCCGCCTGGTCCCGGACGCCGGAGGGGGCGGCGGCGCCGAGGACCAGCGCGAGACCGGTCACCACGCAGCCGATCGCCCACCAGCCCGCGTTCGGCAGCCGCCGGTGCATGAGGCGGGCGGCGATCAACAGGGCGAACGGCAGTTCCAGGACGAACAGGGGCTGCACCAGTGCCATCGGGCCGTTCACCAGGGCGAGCGCCTGGAACAGCGCGGCGCCGACGACCCCGGCGATGCCGATCAGCCAGGCGGGCCGATGGACGAGCGCGCGCATCAGCCGCAGGCCGCCGCCACGAGCGACCGTGGACGCCGCCTTGCGCTGGAAGGCGGTGCCCATCGCGTTGCTGGCTGCGCCGGTGACCGCGAACAGCGCTGCGAGGACGATCACCTCTCCAGCATGCCCTGGCGAGCCGGGCCCGGCCTCTGGGCTACGGCGCCCCGGCACCGCCGGACCGCCACGCGGCTCGGAGGACCGACGGCGCGTGCACGGAGATGCCCGGACGCCCCGCGGGCGAGGCGCAGGGGTCCGGGCCCGGCCGGGAAGCCGCACCCGTCACAGACTCGCCGCGTGGTCGGGCACATAGGTCTGCAGATCGCGCGGCGGGCGCTCGTAGCCGGTCGACGGCGGCCGCTCCGGCAGCTCGAGCACCGGCGGCGGCACCTCGTGGTACGGCAGGGAGGACAGCAGATGGGCGATCATGTTGAGCCGCGCCCGGCGCTTGTCGTCGCTCTCGACGACGTACCACGGGGCCTCCGAGATGTCCGTGTGGACCATCATCTCGTCCTTGGCCCGGGAGTACGCCTCCCAGTGGGTGATCGACTCCAGGTCCATCGGCGAGAGCTTCCAGCGCCGTATGGGATCCTCCAGACGGCGGCGGAAGCGCTCCTGCTGGACCGCGTCGCTCACCGAGAACCAGTACTTGCGCAGCAGGACCCCGTCCTCCACCAGCATCCGCTCGAAGATCGGGCACTGGCGGAGGAAGAGCTGGTGCTCCTCCTTCGTACAGAAACCCATGACGTGCTCGACACCGGCCCGGTTGTACCAGCTGCGGTCGAACAGCACGATCTCCCCGGCCGCCGGCAGATGCTCGACATAGCGCTGGAAGTACCACTGGGTGCGCTCGCGCTCGGTCGGCTTGGGCAGCGCCGCGATCCGCGCCACCCGGGGGTTGAGGTGTTCCGTGACCCGCTTGATGGTGCCGCCCTTGCCCGCCGCGTCGCGTCCCTCGAAGATCACGACCAGCCGGGCGCCCGCGGCCCGCACCCATTCCTGGAGCTTCACCAGCTCCGTCTGCAGCCGCAGCAGTTCCTGTTCGTAGGTCCTGCGCGGCAGCGTCGCCGTCTGGTTGCCGGCCATGCCGCCTCCCGAGGTCGATGACGTGCGTCCCTCCCCGCCCGGTCGAGGTCCGAGCCGGGCGTGTCGCACATCAGGACGCCACCGTACTGATCGCCCCCGCGGCTCGCATGCCTGCCCCCGCGGCCCGCATGTCCGCCCCGGTGGTCCGCCCGCCGTCCCGGCGGGGCACACGGACTCGTGCGCAAGCGTGTGCACAGGGCGGCGATTCGGCCGGCGCCCCACGGCACCGTGGCACAGTGGCGGTATGTGCGGCCGTTATGTCTCCAGCCGCGGCCCCGGGGATCTGGCCCGGCTCTTCCACGTCACCGACTGGCGCCCCGAGGAGGCCGTGGCACCGAGCTGGAACGTCGCCCCGACCGACGAGGTGTGGGCCGTCCTGGAGCGCGCCCCGCGCACCGCGGACGACGCGGCGCCGGTGCGACGGCAGCTACGGCCGCTGCGCTGGGGCCTGGTGCCCTCCTGGGCGAAGGACGTGAGGATCGGCGCGCGGATGATCAACGCACGGATGGAGACAGTGCACGAGAGGCCCGCCTTCCGCCGCGCCTTCGTCCTGCACCGCTGTCTGCTCCCGGCCGACGGCTTCTACGAGTGGCAGCGGACGCGAGCCCGGGACACGGGCAGGACCCGCAAGCAGCCGTACTACGTCCACCCCGAGGACGGCAGGGTCATGGCGCTCGCCGGGCTCTACGCCTATTGGCGCGACCCGGCCGTGGAGCACGACGACGACCCCGCCGCATGGCTGACGACCTGCACCATCATCACCACCGATGCAACGGACGCGGCCGGCCGGATCCACCCCCGGATGCCGCTCGCCATCGCCCCGGACCACTACGACGCCTGGCTCGACCCCCACCACCAGGACCCCGACGGCCTGCGCGCGCTGCTCACCCGGCCCGCGGACGGCCGCCTCGACGCCCGCCCGGTGTCCACAGCCGTCAACGACGTACACAATGACGGCCCCCGCCTCCTGGACGAGGCCGCGCTCTGACCGCCGGGGCTACGACGCCTGGGGACGAACGATGACGACGGGACACGGCGCGTGCTGGGCGACCTGCTGGCCGACGGAGCCCAGCAGGGCGCGGGCGAAGCCGCCGTGCCCCCGGCTGCCCACCACCAGGGCCTCCGCTCCGTGGGCGGCCTCGATGAGGACGTCGGTGGGATTGCCGCGCGCCAGCACCGCCCGCCCAGGGGTGTGACCCGTCGGCTCCCGGATCGGGCCGTGCTGGAGGGACCCTTCGAGGTTGCGGCCATGGCCACCCGGGATCACCAGTGCTACAAAGGGTCCATGGCGGACCGTTTCGCCCGGTTTCGACATGTGTCGCCGCGGTCACTGATAGGCAAGAGCCCGCGAAGCGTCGCCGGGCAGGTCTTCGTGCTGCAGGTGGCGCTGGTCGTGCTGCTCGTGGCCTGCGCCGTGTTCGCCCTCGTGCTGCAGTCGGAGCGGGACACCAGCTCCGAGGCCAAGCGTCGTTCCGTGGCCGTCGCCCAGGCCTTCGCGCATTCCCCGGGCCTGATCGCGGCCCTGCAGACACCCGATCCGTCGAAGGTGCTCCAGCCGATGACCGAGGCCGCGCGCAAGGCCGCCGGCGTCGACTTCATCGTGGTCATGAACACCCAGGGCATCCGCTACACCCACCCCCTGCCGAGCAGGATCGGAAAGCGGTTCGTGGGCACGATCGAGCCGTCCCTGCACGGCAAGGTCTACACCGAGAGCGTGCAGGGCCCCCTCGGGCACGAGGTCCAGGCCGTCGTTCCCGTGGAGAACACCGACGGGAAGGTGGTGGCCCTGGTCGCCGCGGGCCTCAAGGTCAAGAACGTGGTCAGCGAGGTGGACCGCCAACTGCCGATCATCTTCGGCGCCGGGGCCGGGGCGCTCGCCCTGGCCACCGGCGGGACGGCACTGATGGGCAGGCGGCTGCAACGGCAGACCCACAGCCTCGCCCCGCACGAGATGACCCGGATGTACGAGCACCATGACGCGGTACTGCACTCCGTACGCGAAGGGGTCCTCATCATTGACGACGACGGGCGGCTGCTGCTGGCGAACGACGAGGCCCGGCGGCTGCTGGAGCTGCCCCCGGACGTCGAGGGACGGCACGTTTCGGAGCTGTCGGGCCTCGACCCGGAGACGGTGGCGCTGCTCGCCTCCGGCCGGGAGGCCACCGATGAGGTCCACTTCGCCGGGGAGCGGCTGCTGGCGGTCAACCAGCGGCCCACGGACCGCGGCGGAGGCCCCAAGGGGACCGTGGTCACGCTGCGCGACACGACCGAGCTGCAGGCGCTGTCCGGCAGGGCGCAGGTCGCACGTGAGCGGCTGAAGCTGCTGTACGACGCGGGGCTGTCCGTCGGCACCACCCTCGACGTGGCCCGCACCGCCGACGAGCTGGCCCGGGTCGCCGTCCCCCGTTTCGCGGACTTCGCCACCGTGGATCTCGCCGACGCCGTACTGCACGGCGAGGAGCCGGCCGGCACGGCGACGGACATGCGGCGCGTCGCCGTGGTCGGCGTACGCGAGGACCATCCGCTCTACGAGAAGGGCCGGCTCTTCGACTTCCATCCCGCCACGCCCCAGGCACGGGGCTATGGCACCGGCCGCTCGGTGCTGGTGACGGATCTGTCCACCGCCACGGGCTGGCACGCGCAGGACCCCCAACGGACCAAGGCCATCGTGGACTACGGCATTCACTCCCTCATCGCCGCCCCGATCACCGCCCGGGGCGTCGTGCTCGGCATGGCCAACTTCTGGCGCTCCAAGCAGCACGACGCGTTCGACGACGAGGAGCTGTCGCTGGCGGAGGAGCTGGTGGCCCGCGCCGCCGTCAGCATCGACAACGCCCGCCGGTACACCCGCGAGCACGCCCTCGCGGTCACGCTGCAGCGCAGCCTGCTGCCACGGGCCCTGCCCGAGCAGTCCGCCCTCGATGTCGGCTACCGCTACCTTCCCGCCCAGTCCGGCGTGAGCGGCGACTGGTTCGACGTGATCCCCCTGTCGGGGAGCCGGGTGGCACTGGCCGTGGGGGACGTGGTCGGCCATGGCCTGCACGCCGCCGCCACGATGGGCCGGCTGCGCACCGCGGTGCACAACTTCTCCACCCTCGACCTGCCGCCGGACGAACTGCTCAGCCATCTGGACGATCTGGTCGGGCGCATCGACCAGGACGAGGCGGGGACGGAGAGCGCCGCGGGCGTGGTGGGGGCCACCTGCCTGTACGCGATCTACGATCCCGTGACGCGCCGCTGCGCCATGGCGCGCGCGGGTCATCTGGCGCCCGTGCTCGTGCACCCCGACGGCAGTGTCACCTTCGCCGACGTGCCGGCCGGGCCGCCGCTCGGCCTCGGCGGCATGCCGTTCCAGACCGCCGAGCTGGACGTGGCGGAGGGCACCCAGCTCGTCCTCTACACGGACGGCCTCATCGAGGACCGCGCCCGCGACCTGGACGTGGGAATGGAGCTGCTGCGCGACGCACTGGCGGGCCACCCCGGACGCTCGCCGGAGGAAAGCTGCCGGGCCGTCCTGGACGAGCTGCTGCCCGACCGGCCCAAGGACGACGTGGCGCTGCTCATCGCCCGCACCCAGCCGCTGACGCCCGACCGGATCGCCGACTGGGACGTGCCGCTGGACCCGGCCGCCGTCGCGCGGATGCGCGAGGCCGTGTCCGAGAAGCTCGACGAGTGGGGCCTGTCCGAGCTCAGTTTCGTCATGGAACTCGTCCTGAGCGAGCTGATCACCAACGCGATCCGGCACGGCTCCGAGCCGATCCACGTACGCCTGATCCGGGACCGCACGCTGATCTGCGAGGTGGCCGACGGCAGCAGCACCTCCCCGCATCTGCGATACGCCGCGACGACCGACGAGGGCGGCCGGGGCCTGTTCCTGGTCTCGCAGATGACCGAGCGCTGGGGTACCCGGTACACGCCGCAGGGCAAGGTGATCTGGGCCGAGCAGGCACTGCCGTCCGCCGACGGGCACGGCGCGCTCCACGCGGCCTTCGCCGACGTGGCACTCGACGACGAGGCCTTCGGCGACGAGGACACGGCCCGGACGCCGGGCTCCCGGGGCGGGGCGTAGGCACACCCCCGGGGTCAGGGGGCCGAGGCGGAGGGCGGCTCGTCGTCCGGTTCGGAGCCCAGCGTCTGCTCGGCCCAGATGGTCTTGCCCCGGTCGGTGCGGCGGGTGCCCCAGCGGTGTGCGAGCTGGGCGACGAGCAGGAGTCCACGACCGCCCTCGTCGGTGGCGCGCGCGTGCCGCAGATGCGGTGCGGCGCTGCTGCCGTCGGTGACCTCGCAGATCAGCGTGCGGTCCCGGATCAGCCGTACCTGGATGGTGCCCCGCGCATACCGGATGGCGTTGGTGACCAGCTCGCTGATCACCAGCTCGGTCGTGAACGAGAGGGCGCCCAGCCCCCAGGACGCGAGCTGGCGGTCGACCAGGGTGCGGGCGGTGGCCACGATCGCGGGGTCACTGGGGAAGGTCCAGGAGGCGATCCGGTCCTCGCTCAGGACGCGTGTGCGCGCGAGGACCAGCACGACGTCCCTGCCGGGCCGGCCGGACAGCTCGGAGTAGATCACCGCGTCACATGCCTCCTGCACGCTCGCGTGCGGCTGGCCGAGGATGCTCTGCAACCGCGAGACGCCGTCGGACGCCGGCCGGCCGACGAGCCCCTCGCTGTAGAGCGCGATCAAAGTCCCTTCGGCCACCTCCGACTCCCAGGTGGGGAACGGAGGACCGCCGTCGCCCAGCGGAGGCCCGGGGGCCGCGTCGACGGGTTGCCCGTGTCCGTCGGGATGGACGAGGACCGGAGGCGGATGCCCGGCGCAGGCCACGTCGACCCGGCGGCTCGCGGGGTCGTAGATCACGCAGGCGCAGCCGGCGGTGGCGGACTGCACGTCCACGGGATCGTCGGCAGCCTGCGGCCGGCTCTCGTCGGCCAGGCGGACCATCAGATCATCAAGGTGGGCGAGTATCTCATCGGGCGTCAGGTCCAGGGCCGCCAGGCTGTGGGTCGCGGCGCGCAGCCGGCCCATGGTGGCGACGGTGCGCAGACCCTCGCCCCCCACGTTCCCGACCACCAGTGCCACCCGCGCACCGGACAGCGGGATGACGTCGTACCAGGTTCCCCCGGCGTGTCCCGGCAGATAGCTGAACCCCACGTCGACGGCGCTCTGGGTGGGCAACTGCCTGGGGAGCAGGCTGCTCTGGAGGGTGAGGGCCGCGTTGCGCTCGCGCGCGTAGCGGCGGGCGTTGTCCACACACAGGGCCGTCTGCGCGGCGAGTTCGGCGGCGACGGTCAGGTCGTCCTGGTCGAAGGGGGCGGCCGTCACGGACCGGTAGAGGCTTGCCACGCCCAGCACGATCCCGCGCGCGGCCAGCGGTACCACCATCAGCGACCGCACCCGGCCGGAGCGGATGCGGTCCCTCCTGACCGGATCGTGCGCGAGCCACTCGCCGTCCTCGTCGATGCGCGGTATCAGGCGGGGGCGAAGATCGGCCAGGGCCTGCGTGAGCGGTGTGGGGAAGCCGTACGAGGCCGTCTCGCCGACCGCGTAGGCGGGTTGCAGGGAGGCCGCCTCGGTCGACCGGAACGCCACACGCCGGAACGTGATCTCCCCTGCGACCGGGCCCGCGTCGGGCGCATCGCCCCGGCAGACGCAGTCGAACACGTCCACGGAGACGGCGTCGGCCACCCGGCCGACCGCGACCTCGGCCAGCTCGTCCGCGGTACGGCCGATGTCCAGGGTGGTGCCGATGCGCGTGCTGGCGTCGTGGAGCAGTTCGAGGCGCGCTCGGTTCTGGTGGCGTTCTGTGACGTCGAAGACGAGGGCGGCCACACCGAGGGCCTTTCCGGCGCGGTCGCGCAGCCGGAAGGCCGACAGGGAGAACACGTGCTCGCGAGAGAGGTCGGCCGCGGGATGCCCAGGCTGGACGAAGTCGATGACCGGCTGTCCGGTGTGCAGTACCCGCCACAGCGCGTCCTCGACGGCGTCGGTCATCACGCGGGGTGCGACGTCGGTGCCGCGCCGCCCGATGACCTCCCCGGCGCGGAGGCCGCTCAGGCCGGGCGACGCGGTGTTGACCCGGACCACTCTCAAGTCGGTGTCGAGCAGGTGCAGTCCGATCGGTGACTCGGTCAGCAGCGCGTCGAGCACGGCCCGGTCGAAGTCGCCACAGTTCGTCCCCTCCGGCGGCGTGAGAAGGACCGTCCAGGCCACCGGTCCTTCGGCGGTGTGCAGCGGGCGCATGCGCCACTTGGTCTCGACCGGGCGGCCGGACCGGTCGCGCAGGAGCACCGGGCGGTCGTCGTCGGCCGACGCGTTCGCGTCGGCCGGATCGGGCCGGACGAGGAGCGACCACAGGGGTTGGCCCACCATCTCCTCGGGGCCGTAGCCCAGCAGGGCCTCGGCCTCCTCGCTCCACTCGGTGATCACACCGTCGGTGTCCAGGACGATCCTCGCCCGCGGTGTCGCCGGCACGTCACCGCTGCCCGGCACCTTGTCTGGAGCGGTCATCGCAACCCTCCGTTCGCCCGGTGGTCCGTGTAGTCCGCCCGTTGCTCGCGTCGGCCGACGCATGCCGGACGACCGGTATGTCTCTCAGACTGGCAGGCGCCCGCGTCACCCGCTCGGCGGCCCATGATCGGTGCCCGGCGGAGCCTGGCGGGTGACACGCCTCACTCCAATAGTTCATTGTTCAACTACAAAGGGCGGCGTAGCGTGACATGCGCCGGGACACCGGCAGACGCCGACGTTCGCAGTCGTGAAACGCCGGGTGGTGCAAGGAGGAATGACCATGAACAAGCTCGCGCGGCGTATCGCCACCGCGGCCGTCTCCGCCGCGTTCGCCGGCGGCGCTCTCTTCGTCGCCGGCGGCCCCGCCGCGGCGGCCGCTCCGGCCGGGCAGCACTCCGCCCGGGTCACCGTCGCCCAGGGCGGCCACGGTGACGCCGCCGAGCACGTGACGGTGAACGGCTCCGTCGCCCCGTGGATCGCGGACCAGCTGGCGAGGTACGAGCACGTGACGGTGAACGACCGCACCGACCCGTGGATCGCGGACCAACTGGCGACGTACGACCAGTCGGTCGCGGACCGGACCGCGACGTACGACCCCTGGATCATGGACCAGCTCGCCCGGTTCGCCGCGCCCGCCGCCGCGCAGGCCTCCCTTCGCTGACCTTCGGGTGACCTTGGGGCCCCGACGCCGTACCGACCTCTGGATGGTGGTGGGGCCACAGCGGTGGTGAGATCATGACGTGTGGCCTTTGGACGACTACTGGACCTGCGAGGCGCCTTCGCCCGCGCCGGGCTGACCCCCTTCGGTCCCGTCCCGGGCACGCCGACGCGCTGGTGCCGGCCGGAAGTTTCACCCGCCACGGCACGCCGGAGGAGGCCCGGGCGGAACACGGCATGACCAGGGGTGGTGTCAAGGTGCGCAACGTGGCCCGGCCGGTCATCGGGCGGGCCGTCCGCGTCTGACACCTGCGCGTGCACGAGCCGCTGACCGCCCACGTGTGCGCTCCGGCGCCGGACTGAGCAGGACCGACCGCTGACGCGGCGCGCCCGGCGCTGGACGGACCGACCGCCGGCCGGAGCCGCGTACTGTCAGGGCCGTACACCGGCCGGCATGTGCGGCAGCCCTGCGCTCCAGACCGTTCCCGGGGCCGGGCGCCGGAGCGTCGCCCAGGCCGGCCGGGTGCTGTCTGCCCGGAGGGCCGGTGGCGGGCCCGGTGCGCTCAGTGCACGGTCCTGGTCTCGGAGTGGGCCGGGCCGCCCTGCGGGGGAACCTTCGGCCGTACCGGGCCGGTCTGCGGGTCGCCGGGCTCCTCCGAATGGGCCGGGGACCGGCTCTTCGCCCAGGCCGCCAGCTTCGGGTCCGCGAGCGTGTCCACCCACAGATCCGCCAGGCCGAGGGCCTCGGGACCGGGATCGCGGCCGACTCCGATCACTCGCAGACCCGCACCGGCGGCCGCCCTCAGGCCGTTGAGCGAGTCCTCGACCGCCAGGGCGCCCTCGCGCTCCACGCCCAGGCGCCGTACGGCCTCGGCATAGGTGTCGGGAGACGGCTTGGGCACAACTCCGGGCCCCGGCACGACGATGTGCCGGAAGTGCTGTCTCAAGCCCACGGACTGGAGGCTGAACTCCACGACATCGGCTGGGCAGTTGCTGGCTACCGCCAGGGGCGCGATCCGGCTCAGGCTCGTCACCAGCGCCGGTGCTCCGCGCATGGCCACGGGGCACTGCGCCACCAGGGCGCGGAACGCGGCCAGGAGTTGCCGGGCCATCTCCTCGCCGCTGTCCGGTGTGCCGGCGAGGCGTGCCATGAGAGCGCCGCACTCGGTGTAGTGCAGGCCCTTGCTGCGTTCCGTGAACTCCTGGTCGGGCACGGCGCCGTTCTCGCGGAGAACGATGTCGCGGGCTTGTTGCCAGTGGCTTTCGGAGTCCACCAGGGTGCCGTCGCAGTCGAAGACCACGGCTTGGGGTGTCCAGTCGAAGATGCGATGGGTCGTCATGTGCGTGCTTGCCGTTCTGGTGCAGGACGGAACTGCCGAAGGGCGGCGCGATCCGCCGGTGGGGGGTTCCGGTGCGCCTGTGGGTGTCGATTCACCGCGGAGAAGAGTGAAGTGCAGTGCGGCGGTGGTCCGTTCACTCATGCGGTGGTCGCACACCACACACGGCCGCGATCCCGGCGCCTCCGGAACCAGAAACATAATGAACGCTACGCTCTGTTGGACACGTTGGGGAGAATGGCCGACGCAATACGCACGTGTGGGGGACATTTCAGCTATAGCGCAGCATTCCTGCGGCTGTCTGTTCGGCGCCCTGACGGCAATGGAAGAGGACCGAACGGCCGTACTCGGAGCAGTGAATGACGGCGGGCGGGCTGTGCTCGGTGAACCGCAGCGCGGTCATACGGCCGGAGACCGGTCGGACCAGCCGCCCTCCGCTGCGCAGCGCGACGGCCTGCCGCGCCGCCTCCAGCACGGCCATCCCGGGCACATGGTCCGTACCGTGGTCGAAGAGGAAGGGGTGGTGGGGATCGGCGGGTTCCAGGAACACGTCGTCGCCCTCCAGGAAGACGACGACGTCCGACGCCGACTCCAGCCCCAGCAGGGCCGGTTCGGGCCGAATTCGCGGGCCCGCGTCCTCGGCCGTGACGGCACCGGACCGCCCGGCCGCACCGGACCGCAGGGCCGCGTACCGTCCGGCGTCGAGGAACCGCGCCCCGCCCGCCGCGTGCGCGAACGTCCGGTCCCCGGCGAGGAAGGCGACCCGCATCCGCAGGCCGGTCACCGTCGTCCCGCTCCGGTCGGTGCGCACGTCGCCGACGGATGCCAGGCAGGTGATCTCGCTGGCGCCGTGGGGTGCCCGGGGCTCCGCCGCGGGGTCGAGTTCGTAGGCCACGTCGTGGATCAGGAAGCGGGCCGTGGGCGGCACTTCGAAGTGGCGCAGCGGAAGGTAGATGCCGAGTTGGCGCAGTGTCTCCACGATCATCCACGGGCTGTGCCGGTCCTCGCGCCCACGGGGGAACGTGGGATGCGAGCGCGTCCAGGCGGCCGCCGCGCAGAAACGGAGCGGTCCACAGCGGCGGACGTCCGTGAGCAGGACCTCGGCCACCGAGATCCGGTGCACGAAGGCGCGATCCACGGTCCTGGACCAGCTCAGCGGGGGACAACAGGCCCCGGAGGCCTGTCGGGTGCACCCGTTGACCGATTCCTGCGTGCTCCGCGTCCAGTGCCGAGAGTCCATGTAACACAGCTAATAAGACAATTACGGGTTCCGCATGCGCGGCCTCGTGTCCGGGCGGTCGGAGGGCTACATTCCTCTCGCGCTCCACCGACAGACAAGGGACCACACGTGCAGGACCGGGCAGAAGAAACCCGCAGAGCCGTATTGCAGGCGGCGGCTCACCTGTTCTTCGAACGGGGATACGCGGCGACCAGCATCAATGACATCAGTGAACGGTCCGGCCGCACCAGCGGGGCGATCTATTTCCACTACACCAACAAGGAACAGCTCGCCCTGGCCGTGGTGGAAGCACACTTCGCCGCCTGGCCCGCCCTGGTGGCGCACCATGAGGCCGCCCCCGAACCCGCCCTCCGCAAGCTGGTCCGCCTGAGCTTCGCGGTCGCCCGCGCCTTCCGTGACGACGTTCTCGTCCGCGCGGGGGCCCGGCTCTGGGCCGAGCGCAGATCCATCGCCGTCGACATGCCCCCGCCCTTCGTGGACTGGATCGCCACGGTCGAGGGCATGCTGGCCCGGGCCCGGGCGGAAGGGGAGCTCGCCCCTGGCGCGGAGCCCGGCCGCGACGCCCCCACCCTGGTGGCCGCGTTCTTCGGACTGCACACCCTCTCCGACGCCCTCGACGACCGGGTGCTGATCGAGGACCGCCTGACCAACCTCTGGCTGCTGCTTCTGCCCGGCCTCCAGGCCGACCCGGCATCACAGGCCCTGCTCGCCGAGGTGAGCGGCCGTGCCACGGGCCCGGGGGCGTCCACCACCGCCGCACGGCCCACCGCCGGACCGGGCCGCACGGCCCTGTGTCCCGCCCCGGAGTGATCAGCGGTTGAGAAAGGCCCACCACGGGAGCAGCCTGGACGCAGTGCTGCGGATGGGCCCATCGACGACTTCCGGTGGTGCCCGGACGACAGAACGAGGGCGACGACATGGCGAAGGGCTCCGCAATACCGGACAGGCACCGTTCCACGCGGCGGGAGCCCGCGTCGGACGCTGGGGTCATGATGGATCCGCGGGGCATCGTGACCGCGCTCAGCCCGGGTGTCTGCCGTCTTCTCGGCTACGAGCCGGAGGATCTGGTCGGCCGGGCCGCCACGGATCTGCTCGTCGAACCCCCGCCGGCGGCCGTACGGCGCAGCCACGTCCGGCGCCAGCCCTGGAGCGGCCGCGTCACCCTCCGGCACAACGACGGCCACCCGCTGTCGTGGACACTCCGGGCTCAGCCGCTGCGGGACGCGGCCGGGGACACGTACTGGTTCCTCACCGCCGAGGGCGTCGAGCCGTCCGGACTCCCACCCGGGAGCGGCGGCGAACCGGACACCGCCCTCCTCAAGCAGTGGGCGCTGGACCAGCTACCGCTGCCCATGGCCCTCTACGACCGCAGAGGAGTGCGGCTGGAGGTCAACACCGCCATGCGGCGCGAGTCGGGCAGGCAGGAGAACGAACCGTTCGGCTGGCCCATCGGGGAATCCCGGAGCGGCACCACACTGCTGGGCCTGCAGGGCATCGGCGAGGCCATGACGGAGGTCCTGCGCACAGGGCACACGGTGACCTGCGAGGCGTACTCGCCCGGCTGCGACGTCACCGGGCCGCGGGTCTGGCTGCTGTCCCTGTACCCCGTGCGTGAGCCGGGCGGCGAGGTCTGCGGTATGTCGGCGGCGGCCGTGGACACCACCGAGCAGTGCCGCGCCCGCAGGCGGCTGGCCGTCCTCAACGAGGCCGCGCTGCGGATCGGCACCACCCTCGACCTCAGCCGCACCACCGACGAACTGGCGGCGGTCGGCACGGACCACTTCGCCGACCTCGTGCTGGTGGACCTGCTCGACAGCGTCCTCACCGGCGAGGAGAGGGCCACCGGACAGCACGGCCTCCTGGTGTTCCGCAGAACCGCCCAGCGCTCGGTCCTCCCGGGGTGCCCTGAATCGGTGGTCCCGATCGGCGGCATCTACACCTATCCGGAGGACTCCCCGGCCGGACGCGCGCTCGTCGCCGGCCCGGGCGTCCTGCACAGTGCCGAGGAGATCACACGGTGGTGGGCCGAGAGCGCGCCCGAGCGGGCTCGCAACGTTCGCGGCTACGGGATCCATTCCTTCATGGCCGTACCGCTGCGGGCCCGCGGGACCGCGCTCGGGCTGGCCCTGTTCTTCCGCCACCGCACCCCCGTCCCCTTCGCGGAGGACGATCTGCGGCTCGCCGAAGAGCTGAGCGCCCGTGCGGCGGTCCACGTCGACAACGCCCGCCGCTACGGTCAGGAACGCGCCACCGCGCTCGCCCTGCAGCAGACCATCCTTCCGCATCCCGCGCTGCACCACCCCGCCGTCGAGACCGCCTCCCGGTATCTGCCCGCCCACGCCGGCGCCGGCATCGGCGGCGACTGGTTCGACGTCATCCCCCTGTCCAGTGCCCGTGTGGCCCTCGTGGTGGGGGACGTGGTCGGCCACGGCATCACCGCCTCGGCGACCATGGGCCGGCTGTGCACGGCGGTCCGCACCCTGGCCGATGTGGACCTGGCTCCGGACGAACTGCTCACCCACCTCGACGACCTCGTGCTGCTCACGGACCGCGACGAGGCCGCCGACCATTCCGCCCAGAGCTCGGGCGAGGTCGGCGCCTCCTGCCTGTACGCGGTGTACGACCCCGTCTCCCGGCGCTGCTGCATGGCCAGAGCCGGCCATCCGCTGCCCGTCCTGGCCACCCCGGACGGCGCCGTCCGCTTCGTGGACCTGCCGGCCGGGCCGCTCCTCGGCCTCGGCGGCCTGCCGTTCGAAGCCGTGGAGTTCCCCGTCCCGGAAGGCAGCGTCCTCGGCTTCTACACCGACGGGCTGATCGAGTCCCCGGCACGCGACGTGGACGAGGCCTGCGACCTGTTGCGGGCGGCCCTGACCGACCCCTGTTGTCCGCTGGAGGACACATGCGACCGGGTGCTCGGCAGTCTGCTGGCCGAGTCCCGCACCGACGACGTGGTGCTCCTGCTGACCCGGACCAGGGCCCTGAGCGCCGACCGCGTGGCCACCTGGGAACTGCCGTCCGAGCCCTCCGTCGTCGCCCTGGCCCGCGAACTCGCCTGTGAGCGGCTGGCCGCCTGGCATCTCGAGCATGTGGCCTTCGTCGCCGAACTCGTGGTCAGCGAGCTGGTCACCAACGCGATCCGCTACGGCTCATCACCGGTGTACCTACGGCTCATCCGCGACTCGTCTCTGATCTGCGAGGTCGGCGACGCCAGCAGCACCGCGCCCCATCTGCGGCGTGCCCGCCTCTCCGACGAGGGTGGCCGCGGCCTGCTCATCGTCGCGCAGCTCTCCCGGCGCTGGGGCAGCCGCCACCACCGCGCCGGCAAGACCATCTGGGCCGAACTCCCGCTCATGCCCGCACCGCAGGCCGCGTGAACGGTCCGCGCCCGGCTCGGGTTCCCGGGGAACGGCGGGCGCGGCGGGAACGAGGCCGTGGCGGTGTCCGGACGCCCGGCACGGTGGCCCCGCGGTGCACGCGACCGTCGTACGAGCATCCGGGATCCTCGTACGAGGACGGGGTCTACCCGGCGCGGACCGCGAGCAGGGCCACGTCGTCGTGGTCGTCGGCGTGGCGCAGCCCGTGCAACAGGAGGTCGCAGGTCTCCTCCAGGGGCCGGTCCGGCTTGTCGAGGAGGGCCAGGAGCGCGTTGAGCCGGTCGTCGATGGCGTGGTGCCGGGTCTCCACGAGACCGTCCGTGTAGAGGATCAACAGGTCACCCGGGAGCAGTTCGACGGTCGTGGTGCCGAACGGCACGCCGCCCACGCCGAGCGGTGCGCCGGGGGGCAGGTCGAGCAGCGCGGGTTCCCGGCCCGGGCGGGCCAGCGCGGGCGGCATATGGCCAGCGTTGGCCAGGCGGCACTGCCCCCGATGGGGGTCGTACACCGCGTAGATACAGGTGACGATGTAGTGCTCCAGATCGCAGGTGATCTTGTCGAGGTGCTGGAGCACGGTGTCGGGGGCCAGGTCGAGGTCCGCGTAGGCACAGGTGGCGGTGCGCAGCCGGCCCATGGTGGCGGCGGCGTCGATGCCGTTGCCCATCACGTCGCCGACGACGAGCGCGGTCTTGTCGTCGTCGAGGGGGATGACGTCGTACCAGTCGCCGCCGACTTCGCTGGTGGCCTGGGCGGGCTGGTAGCGGTAGGCGAGTTCCAGGCCGGGGTGGTGCGGAGGGTGGTCGGGCAGCAGGCTGCGCTGGAGGGTGAGCGCGGTGTTGCGCACGCTCTGGAACCAGCGGGCGTTGTCCATGGCCACGGCCGCGCGACCGGCCAGCTCACACGCGAGGACGACATCGTCCTGGTCGAAGGCGAGCGGATTGCGGGTGCGTTTGAGATCGAGGGCGCCGAGCACCTCGCCGCGGGCGATCAGGGGCACCGCCAGATAGGAGTGGACGCCGGCGCGGGCGAGGAGCGAGGTGGCCTCGGGATCGCGGGCGATGCGCCGCAGGTCCTGGTCGGCGACCTGGCGCACCAGGGCGGGCCGGCCGGTGTGCACGCACAGGGTGACCAGTCGGTCGCCGTCGTAGGCGGCGAGGTCACCGGGCGGGTCGGCCGCGCGGAGGGCCAAGGTGGGATGGGACGCCTTGAGGGCCAGGGCTCGGAAGAGTTCGGGACCGCTTTCCGGCCGGCCCGTGCGGCGACAGGCCAGGGCGGAGTCCAGGACGTCCACGGCGACCACGTCGGCGAGATCGGGTGTCGCGACCTCGGCCAGTTCGCGGGCGGTCTGCTCCACCTCCAAGGTGGTGCCGACGTGGGCGGAGGCGTCCGCGATGAGCGCCAGGCGCCGCCGGGCACGGTCGGCCTCGGTGGCGGCGTGGTGCCGCTCGGTGACGTCGACGACCGAGATGGCCGCGCCGAGGACCCGGCCGCCGGGATCTTCGAGCCGGTAGAAGGAGAGGGACCAGGCGTGGTCGTTTCCCGGGTCGGCCGGGGTGCGGCCGACGGCGTACTGGTCGAGGAGCGGGGTGCCGGTGGCCAGCACCTGATGCAGGGCGGACTCGATGGTGTCGATGTCGGGGAACGGCAGATCGGTCTCGCGCAGAGGGCGGCCGATGTGCTCCGCGGCGGGGATGCCGTCGATGCGCTCCAGTGCCCGGTTGACCAGGAGATAGCGCAGTTGGGGGTCCATCAGGGCCAGTCCGATGGGGGACTGGTCGATCAGCCGCTCGCACAGGGCCAGGTCGGTCTCGACGCGCACCAGTGTGCCGTGGTCGGCCGCGATGCCCAGCGCGTAGACCTCGCCGGCATCGTTGAGGAGACGCATGGTGCGGAACTCCATCAGGCGCGAGCTGCCGTCCCTGTGCCGGATGGGGAAGGCGCCGGACCAGCTGTGGCCCGTCTCCATCACCTCGGCGAACAGACCGACAACGGTCTGCAGATGCTCCGGGCGGACCAACAGCCGCCCCGCGAACTCACCGAGGGCCTCCTGCGCCGAGTAGCCGAAGAGGTCTTGGGCCTCGGGACTCCAGAACACGATGCGGCCGCCGGAGTCCAGCACCACCGCTGCGACGCTGAGGACGTCCAGCAGGCTGACGGGCCGGGGCCGGTCCGGGCCGGGGCGGTCGCCGTCGGCCTGGAAGGATTCGGCTTTCATCCCACATCTCCCTCCGCCTGCCGGCGCGCCCGCCCGCCACGCGCGGATGTCGCTCCACGCCCAGGTCCACGTTCCCGTCCTTCCATGCTGCCCCCGGGCGTGGGTACTGCCCAGCCCGGAAGACAGCGGGTGGGCGGGCCCCTACGGATCGTGGCCGGCGGACGGACGCCTCAGCGGTCGCCGGCCGGCGACCGAACGGGAGTCAGCAGACGCCGGCCACGGCCTGGCCCAGGCCCATGTCCTCGACCAGGCCGCAGACGGCGAACGGGTCGGCGCCCTGGTGCGCCGGGACGACGAGCCCATGTGCGAGGGCGGGACGGGCGGAGGCGTCGTGAGCCGGTGCGCTCCGGGACACCGGGCGCGGTGTCGGTGGAGCGGCGGGCCGCCGCCCGGCCCGCACGTGAGACGGTCGCCGGTGCTGCGGCGCGCCGAGCGCGGGACCGGCCGGGCGCACTGCGGGGACGGGTCGGCGCGTCTGGGAGGCGGAGCGCAGCCCGGCGGGCGAGGGGTGCCCGGACCACTGACGAGACACGGAGCCGGTCCGTACGAGCCCCGACACGCCACGCGGAGGCCGCGGCGCCGAGGCACGCGGAGCGACCGGCGCGGGAGCGTGGGCATCGGCGGCCGAGACCTGCCGGCCGCCGGCATCGGGCCGAACGGTCACGCACCCGGCGGCAAGCAGCGCGACGACGACGGAGAGAAGCGTGCGGCGCATCCGCCCACGATCGCGCACCGAAGGCACGGGGAAGCGACGACGCGCGGGCGATGCACCGGGACGGGTGAGGGGCCCTCACCCGGCCGGTCTCGGCGTGCTTGCCGGGATGGTCCGCGCGGGCCCGTGGAGCGCTCCGCACGGAACCTCTCCGCACGGCACAACACCGCCCGTGCCGCGGTGGCCTACTCGGCCTGCTCAGCCCCCGTGCTGTCCTCGGCCGACGCGGTCTTCTCCCCGGCCTTCTCCGCCGTCTTCTTCTCGGCAGTCTTCTTCTCCGCCGTCTTCTTCTCGGCCGTGTCGGGGGCGGTGTAGAAGACCGACGTCCCCTGCTTGGAGCGCTGTGCCTGGTTCCTGGCCACGAGTCCTTCGAGCGTCGTGCGGATCACGGTGGTCTTGATGCCGCGCTCGGGATGGACCTGACCGAGGGCCGTGGTGATCTCCGCGGCGGAGCGGGGTTCGCTCTGTTCGGTGAGGTGGCGGCGGACGAGTTCGACCAGTGTGGGCTCGGCCTGCTGCGCCGTGGTGGGCTGGGCCGCGGGCTGCTTGGCAGGCTGCTTGGCGGCGGGCTTCCCGGCCGTGGTGCGGCTGCGCGCAGGGGCGCTCTTCTTCGGCTTCGCCTGCTTGTCCGTACCGGACTTGGCGGCGGGCTTCCTGCGGGGAGCGGGCACGGTGGCCCGGTCGGACGTGGCGGCGGGTCCGGCGGGAGGCGGCGTCAGACCGAGTGCCTGCTGCATGTTCACCAGCACGACGTGGTCGTGCTGCAGCGCGGCCAGTTGCTGCTGCAGCGTGGCGATCTCCGCGCTGACGCGGTCCTGTTCCTTCACATTGCGTTCGAGGTCGTCGGTCACCTGGGAGGCGTACTGCGATGTCAGATCGGTGGTGGCAGTGGTGGTCTCGGACATGAGGTCGACCTTTCTTCTGGTTTTCGTGGTGTGGCGCACAGAAGGCCACAAGTACGTGTTCTCGGGCCGGCGTCCGTGTGACGGCGGCGATAACCACGCGAATACCCCGGTGTAGTGATGGTACGGATGAGTGGAGCCTGTTGGTTCTCTGGAGTCATGTCTTTTTCTCGAGCTGACCTTGAGGGTTCAGGCGGTGCACTGCCGTGCGGTCGTTGTGCCCCAGCCGTGCCGGAGGGCCGGGACGGGGCGTCCACCCCTCTCGTACGTGGGCGCCCTCACTCCGTCGCGGGCATGAGTGCGGCCAGCAACACGGTCCGGTCGTCCGTGCCGTCGGTGACCGATGTGTGGTGCAGAAGCCGCTCGCACCACATGTGCAGGGTGTCCGGGGCCGTGATGTCTTCGGATGCGTCAACGGCTTGGGTGAAGAGGCCCGCGAGGCGGGTGATGCCCTGGTCGATGTCGGATTGACGTGACTCGACCATGCCGTCGCTGTAGAGCAGGAGCAGCGCCGGTTCGGGAACTTCGAGCACGGTGGGTTCGTAGGTGCCCGAGCCGAGTCCCAGCGGCAGGCCCGCGCTGGTGAGCGTGAGGGGTGCGGCCCGTCCGTCCGGGCCTTGGATCAGCGGAGGAGGGTGACCGGCCCCGACGAGGGTGCAGGTGTGGCGTCGCGCGTCCCACTCGGCGTACATGCAGGTCGCGAAGGAGGCACCGGGGGTGTCGCAGGCAAGCGTGTCGAGCCGGCGCAGCAACTCGGCCGGGGTGATGTCGAAGCCCGCCAGGGTGCGTGCGGCCGTGCGCAGTTGAATCATCGCGACCGCCGACTCCGGACCGTGCCCCATCGCGTCGCCGACGACCAGACCGATACGGCCGCCCGGCCGCGGCAGCACATCGGACCAGTCGCCGCCGATGATCGTGTCGTAGCCGGCGGGCACAGAGCCGTGGGTGATACGGCAGCCGTCGAACGTGTGGGCGGTGGCGGGCAGCAGGCTCTGCCGGATGGCCAGCGCGGTCCGGCGCTCCCGTTCGTACCGGCGCGCGTTGTCCAGGGCCACACAGGCCCGCGCGGCCAGTGCCTCCACGGCCGCGGCGTCGTCCGGCAGGAAGCGGGCCCGGTCCGGGCCGCGACCGCAGACGACGAAACCGACGGCGGCGCCCCGCAGATGCAGGGGCACGACCAGGAAGGAGGCCGTCCGGAGCAGATGGCCGATCCGGATGTCGTCGCCGCCGGAGGCGCGCAGCCGTTCGGATGTGTGGGCGTCGACCGTGTCCAGGAGCTGCGGACGCCTGGTGGCCAGGGAGCGCGCGTACGGCGTCTCGCGCGGGAAGACGATCACCTCACCGACCGGCAGTATGCCCTCCCATCGCGCGGCGGCCTCCGCTCCCACGCGCAGCGCCAGCCGGCGGGCCTCGATCTGGGGCGGGTCCCCGGCCGGGTGCGCGTTCTCCTCGACGAGCCAGCGCTCCAGCAGGTAGACCGACGCCGCGTCGCAGATGCCGGGAGTCAGCGCCTGCACGATATGACGGCCGGTCAGATGGAGGTCGAGCTCCGACCCGATGACATCGGCCGCGGGGGAGAAGGCGGTCCGGCGGCCCGAGCGTGCGGCGGCCGGTGATGCGTCGAGAGGGCGGCGCGCTTGGTTCCGCAGGGTCGTGCCTTTCCGGGTGGGGCCGGTCGCGACCACGCGGCAGCGGCATCGCCTCGCCGCGGGTCAGACGGCAACTATATGATGGAACATCAAGATCGTTGTCTGAGGGGAGAGTTGCTGTGACGGGTGACGAGTTACGCCCGAAGGACGTCGATCCCCGCAAGGCCAGTGTCGCCCGGATGTACGACGCCATGCTGGGCGGCGAGCACAACTTCGCCATCGACCGGGAGGCAGTCGCGGCCTTCACCGCCATCGACCCTCAGGTGCGTACCCTGGCGCGAGCCAATCGCGCCTTCCTCCAGCGGGCGGTGCGCTTTCTGATCGGCGCCGGAGTGCGGCAGTTCATAGACCTCGGGTCGGGCATCCCCACGCAGGGCAATGTCCACGAGGTGGCGCAGGCCGCCGCCCCGGGGGCGCGCGTGGCCTACGTGGACAACGACCCGGTCGCCGTGGCGCACAGCGCCTCTCTGCTCGCCGGCAACCCGGACGCGGTCATCGTCGACGCCGACATCCGCCGGCCGGCCGAGATCCTGTCCTCCCCGCACGTGCGGGGGTTCATCGACTTCGACGAGCCCGTCGCCGTACTGATGGTCACCATCCTGCACTTCATCACATCCGAGGAGAATCCCGCCGGCATCGTGGCCGCCTTCCGGGACCTCCTCCCCGACGACGGCTGGCTGGCGCTGACGCACGCCACGAACCAGGACCGCCCGGACACCGCCGCCGCGGTGGGGCAGTTGTACCGCTCCAGGGCCACATCGCCGGTCACCGCGCGTTCCCGCGCCGAGATCCTCGCCCTGTTCGACGGCTTCGACCTGGTGGAGCCCGGCCTGGTCCATGTGCCCCTGTGGCGCCCGGATCCAGGGGACCCGATCCCGGACAACCCGTCGGAGTACTGGGTGTACGCGGGCGTCGGCCGCAAGCGTCCATGAGGGGAGCGGGGCATGCGCCGGCAGGTCGGCGAGCGCATCCTTGACTTCGAGCGCACTCCACGTCGTAGCGTCCGCTGCATGGCCCCACCGGGCTCCGTGCCACCGGGGTGCCGGTCCGCGGGATCCGCGGCTCCGGCGAGCCGGGGGAGGGCGGTGAGGCCGGGAAGAGCACGACCGCAAGGAAAGTCTGGAGACGATCATGAAGCAGCGCAGGCTCCGGGACCTGGAGGTCTCCGCTATCGGTCTCGGTTGCATGGGGATGTCCGCCTTCTACGGTTCCGCCGACGAGGAAGAGGGCATCAAGACCATCCACCGCGCCCTTGAGCTGGGCATCGACTTCCTCGACACCGCGCAGATGTACGGCCCGCTCACGAACGAGTCACTGGTCGGCCGTGCGATCAAGGGGCGCCGCGACGCCTATGTGATCGCTACGAAATTCAACTACCGCATGGACAACGCCGTCCCGGGCGACATGAGCACGGTCGGACCGCAGGACGGTTCGGCGGAGCACGTACGCAGCTCGATCCACGGTTCGCTCAAACGGCTTGGGACCGACTACATCGACCTCTACTACCAGCACCGGGTCGACCCCAAGGTGCCCATCGAGGAGACGGTGGGCGCGCTGGCGGAGCTGGTCGCGGAGGGCAAGGTGCGGTACATCGGTCTGAGCGAGGCGGCCCCGGAGACGATCCGCCGCGCGAACGCCGTCCACCCGATCACGGCCGTGCAGACCGAGTACTCGCTGTGGACGCGTGACCCGGAGGCCGAGGTGCTGCCCACCTGCCGTGAACTGGGCATCGGGTTCGTGCCCTACTCGCCGTTGGGACGCGGCTTCCTCGCCGGCCGGTTCGCCTCTCCCGACGACCTGGAGGAGGGCGACTTCCGGCGCAGCGGCCCGCGCTTCACGGGGGAGAACCTCAAGGCGAACCTCAGGCTCGCCGAGAAGGTGAAGGAGATCGCGGCGGAGAAGGACGTCACCCCGGCGCAGCTCGCGATCGCCTGGGTGCTGACCCAGGGCGAGGACCTGGTCCCGATCCCGGGCACCAAGCGCCGCACCTACCTCGAGCAGAACGCGGTCGCGGCGGACGTCGAGCTGACGAAGGACGACCTCGCGCGCGTCGACGCCGAACTTCCCGAGGTCGCGGGGGAGCGCTACGACGAGGCCGGCATGGCGTCCGTGAACCGTTAGCCGCGTCGACGAGGCCGGCCGACCGGGGCGGCGGGGCGGAGGCCGCCCGCTCCCCGGCCGGTGCGGGCGTCCGGCGTGTCAGCGCCGGAAGGCGTCCTTGGTCTTCTCCTTCGCTTGGCGAGCGGCGCCCTTGACCTTCTCGGCGCGGCCCTCGGCCGTCATCCTCTCGTTCCCGAGCACGCGGCCGACCGCCTCCTTGGCCTTGCCCATGGCCTGTTCCATCATTCCCTTGACCTTCTGCTCTCCAGCCACCTCTGCTCACTCCACGTCACCTTGACTACGAGGGCACTCCACCGAGTGGCCCTGGGCGCGGTCCTCAAACCCGGACGTCCGGCCACCACGTTCCTATGACAGCGGTCATGGAGGTGTGCTACGACAGCTGTCATGATCTATGGGGTGCGGGGTAATCGCGGGCAGGGGGAGCACAGTGGGTGAGGGCGCGTCCCGGCTCATGTGGGAGTTGACCGAGCCGGTGCACGACCTCGTGTACTTCGCGCCGGAGGCACGGCAAGCGGCCGACGAGGTGGGTATGCGCGGCTTCTGGATGGGGTATTTCGCGCTGCGCGCCGCGCCCCTGGGACCGGTCCAGCCGGCAGTGGTGACCAGCAGCTTCTATGTCTTCCACCCCAGCCGGGTGATGCGCGCGCTGCCGGACGCGTGGCGGTACGCGTCGGTGGCCGACGTCCTCGCCGCGCGACAGCGGGCGGTCGCTCTCGCCATGCGGCGGCTGTACGGGGAGGACGCCCTGCGCGGTTCCCGGATGGCGGAGGCGGCGGACCTGGCCTGGGCCGCGGCCCAGGCGGCCGACACGGCGGGCCGGGTGCTCGGCGCCGCCAACCAGGCCCTGGAGCGCCCGGCCGAGCCGCATGTGCGGCTGTGGCAGGCCGCGACCACACTTCGTGAGCATCGTGGTGACGGGCATGTCGCCGTCCTGGTGAGCCGTGGCATCGGACCGGTCGAGGCGCTGGCGCTCAAGGCCGCCGCGGGGGAGTCGGACGGCGCGTTGCTGCGCGAGGGCCGGAAGTGGGACGACGCGACCTGGCGCGCCACCGAGGCCGCGTTGCGGGACCGGGGATGGGTCGACGACAACGGGCGGCTGACCGCCCGGGGAGCGGCCGAACGCCGCGCGATCGAGGACGCGACCGACGCAGCCGCCGAGGGACCATGGCGGGCGCTGGGCCACGACGCCACCGTACGGCTGGCGGAGCTACTGGCTCCGTGGGCCCGGAAGGTGGTGGCATCCGGAGTCATCCCCTCGGGCAACCCGGTGGGGCTGACGGGTGCTCTGCTGAGTGACGTTGGCGACGCCCGCCCCGGAACCACGACCTGACGGACGCGGGGCTCTCGGGAGAGCCCGCCCGCACGCGGTCCACGGGCGGGCGGAGGTGCGGCCGGCCGCGGGCGGCGGGCATCGGGCCGTACCGACACGACCACACACTGTTCGTTCTCATCGATCCGGACGCCCTCGACCACGG
>NZ_JBSFXK010000033.1:0-79217 GCF_053595355.1 Streptomyces sp. NPDC002513 | reverse complement strand
CCGACGCGCACCCCTGACCGGCACCGTCCCCGGACAGGAATCAACGCGACATCACGGACGCAAGATCAACCGGCTACCGCCGTGAAACAACGAGGGTAGGGGCGGGGGCTTCGATGTGCGGAATGGCGAGGGTGGCGCTCATGGTGCTGCCCTCCGGCGAGGGGTCTGACCGTTTAGGGTTATTGCCCTTGTTTCTTCAGATTGCTCGCCGGACGTCATAGCCGTGTCCGCCGACTGTCACAGGCGCGTCACAGGGAAAGGCGGAATGGTTTGAATCAGGTGGTCACACGACGAAAAGGCTGGTGGGCACCTGGAGTCGATGGCCGCCAGCTGCATGTCCGCCCCAAGTGACCGTTACCCCGCATCTGGCCATTCCTCCGGAAGCTCTGGCGGCTCCGGGTCAGCCTGCAACTGCCGCTCCGCTCGCCGCCCGTTCTCCGCTCGCAGCATCGTCAACCACGGCCAAAGATCCGGTAGCCGTTGTGCCGAGCAGGCCAGCCGGTGCTCGATACGGCAACGTTGAAACGGATCTGGCGGACACACGCCGTAGACGGTGACCCGACCGTCGGAGAGCTCGATCCACCGATGCTCCGCCGGCACCGTATGGGCCAGCGGAGTCATGTCCGGTTCCAACAAGACCCATTCATGCTCAGGCGTCGCCACTCGGTCCTGCAACAAACCGCAGTACGGGCAGCGCAACTGCCCACCATTGAGTCGACGCGGCTCTCCCTGTAATAGCCCCATAACGCCAGAGTCGACAGCTCGGCGGCACTTGCGTAGAGCGCGAATCGGACGAGACGCATGTGGCAGCCAACCACTGGCGAAACGGAACGCGACGCGGCAGGTGATACCAGCAACCACAAGCCGAGGGCGTGCGGCTGGTACACGACGAAGCCCCCAGCCCATACGGACCGGGGCTAACGGCTCTGTGCCTCATCACTCGTCTTCGCGCAGCAGACCCACTCATCACTCGATGCTCTCCCCAGATCCAACGTCAATCCACCGGCGGCGCGGTTCGGATCGGGCGCTGGCGTGTGGCAATTCGATGGTGGTGGGAGTCAGGTCACGCCAGCCGGAGCTGTAGTGCCGAAGACCGGCGCAGAAGACCGGGCCGCCGGTTAGGCTCGACGGGCGATCACGCTGCACAAGCATCAGCGACCTTTGCACTCCCGGAGAGGCGGTACCACCCCATGAGCAGCGCAGACGGGGCGTCCCAGGCACCAGACCCCCGACTCGTACGCCTGGCCAGGCAGTCCCGCAACTTCGGGTTCCTGCTGCCGCACCTTCCGCTGCTCGTCGCGTACGGAACCGCAGCCGAGAGCCATGTCTTCAGCGATCCGAACACGTCACTGATCAAATCCCGCCAGTTCGGCGAGGCTATGGCGGCCGACCTGGTGAGCCGGGGACGGGTCCGGGTGGAGGGCGGCACCCAGTTCGACCGGCTGCGGGCACTGGACCGGGAGGGGTACCTGCACGGCGACGTGGGCACCGCCTTCCACGAGGTGCGCACCCTCGGCAACGACGCGAACCACTCGGGACTCGACAGCGCCGACGACGCCTTCCGCGCCTTGCGCACCTGCTTCCGTCTCGGGACCTGGTATCACCGGCTGCTCACCGGCTCGCGCGAGCAGCTGCCGTTCGTGCCACCCAGCCCCGACCGCACCCCTGCCGCCGAGAACGAGCGCCTGCTCCAGGATGTCGCCCGCGCCCGCAAGGACCTGGAAGAGGCCCGCCTCAGCTACCACGACCAGACATCCCAGGCCCAGGCCGAGCACGCCGCCCGGACCGCCGTCGAACGCGAGCTCGCCCAGGCGCAGGCCGAGCGCGAGGAGCTGGCCCGTGCGGTTACGGCCATGCAGGACCAGCTCAAGGAGTTCCAGGCCGCCGCCGAGGCCACGCGAATCGGCCGCAGGCGTGCCGACACCACTGACCGGGCCGCTGCGTCGGCCGCAGTCGCCGAGCGCGCCCGTCTCCTCGACAACGCGGAGCAGGCCTCCCGAGAACCCCTCACCGAGGTGCAGGTCCGCAAGCGGCTTGACGCGATGCTCACGGCGGCCGGCTGGGACGTCCAGGACGGCGGCGCGAACCTCAACCTCCACGTCCAGGGCGACCGGCGGGGCAACGGCGTCGCGGTCCGTGAGGTCACCACCGCCAGGGGCCGCGCCGACTACGCCCTCTACGTCGACCGTAAACTCGTCGGTGTCATCGAGGCCAAGCGCGAGGGCGCCGACCTGTCCGCCGCCGAGGCACAGGCCGACGGATACGCCGACCACCTCACCGACGCCCAGCAGCGCCTCAGCGCCTGGCGTACCCCGCTCCCGTTCCGTTACGTGAGCGACGGCGGCGAGACCCGCTTCCGGTCCGTCCTCGACCCGGACTCCCGCACCCGCCGCATCTTCTCC
Source organism: Streptomyces sp. NPDC002513 (assembly GCF_053595355.1). Taxonomy (NCBI): domain Bacteria; kingdom Bacillati; phylum Actinomycetota; class Actinomycetes; order Kitasatosporales; family Streptomycetaceae; genus Streptomyces; species Streptomyces sp. NPDC002513. The sequence continues at coordinate 76,815 of NZ_JBSFXK010000033.1, read as the reverse complement.
TTCCACCAGCCGCGCACCCTCGCCCGCTGGGTCCGCCAGGCCGAGGAGGACGAGCAGGCCCCCAGCTACCGGGCCCGGCTGCGCTTGCGTATGCCCGACCTCGACGAACGCCCGCTGCGCCCGGCGCAGATCGAGGCGGTACGCGGCGTGGAGAACTCGGTGGCGCTCGGCAAGGGCCAGCAGGGGATGGGCCAGTCCCGCTCCCTCGTCCAGATGGCCACCGGTGCGGGCAAGACGTTCACGGCGGTGACGTTCTCGTACCGGATGCTCAAGCACGCGCGTGCCGAGCGCGTCCTGTTCCTCGTCGACCGTAACAACCTCGGTGTGCAGGCCTTTGCCGAGTTCGAGAACTTCAAGACCCCCGACACCGACCGCAAGTTCGCTGACCTGTACAACGTCCAGCGCCTCGGCGCGGAGGGAATGTACGCCTCCTCCAAGGTCGTCATCTCCACCGTTCAGCGCCTCTACATGGAGCTCACCGGCGCGAGCCTGCCGGGCAGCGAACGGGGCGACGGCGAGATCGAATACGACGTCGACGTGCCAGGCGGCATTGAGGTCGGCTACAACGCAGACATCCCCCCGGAGGCCTTCGACCTCATCGTCGTCGACGAGTGCCACCGTTCCATCTACGGCAAGTGGCGCTCTGTCCTCGAATACTTCGACTCCCCCATCGTCGGCCTCACCGCTACCCCCGTCGCCCAGACCTTCGGCTACTTCAACGGCAACCTGGTCAGCGAGTACTCCTACCAGGAGGCGGTGGCCGACCGGGTCAACGTCGACTTCTCCGTCTACGAGATTGAGACGCGGATAACGGCCGTGGGCGGCGTCATCGCACAGGGCACCATCCCGGTCCGTGACCGCCGCACCCGCCGCCAGCGCTACGAGGACATCGACGAGGACATCGAGTACGGCGCCAACCAGGTTGGTGTCGGAGTCATCAGCAAGGATCAGCTGCGTACGGTCGTTCAGACCTTCCGCGACCGCCTGTTCACGGAGATCTTCCCCGAGCGCGCGAAGTACGACCGGGCCACGGGCACACTGCGTTGGGACGAGATGTACGTGCCCAAGACGTTGGTCTTCGCCAAGAACGACAACCACGCGGAGGAGATCGTCGAGGTCGTCCGCGACGTCTTCGGGAAGGGCAACGACTTCTGCGCGAAGATCACCAGCGCGGCCCGCAACGCTTCCGAGCGCCTCGCCGCCTTCCGTAACCTCCCTGAGCTGCGCATCGCGGTCACCGTCGACATGATCGCCACGGGCACGGACGTCAAGCCGCTGGAATGCCTGCTGTTCCTCAGAGACGTCAAGAGCTGGGCGTACTTCGAGCAGATGAAGGGCCGTGGCGCTCGGACCCTCTCCCTCACAGACTTCGAGAAGGTCACCCCAGGTGTCGGCCCCAAGACCCGATTTGTGATCGTCGACGCGGTCGGCGTGACGAAGAAGCCGAAGGTCGACGCGGCACCGCTGGAACGCCACACCGACAAACAGATCAGCCTGGAGAAGCTGCTCCGCAAGACCGCCGCGAACACCATCGAGGAGGAAGAGGTCTCCACCCTCGCCGCCCGCCTCGCCAAGCTCGACATCCAGATGACGGACGAGGAGCGTGCCGAGATCCAGCGTCTGAGCGGCGGGCTGGAACTGAAGAAGATCGTTCACGGTATGGTCGACGCCGTCTCGGCGGACCGGCAGCTGGAAGCCCGGGAGGTCGCCGAACGCGCGGGCCGTGACCCCGAGCGTGCGGTACGCGACCTCATCGAGCAGTCCGTCCGCGCCCTCGCCGCCACGCCGCCGCTGCGCGCCCGCCTGCTGGAGATGCGGCGCGCGAAGGACATCCTCTACGACGAGAACGGCACCGACGAGCTTCTCCGCGCAGGGGCCGCCGACGACGACAAAGACGCGGCGACGGAGACGGTCCGCGACTGGCGTCGGTACATCGCGGACAACCGCGACGAGATCGCGGCGATGTCCATCGCGTTCAGCGCCGGCTCCGACGTGCCGCCGGGCGTCGCCATGGACCGGCTCAAGGACGTGGCCCGCAGCATCGCCCGCCCGCCGCGCGCCTGGACCCCGGACCGGCTGTGGAAGGCATACGAGAAGGTCGGCGAGGCGGTGCCCGACGGGGCCCACCGCAAGCACACGGCCTCCGATCTGCTGGCCCTGCTCCGCTACGAACTCGCGGGCGGTGCCGCACAGGGCGCCCCGGCACCACGCCCGCATGAGGAGCTCGTGCGCGAGCGCTATCAGGCCTGGATCACCCGCCAGGAACAGGCGGGCGCGCGTTTCACCGAACGACAGCGCTGGTGGCTCGACCGCATCGCCGCGGCGACGGCCGAGCGTGTACGCTTCGATACCGCTGACCTCGACTACGCCCCTTTCACCTCACGCAACGGCACGGACGGATTCCTCGCGGAATTCGGGGGGACCCGGGCAGAACACATCATCAATGAGCTGGACAGGGAGCTGAGCGCGTGACGACCGACTCGGGTGTGGGGCCAGGGGGTTCGGGCTCCGGGGGGGACGTCGCGGAGGGGCTTCCTGCGGGGTGGGTTCGGGCGACGCTCGGGGAATTGGGTGTTGAGGTTCAACCGGGATTCGCCAGCGGTAAGCACAACCGTGACGGTGAGGGAATCATTCATCTCCGTCCGATGAACATCACTCGCAATGGAGTGCTGGATACCCTGGACGCTCGATACGTCGTTGACAACTCTGACCGGCGCGTCGAAATGGGCGACGTTCTGTTCAACAACACCAACAGTCCGGCGCTGGTCGGGAAGACGGCGTGGGTAAATTCCGCCGAACCCCTCGCCTTCTCGAACCACATGACCCGACTGCGTGGCCCGGAAGGGCTCGACGGAAAGTTCCTGGCTGCACAGTTGCACCACATGTGGGCGACTGGGTATTTCAAGTCGATCCTGAACAATCATGTGAACCAGGCGAGTGTGTCCCGTAAAGCCCTCCTGGATACAGTGATCGTTGTCCCACCTCTCGCTGAACAACACCGCATCGTCGTCAAGCTGGAGGAGCAGCTGGCACATATCGAGACGGGTGAAGTTTCTCTAGCGGATGCTAGAGCGCGGATTACGGACTTTGTTACGTCCTTGCTTGCTGGGGCTACTAAGCCGAGCCCAGAACTGTCGAATTGGGAGAGTAAGACGATCGGCGAGATGGCCGCTGTTTCGTCTGGCGCTACCCCTCTCAAGGGGAGGTCGGACTATTACGACGGCGGAACAGTACCGTGGGTCACCAGTTCCCTCCTCAACGCTCCATTCGTAGATCGAGCTGAGAAATTCATTACCGACAGGGCGGTGACGGAGACAGCTGTCAAAGAATATCCGCCGGGCACGCTCTTGCTTGCCATGTATGGCGAAGGTAGGACTAGGGGGAAGTGTTCTGAGCTCCGGATTCACGCAACCACCAATCAGGCATGCGCGGGTATTCAACTTGCAGCAGAGTATGAGTGCCGTAGGGATTGGGTGAAGCTTGTTCTGGAAGCTCGATACGAAGAAAATCGAGCCTTGGCTTCTGGTGGCGTTCAGCCAAACTTGAGTCTCGGCCTTGTCAAGAAGATTCAGGTTCCTCTCCCGCCGCTTATGCGTCAAAAAGAGCTCCTGGAGCAGGTGGCCCAGCGTCGCGCTGATGCGGGCGAGATGGCCGACGTGATTGAGTCTGTGAAAGTGCAGGCCGCTGAATTGCGCAGCACCCTCCTCCATGCCGCCTTCACCGGCACCCTGGTTCTCCAGGACCCCGACGACGAGCCCGCCTCCGTGCTCCTCGACCGGATCCGCGCTGAGCGGGCCGCCGATGCCAAGCCGACCAAGCGTAAGCGCGTGTCCGGTGCGACCTCCCTGGCGGCGCCTCAGACCTCCGGCCGACCGGTTCCCTCCGGCACCCAGGAAGCACTTCCCCTGTGAGCACCATGATGAGCAGCACTGACAAGCCGACCCCCGAGGATCCCGCTGAGGCGGCCTCTTCGGCACCCAGCACCACTACTCCCGCCCCTCGTGCGGCGGAAGCGAGGACCAAGGCCACGGCCGCCGCCCCGGCCTCCACCTCCACCCTCGTCAACCGCCTCTGGTCGTACTGCGAACTGCTCCGCCACTCCGGCGTCTCCACCCTCGACTACGTCGAGCAGCTCACGTACCTCCTCTTCCTGAAGATGGCCGACGAGCGAGCCAACCGCCCGGCGGCCTTCCGGCGCAACGCCCCCGAGAAGCCTCTCGTCCCCGAGGGCCGGGACTGGAAGAGCCTGACCACCCGGTCCGCCGAAGCATTGCTCGACCACTACGAGTTCATCCTCAAGGATCTCGGCCAGCGCGGCGGCACCATGCTCGGTGAGGTCTTCACCAAGGCGCAGAACAAGATCCATGAACCAGCTGTCCTCGACCGCCTGATCAAGGACCTGATCGACCCCTACACCTGGACCACCGAGAACCAGGACCTCAAGGGCGACGCCTACGAAGGTCTCCTCCAGCGTGGCGCCGAGGACCGCAAGACCGGCGCGGGCCAGTACTTCACGCCCCGCCCGCTCATCGACGCCATGGTCGACTGCATCCAGCCGCGGCCCGGTGAGCACATCACCGACCCGGCCTGTGGCACCGGCGGCTTCCTCATCGCGGCGCACGCCCACCTCGTCCAGAACTACGAGGACGAGCTGTACGGCGACAAGGGCCGCGCCCTCCAGACCGGCGCGATCACCGGTTACGAACTCGTCCGCGAGACCGGCCGTTTGGCCCTGATGAACATGCTGCTGCACGGCATCGGAAGCTCTGAGGCCAAGCCGCTCATCACCATCCAGGACTCCCTGGCCCGCCCCCCGAAGCGGCACTACGACATCGTGCTCGCCAACCCGCCCTTCGGCGTCGGCTCGGTGACCGGCGAGTCCTACACCTCCCGCACCGACTTCTGGGCACCGACGACGAACAAGCAGCTCAACTTCGTCCAGCACATCTACAACCTGCTGAAGACCAACGGCCGAGCCGCCCTCGTCCTCCCCGACAACGTCCTCTTCGAAGGCGGCGTCGGCGAGACCATCCGCAGGAACCTCCTCAACCTCTGCGACGTCCACACCCTGCTGCGCCTGCCCACCGGCATCTTCTACGCCAACGGCGTCAAGGCCAACGTCCTGTTCTTCGACAAGACCGGCCAACGCTCCGGAGGCCGTCCCGGCACACGCGAGCTCTGGGTCTACGACTTCCGCACGGACCAGCGCTTCACGCTCAAGCAGCGTCAGTTGGGACGCCAGCACCTCGACGACTTCGTCGCCGCGTACCACTCCGGCGGCACGGACTTCAGCAAGCGCACCCCGAGTGATCGCTTCCGCGCGTACGACTACGACGAGCTGATCGCCCGGGACAAGGTCAACCTGGACCTCACGGTGCTCAAGTCCGATGCCGCCGTGACCACGGAGTACGCGCCGCCGGACGTGATCGCCCAGGAGATCGTCGACGAACTCGAAGTGGCGCTCGCTCAGTTCACGGCCGTGGCCCGTGCCTTGAAGAAGGACGTACCGCCGTCGGCCGACGAGAACTAAAGCCAGCAGGCGGGCCGGTGGTTCACCGAGAACCACCGGCCCGCCGCTGTTCGCTTCTCTCCGTGCTCAGAGCTCGCCCGCGATCACACCCGCCCGGAACGCGGCCCACTCCGACTCGGTGAACCGCAGCGGTTCCCGCTTCGGGTTCTTCGAATCACGTACGGCCCGCGCACCGTGCGGCAGTTCGGCGACCTCGACGCAGTCGTTCTCGCCCGCGCTCGCGGATGCCTTGCGCCAGGTCACGGCAGAGAGATTCTCTGCGTACAGCTCGGCCTTTGGCTCCTTCACCTGCGGCTTTCCTCTTCCATCCGTGAGACGAGTGCCATCGAGTCATCCACGGGGAGTGCTGCCGCCACGATGCGCTCGAAGGCATCGGCGAAGACCTGCACTTCGTCGACACCCTCAACGTAAGTCGCGCCGATGAGGTTTTCCAAGAGAGCGACGGCCGGCATCGGACCGGGAAAACCGACCAGGTTGAAGCCACCGGCACCGCCCGGGTGCGGAGTCGCGGCCAGCGGCATGATCTGGATGGTGACGTTGGGCAACTCCGCCACATCCAGGAGGCGCCGCAACTGCTCGCGCATGGTGTCGTGTCGTACCGCGAAGCGCTGATGCAGGACTGCCTCATGGAGAACCGCCCAGAACTTCAATGGACCTTCCGGGCGGGTGAGCACGGCCTGTCGGGCCATACGAACCTCGGACAGCGCGGTGACCTCCTCGGGAGTGCGGGTGGTGGCGTTGGCGGCCACCGTCTCACGTGCGTATCCGGCGGTCTGTAGCAGTCCGGGGACCAGCAGAGGGCTCCAGATGCGCACGCTCTCCGCGTCCGACTCCAGTGAGATGTAGTCCGCGTAGGCGGGTGCCACAATCCCGCTGTACGTCTGCCACCACCCTTGCTTTCGGGCGTCTTTGGCCAGCCCTTCCAAGGCGCTCACGACATCGGGATCGGTTACTCCATAGACCTTGAGCAGTGGGGCGACTTCGGCCGGGCGGATGTGTCCGTTGGCCGTCTCGATCCGCGACAACTTCGTCCCGAGCCAGCCCAGTTCCGCGGATGCCGCATCGAGACTCATTCCAGTCGCGTTGCGGTACCGGCGCAGTGCCTCACCGAGTCGTCGACGTCGAACGGTAGGTACGGGGCGCACGTTTGGCATGCGCTGAGCCTTCCACCACGACACATTGAAGGTCCAGGGGAACGGAGTTTCGATCCATCATTTCGGGTGACAAACTTGCAGGTGATCATGGATAGCGGCCACTCTCAAATCACCGTAAGGCGAGGCAAGTCCACTCCCGACGCAGAGGAGCCCCCCATGCCCCACTCACTCGGCTGGTACCACACCCCCACCCCCTCCGGCTTCGTCCTCCACCTCACCGCCACCCCCGACCACCTCCGCGCCACCCGCACCCTCATCTCCAAGACGCTCGCCGACGCCGGGGCCGGTGAAGGCCTTGTGTACTCAACGCAGTTGGTGATGTCCGAGCTGTGCGGCAACGCGGTCCGCGCGTGTGGTGACTTCGTTCCGCTGGTCGCCGAGGTGGGGGTCATGCCGCTCGGGCGCGGTGATGATGCGGAGCGAGGCGTCCGGGTCAGGCTGCACGACCCGTTCCGCCGGATGCTGCCCGTGCGGGGCGGCGCACGACTCGACGACCCCGAGGCGGAGTCGGGGCGTGGACTGCCGCTGGTCGATCTGCTCGCACCGGGGTGGCGGGTCACGGGGACGCCGGTCGGCAAGCAGGTGCGCTGCTGGATTCCGGACCAGCAGGAGAGCGGGGTCTGACAGGCCGAAAAAAGTACTGCTCGGGGCCCCGGTGCCGACCTTGCGCCTACCCTGGAGGGGAGTTGATCGCCTGCGGCCCGATCGGCCGGTTCAGATGTGTTCTCAGAGCGCTTCGTCACCGGATCCGACGCTGCCGGAACAGGGGGGTGGCCCGTCGGCGTATCCACTCGGACAGGGACGTTCGAGAACGGGTGGGGCATGGCGACGGAGCGCGAGAACATCGGGGCGAGAGGGCCGGAGGGGCGCTGGACGGCGGAGGGGATCTTCCACCGCTGGCAGCGGTTCTTCGAGCAGAAGCCGAGCCTCAAAGGGCTGACGCGGCTGGAGTTCACCGAGCACATCGCGTATCTGCTCTTCCTCAAGCTCGACCATGAACGCACCCAGCGGACAGGGATGTTCGCGAGCCCGCCGATCGCGCCGACGGGCAGCTGGCCGAGCCTCGTACTCGCCGGCGGTGAGGATCTGCACCGTGCCCTGACTGGGCTGATGGCCGAACTCGGCAAGCCGAACCCGCAGGATCCCCGCCGGGCCATCGCGAGTGTCCTCTTCCACGACTCCCGCCCCTGGCCGGCCGACAAGATGGCGGATCTCGGTCGGCTGATCGTCGAGGAGTTCGACCCGTACCGTTGGTCGGACGTGCCCCGGGACGAACTCGGCTCTGCCTTCTCCCTGTTGATAGCCGACTGCCGGGACGACATCCGGGCCAAGCGGGAGACGGGCCAGTTCCTCACCCCACCCCACCTGCTCACCGTGATAGCCAAGGCGCTTGCCCTCACCCCTCGGGACCGAGTGGTCGACGCGGCCGTCGGGGTCGGCACCAGTCTCATCGCCGCCCACCGTGAGATGGCCGCGCACGGGGGCCGTGTGGACGCCGCCGCCATCGTCGGTGCCGACATCGACGTACAGATGTGCCGCCTCGCGACGATGAACGTGCTCCTCAACACCGGGCGTCAGTTCCACGACGTACCGCCGATACTGCGCGCGGACTCGCTTGACACCAAGGAACGCCTGGTACGCCGCTACGAGCGGAACGTGGCCGGCACCGTCGCCATCTGCAACCCGCCGTTCAAGAGCAACGTCGAGGCGAACACCGAGCAGCGGGACGACTTCTGGGCGCAGAACGCCACACTCCCGGCCAACTTCCTCCAGCATCTGGCCATCACCCTGCCCCAGGGGGCCAGAGCGGCCGTCTTCGTCCCCGACGGAGTGCTGTTCCACGGCGGAGCAGCGGCCACCATCCGCAGGGCGCTCCTGAGGAACTGCGACGTGCACACCTTGCTGCGGCTGCCGACCGGCATGTTCCACGACACCGGCTCCAAGTCGAACGTCCTCTTCTTCACCAAGTCCGTCCTGCGCCCGAACGGCGATCCGGCCACCGACGAGCTGTGGGTGTACGACGCCCGCGACCTGCACCACACGGACACCGAGAACCCGCTCACGGAGGAGGACTTCGCGGAGTTCCTGGAGGCCTACCGGCCCGGAGAAGAGGGGTGCGCGGGGCGCACCGAATCGTCGCGCTTCAAGCGGTACGACCGTGACGCCGTGCGCAAGATACTGGACAGCCGCACTGCCGACCTCAATCTGAAGGCGCATTCCACCGACGCGCCCGACGACTTCGGCGACCCGCGCGAGATCGCCCAGTCGATTGTGGACCACCTCGACGACGCGCAGAGGAGCTTCCAGGTGGTGCTCAACTCGCTCAGCTGACGCTCCCGTACCCGCGCCCTCTTCGCCGCTCGCAGCCAGCCGGACAGGAACCCATGAACGCCACTCCCCAGCAGCCCGACATCCCCACCCAGGTCCGTCAGGTCGAGCGCGCCTTCGACGAGACGTACACCGGCCTCATCGACATCAGTGACTTCGGCAACCGGCCGCCGGAGCAGACCCAGCCCGCCTTCCGCTCCCGTGCCCTGGCCGCGCACGCCGTGCGCATCATGACAGGCTGGCCCCCGGAGCAGGCGGCCGACTGCGTCATCGACGGAGGCCAGGACCAGGGCATCGACGCCATCGCGATAGACGAGACGGCCGCGCACATCTACCTCGTCCAGGCCAAGTGGAGCCCGACCGGAAAGGCCAAGGCCGACGAGACCGCGGTCCACAAGCTCTTCGCTGGGCTGACCCTCATCGACTCCGGAGAGGCCGCCCAGTTCAACCCTCGCGGCCAGATCCTCGCCAAGCGGGCACACGACCTCATCAGTGAGAAGACCACCGAGATCACGCAAGTGATCGTCCTCATGGGCACAGAGCCCCCGTCGCCGGGCGTACTGCAGGTCATCAAGAACGGCGAGGGGGAGTTCAACTCCCACGGCGACTACGTCGACCATCGCTTTCTGCACGCCAAGGAGATCCACGCTCTGGTCCGGAAGGACCAGCAAAGTGAACCCGTCACGCTGACGGCGACGCTTCACCCCTGGTTCAGCGTGCCCTCGCCCTACCTCTCCTACGAGGGCGTCATACAGGCCGAAGAGGTCGCGACCTGGGCCGACCACGGCAACGAGCTGTTCGTCCGCAACATCCGCAATCCGCTGGGGCTCACCCCCATCAACAAGGAGCTGCTGGACACCCTCACCGGCGAGCCGTTCCACTTCTGGTACTTCAACAACGGAGTCACCGTCCTGTGCGACTCCCTGGAAGCGGTGCCCGGATCGCAGAAGTTCCCCGAGCGCCACCCCGTCCGCCTCACCGCCAAGGGCGCCAGTGTCGTGAACGGCGCACAGACCGTACGCTCCGTCATCGACGCCGCCCAGCAGTCCGAGGAAGCCGGACTCGCCCAGGTCACCGTCCGGTTCATCGTCACCGGCGGCGACACCGAGTTCGCCAACCGCACCACCCAGGCCACTAACCGTCAGAACCACATCACTGAGCGTGACCGTATCGCCCTCGACCCCGTTCAGGCGGTGCTCATCGACGAGTTCCGTGCCGAACTGGGCCTCGTGTACAGCGTGCGCCGCAGCGAACTCGAACCCCAGGACGACGAGGGCTGCTCCGTAGTGGAAGCCGCGTGCGCGCTTGCCTGCGCCCACAGCGGCAGCCGGTTCGTGGCCCGGCTCGTCGCGTCCGGCTCCACCGACGTGCTGTGGGAACGGGGCAGTAGCGGCATCTACGACCCCCTCTTCCGCTCCGTGCCCAATGTGTATGAGACCTGGAACGCCGTGAACGTCCTGCGGGCGGTGCGTACGGCTCTGCGTACGGAACGCGAACAGTACGCCGGACGCGCGGCCGCCGTCATCGACGACGGTACGTTCCTCATCACCCACCTGGTGTTCCGGCAGCTCCTCGCCCAGGACGCCGGCATGGGCGAGCCGGACCAGTCGCTCACGTGGGCCGCCGAGGCCAAGGAGCAGGTGCCAGACCTGGTCAAGCGCGTTGTCCCGGCGGTCGTACAGGCTCTGGACGGTGTGGGTACCCGGTCGAGTCTCCAGCGGGTGTGCGCCGATCCGGGGCAGGCCGCCGACCTCGTGACCGCAGCCCTGGCAGCCCTCGAAGACGGCGGAAGCGAAGACGCCGCCGCGCAGTACCGGCGCGAGGAGAACAAGCCGCGTAAGCGCCGCAGGCCCAACGCCGTGCACGTCATCGTCGACAAGGGCGCCCTGGAGGAGGGGGCACCGCTGCACCTGGCCCTGTACCTACAGCCGGAGAAGGACGCGCTCGCCGCATGGCTCGACGCGAACCCGCGCCGGGCACTCGCGAAGTGGACCAACAGCAACCGGGCGCGCCCGATCGTCTGGGCCGCCGACGGCAACGCGTACTCGCCGAGCGGTCTCATCGCACGGATGTGGGAGCTGGCCGAGTGGGAAGGTCGCCCGGTCGCAAACCAGGGCACCGCCCGCTGGGCTACGCAGGACGGAGAGACGCTCGCCATCCTCGCCCGGCGGCTCCTCGACGGCATGGAGGAGTCGGGGGACGCCGAGTGACTGACTAGCGGCACGGGCTTTCGGGCCGTCCCGCGAACCCCTCCTTTGTGGTTACATCGAGCGCTATGTAGGCACAATCGAGGGGCGGCCATGAGCGTCACCTACGTCCGAGACGCTCTCCCACAACCCCAGCGCCGTCTTCACCCGACTAAAAGTCAGATGATCACGGGGTTGCCCGTGCCTGCTGCTGCATCAGTTGGCCTTGAGGGGCACGCCGCCAGCGTCGTACACCTGGCCGGACATGGCGTTCACTCGGTAGGTGTCGACAGGGGCCGGCTCCTGCGCGTCGTCGCTCGCCCCGCTGCGGTATGACGTCACGTTGACGAGCCAGTAGGGCTTCAGCGTGCCGTCGAAGTCGTCTGCCTTTAGGGTGACGACTTGACTCTTGAACTTGGCGTCGGTACTTCCGTTGGCTCGCAGCTTGGCCGCCATCGCTCGGTCCACCGCCTTCGTGGCTTGCTGGGCGTCGAGTTCGAGCTTGGAGAAGTCGGCGCGGGTAGCGCCGAGGGTGACGTCGATCTGGGATACGCGCCCGCCCCTGTCGACCTGAACGTCGAGCATTCTGGGCATGAGTACGCCGTTGTACATCCATCGCCAGCTCGTCATCCAGCCCAGGCTGGCCTTTTCACCGACGGCGCTGGTCTTCTGCCTCGTCGCGCCCCTGGCCCAGGGGTATCGCTGCTGTGCGTACGTCTGCGCGACCTTCTGCGCTTCGCGGTCGGTGGTCGGCGCTTCCGCTCCGTGCACCGGGTATCCCATGGCGGTGAGGCGGTCGCTGTCCTCCAGGAGCACGTTCAGGTGCTTCTTGTCCGGCCAGGACAGACTGGCTTCGGCGAACTCCTTGGAGTGCCCCTTCTCGCGGCTGTGCAGGCTGAAGAGGACGTGCTTGCACGACGTGTCCCCGCACGGCTGCTCGTACAGCTGGCCGATCGTGTACCGGTTCCCAAAGGCTTCCTTCACGGCGGCCTCGACGGCCTGTTTCTGGTCTGCGTTCGCCGAGGAGAGGCCGGTGCCGTCCACGTTCGTGAAGGAGAGCATCGGCTTCGCCACGCCCGTACCGAGGAGCAACAGCGCGACGGAGGCGATCAACGCGCCCTTCACCCCGCCCTGCCAGTCGACTGACTGTCGCACGGCGAGCACGATCACCGCGGCGGCAAATCCCACGAGCCCGCCGATGATGTTCATCTCGGCGTCCGAGCTGTCGCAGACACGTCCCAGCCCGTCGACGGTGGCCTGGGTGAACTCGATGGCCAGAGGCAGGGCGATGATGCCGACCAGGACGGGAAGGGGGCGGCGGACGGCCAAGAGGGCGAACGTGCCGACGGGCACCATCATGGCCAGGTTCCAGACACCTTGTGTGGTGTGGAAGGGCTCGGCGAACTGGTGGTTGAGGACGCACGTGCCACTGGCGGGCCCGCCGCCCATGAAGGTGACGCCGAGGACACCGGTCACCGTGAAGGCGAGTGCGGACCACCATATGCCGTGCGGTCGGCCCAGTTTGCGGGCGAGCGCCCACGCCGTGCCGCCGAGCACCAGGGCGGTCAGCGTACAGGCGACCAGGTAGTCGACGTGATGTTGGAAGATCGCGGAAAACACGGCGCGGTCCTTGCTTTGTCAGAGTGCAGGTGAACAGGGCCGCAGGCCCCGTCTGTCGGACGGAGCCTGCGGGGTGCCGGTTTCAGCAGTGCGTTGCGGGCGTCTCGTACTTGGTGCCGTTGGCGGACATGACGCCGATGATGCTGTCGCAGTACCAGCCGGAGCTCACCGAGAACGACTTCTTCACCGTCTGGCCCGACGCGATGTCGACTGCGGCGGCGTACGTCGTCGTTCCGGAGTGGGTGTAGCCGAGCTTGGCGCTGATGGTGGAGCCGCCGGTCTTGGAGTAGGTCGTGTAGATCGTGGTGCCCGAAATCTGCTTGTTGTACAGGATGCCGTTAGTCAGCGAGGTGCAACGCTCCATGGGCTCGTTGGTGGCCGTCCAGCCGGAGCTGCTGCAGTAGGCGGCAGCGGACGCTGCCGGCGCGCTGAACATGACAGAGCCCGTCGCGATGGCAAGGGCGACGAGGGCGGCGTTGGCCTTGGAGCGCATTAGATTTCCCCTTTGATTAAGGCATGACAAACACTCCGGCGTGCGGAGCGGCGTCAGTGCAAAGGTTTCACCATCATCCGACCATGAGCTATGCAACCCGTGAAGATTATTTGAGGATTATCTGAGCTATCCGAGGGCTGTGTGGCTGAAAAGTACCAGCCCTTGACGCGTTAACTACCTTCTCGATGCTGCTGGTTGAGGGCCAGTGGCACAGCGACGACGGCTACCACTCCTACGACTCGCGCATCCCGATCGCGGCGACCACGCTGGACCTGCTGCGCGAGCACGGCCCGGCCGGGCCCGCGTTCTGGCGCTTCGGCCGCGACCACCGCCAGCCGCTGCGGGACGCGATCGGCAACCCCCGCCGGGACGCCTACCTCGCCCGCCGCCGCCAAGCTGGTTCCGCCGCCGGGCACGCCTACCTGGTCGTCCGCCGACACCGCTACACCCGTGAACTCTCCTTCTGCCGCTGCCACTCCACCGCCCCCGTCAGCCTCGCCGACCTCGTGAACATCATCTGCACCAGATGGAAGATCGAAGAGGACTTCCAAGGCGCGAAGGGGACCACCGGCCTCGACCAGGGCCAGGTGACCTGCTGGAACTCCTGGATGCGCTGGAGCCTGATCAGCCTGATGGCCGCCGCGGTCCTGACCGTCACCCGCGCCCGCACCCACACAGCCGACACCGCAGGGATCGACCTCGTCCTCACCAGCCCACGCGAACTCCTGGCCGTTCTCCGAGCCGCCGTCATCCCGATGCCCCACCGCGACCTCGACCACGTCCTGCACTGGTCCGCCTGGCGCCGCCGACACCAACACCGCGCCGCCGTCTGCCACCGGCACTGGAACAACGTCACCGCGGCAGCGACTACCTGACCCGACAACCAAGATCAAGACTTACAGCTGCCGTGTCTGTCCGCCGTGGTCGCCGACCTCAACCCCGTGTTGCGAGGCTGGGGGGCGTACTTGGTCTTTGGAGGAGATACGCCCGAAGGGGGCGTATCTCCTCCAAAGACCCCAGACCTGTTGTTGGGGCACATCCCTCGGCTAGTGAATACGCAGAGTGATGAGCGGGAAAAGGACGCTTCGCCCGTCGACCAGTTGCGGTCATGTTCTAATCGCCGGATGGCGAAGATCGAATCAGAGCTGATACGACGTTGGCTGAACGGCTGGACCGTGGCTCGCTCCCTGCCCGAGGCCGAGCCGGTCGAGTCCGCTGGGGACGGCCTGCGGTCCAAGTGCGACCAACCCGGCCGTGAGGTCGAGGTGTTCGCGCTGCGTGCGGATGAGGAGCCCGAGTCCTTGGCACGGCTGGCGGCATCCGTCGCCGCCGCGCAGCAGATCACCTGGCTCACAGTACCTACGCTGCGCCCAGGCACCGTCGAAGCCGTCGTCAGCGCCGCCGGACTGGAGTTGCTCCACCGGTCCGAATGGTTCATGACGACCGATCTGACCGAGCACCCGCAGCACGCACCCGCCGCGCCGTACGAGCGCGCGGTCCACACGGAGGGACCAGTCACGGTCGTCTCCCTCCATGGCCCCTCCGGAGAGATTGCGGCGCGCGGCGCCATCGCCGTGGTCGGCGCCGATGCGATCGCCGATCGCATCGAGACGGACCCGGCGCACCGCCGACGCGGCCTGGGCCGCGCCATGATGAGCGCTCTGGCCGAGGCCGCCGTGGCACAGGGCGCCCGTACCGGTCTTCTCATCGCCAGCGAGGAAGGCCAGCGCCTCTACTCCTCCCTCGGCTGGCACCACGAAGCCGACGTCCTGATCGCCCGGGGGCCGGTGGTTCCCTCCAGCAAGTAGGACTGGCTCACGCCGGCCGATCCGCCGGTGACCGCGGCGACGAACAAAGTCGAGTCGTTCAACCGGTTCTCCCAGTGGGTCGGCTTCGGCAACCGCGGCGTCATCGCCGACAACGACCCGGTAGAGCAGGAGAAGGCAATGAAATTCAACGCTCTGCTCACGAACGCGGTCATTTTTCACAATGCCCTGGACATCGCCGAGATCGTCCGCCAGCTGCTGGAGGAGGGCTGGACGATCGATCCGGAGGACCTGGCGCACATCTCGCCGTACCTGACCGAGCACATCAACCGGTTCGGCGAGTACAGCACGCACGAGCTCGGCATCCAGCCCGAGGCGTACGACCCGAAGCTGGACGTGGACTTCGCCCCGCTGCGCGAGGCGGACCCGGCCGCGGCCGGCTTCGGGCAGGCCGCCTGAAAGGCCGCGGCCGGTGACGGCAGCATCGTCCGCTGGCCGGTGTTGCCCCCAGGATCGGCGTGCTGATTCAGGCTGAGTTCTTCGACTACGACTCGCGGCCTTGGGTGCGCAGGTGCTCGTTGATGCGCCGGGCTTCTTCGAGCTGGTCTTCGAGGATGACGATGCGGCAGGCGGCTTCGATGGGCGTGCCCTGGTCGACGAGTTCGCGGGCGCGGGCGGCGATGCGCAGCTGGTAGCGGGAGTAGCGGCGGTGGCCACCTTCGGAGCGCAGCGGGGTGATCAGGAGGTGTTCGCCGAGGGCGCGGAGAAAGGCGGGGGTGGTGCCGAGCATCTCGGCGGCCCGGCCCATGGTGTAGGCGGGGTAGTCGTCATCGTCGAGATTGTCGACGGGACGGGAACTGGCAGGGGGCATAGACCTCTTCTTTCAGGGGACACGTCGGGGGGCCCGGGTGCCGTACGGCACCCGGGCCCCGAGCTTTCAACACCATCTACCGGCGAACTGCGCCGGCCTTCTTTGTCCGCAGGTTCCGCCTGGGAGGGCGGGGCTGCGGGGATCGCGGATGCGTGACCGGGGACCACCTTCCAATCCGAGGCCTGCGGTACCCGGGCGACTTCTTCCTCGCCCGGGCGATCCTGATGGCGTCTGCTCCTTTACCTTCGGCTACACGGTCGTACTGCTGGATAACGCGGGTACTGCTCGCAGCCCCCGTGGGGCGTCCTGCTTGACCTGCATGCGCGGCAGTTCATCTCTGCCGTGCCCTTCTCGACTTCCTGGGTACACGTAAAAAATACCCCTGCGACGAGCCAATGTCTACTGTGACCGCGACAGATTTTCTTCAGGTTCGATGCGTGTAGTTCTGCCGCAAACACACCTGCATGAGTGACGCCCCGGCGCGAACCCACGAGGCGCGGACGAGGAAGCTGGCCATCCTCTACTAGCTGTGTGTGCTGGTCAGCTGGCGGGATGCGCTGCGTCGGCGGGAGATCTGGGTGCCGGGGGCGAACCGGTGGCGTAACCCGGAGGACGATCTGCCGCCGGACTTCGAGGGCAATCGGGGGTTCACCCGGGGGCGGAGGCTGACTGGGCTGTTGCGGGGCACCGGGCGGGGTCAGGGGGGAGTGAGGGTGTCGAGCCGGGCGGCAAGGTCGGGGTGGGCGGCGGCCAGGTGGGGGCGGGCGGCGGCCAGGGGGGCGATGAGGTCGGCGGGGTCGTTGTGGGCAAGGGCCGCGTGCAGCACATTGAGCGGGCGGCGGGCGGCGGGGGGAAGGTCGGTGAGGGCGGTGATCTGGCCGGCGAGGCGGCGCAGGTCGGCCGCATTGCGGCGGGCCCAGGTGGCGGTGTTGCGGTCGGCGGCCCGGGCCTGACGGGTGGCCGTCACGCGCTGTTCGCCGGTGGTCCCGGCGGGGCCGGGGCGGCCGCGCAGGTAGCGGCGCTCGGCGGCCTGGCGGCTGGCGACACCCAGGGGAGAGGCGAGGTCGGCCCAGCTGGCGCCCGCGTTCCGGGCCGTTTCGATCAGGCCGGTCTCCCATCCGGCGAGCCGCTCACGTACCTGCCGCAGCAGCATCAGCGAGGCGAGGGCCTGCTCCGGGGCCGGCCCGGCGCCGAGGACGTCGGGGGTCTCGTGCTGGGCGTCGCGCAGGGCGTCGTCTATGGCTTTCAGGGCCGCCGCGGCGGCGAGGAACGACGCCGGGCTGTGGGCGTCGGTGTCGGTGGAGACCGGCTGGTCGGGTGCGGTCACGGGCACCTCCCTCGGGTTGTCATCATGTAGACGACATCGTGCTTGTCATCCATTGGATGACATGTTACAACGGTGTCAGTGAGGCGCATTGGCAGTAACTGCCTGAACCTGCTGGAGGTGTTTTCACGATGTTGATGCGCACTGACCCCTTCCGTGAGCTGGACCGGCTGGCGCAGCAGCTGATGGGCCCGGGCACCTGGTCGAGGCCGTCGGCGATGCCGATGGATGCCTACCGCGAGGGTGACGAGTACGTGGTGGCCTTCGACCTTCCCGGCGTCAGCGCGGACGCGATCGACATCGACGTCGAGCGGAACATGCTGACGGTCAAGGCGGAGCGCCGGCCGGTGGCGAAGGCCGACGACGTGCAGATGGAGCTGTCCGAGCGGCCGCTGGGCGTCTTCTCCCGCCAGATCGTGCTCGCCGACACCCTGGACACCGAGCACATCAAGGCCGACTACGACGCGGGTGTGCTGAGCCTGCGTATCCCGATCGCCGAGCGTGCCAAGCCCCGCAAGATCTCCATCGGCGTCGGGACCGGCCACAAGGAGATCTCCGGCTGACACCGGCCGGACAGGTGCGGAGGACGGGCATCTGATCTCCCCCTCACCCCGTCCTCCGCGCCCCGTGGGCAGGCCGAAGAACAAGAAGGGGCGGCGGCGAGATGACTCTGCGACGCGAAGCGTTCCTCGACCACGTGAAGGAGCGCGGCGAGTACGGCACTGTGGAGGAAGCCGAGCGCGCGGCCCGTGTGGTGCTCGCCCTGCTCGGCGCGCATCTGGTCGGCGAGGTTCGCGCCCAGCTCGCGGCACGTCTCCCGGAGGAATTCGCCCTGATCCTGCTCAACCCGCTGCAGAGCGCCGAACCGCTGCCCCCGGAGCGGTTCGTGAGGGCGACCGCAGCCTGGATCGAGGGCGCCACCGAGCAGACCGCGACCTGGGACGTCAGCGCCGTGCTGTCCACGGTCGCCGATACGGCCGGCGAGGACCTGCTGGGGCAGATCCTGCTCCAGCTCCCCGCCGACTACGACCTCCTCTTCGGCCGCCCCCAGCCCACCTGACCCCTACCTCGGTGCCACACACCCGCACCGCTCCACGAAAGGCATGCACCGCAGTGATCACCGACGTGCGCGTACCGGCTGAGCACCAGCAGCCGTACTCGACGGCGTATGAGCAGATGCTGAAGAAGGTCCGCTACGAAGGCGCCTACCCCACCCGCGAGAGAGCCGAGGAAGCCGTCCGCCTGGTTCTCGCGGGGCTGGGACGCCAGCTGACCGGCGACGAACGCGTCCACCTGGCCGCCTGCCTGCCCCTGGAAGCCGCACGTCTCCTGACCGCACAGGTCCCTGACACCCAGCCGCTGACCGGATGGGCCTTCGTCAAGGACCTCGCCGCCCGCTCCGGCGCCTCCCTGGCCACCACCCGCTGGGACACCGGCTCCGTCTTCGCGGCCGTCGCCGCCCACGCCGGCCCCGACCTCATCACCCGCATCCTCCACCAGCTCCCCACCGGCCACGCGCTGTTGTTCGGCCGCGCCGAACTCACCTCCGCCGCGTAAACGGCGCCGGCACCCCGGGGCCGCAACAGGATCCCTCCGGCGGCCCTTGGCGAAGTCCCCGATCCGCGCGATCGGGGACTTCCGCCTTCGCTGTGCATGATGACCGTCTCGGGCGGTGTTTCTCATAAACGGTCCTTTGCCGGAGCAAGATCGATAACGGCCCGCCGGACCCTCGTTGATCTCGGTTCGGTTCTCAGAACCCGTTCTCACTCGAAAGCGGGACGGACCCCCTTCTGAGACTTGCATTGTGCGAAGATCCGGGCCCATGACGGTCTCTCAGCAGCCTTCCCCGCCCGACCGGTCGGACGTGGACGACATCGAGCAGCACGCCTGTCCGAAGTGCGACGCACAGCCCGGCTCGCCGTGCCGATCGCGCGGCGGCGCGGTCGCCTCCGCGTACCACACCCGCCGCTTCACCCAGGTGCTCCGCCTGAAGAAGGCGCTACGGGTGCCGACTCCCGCCGACCGCAACCCCGGCAAGCCCTGGCGGCCCGGCCACTCGGTCCCCACGGCCGTCGACCCGGACCTGCCGAGCGCGGACATCCGCGTCGGCTACGCCCGCTGCTCGCACCTCAGCCAGGAACTCGACTCCCAGCTCGATGCCCTCAGCAAGCACGGCATCCCGAGAGACAAGATCTTCAGCGAGAAGATCAGCACCCGAGTACGGGTCCGCCCGCAGTTCGAGGCGGCGCTCCGTACGGCGCGGGAGATCAAGGCGCACGCCCCGCACTGCCGGGTCATCTTCACCGTGTACGAGATGAAGCGCCTCGGCCGCGACGCCGCCGAACTCACCGCGCTCGCCGACCACCTCACCGCCCACGGCCTGGTCCTGGAGATGCTCTCCGGGCCTCTGCCCGGCATCTACGACCCCACCGGCGCAGCGCCGCTGCTGTTCGCGTTCTTCGCCGCGATGGCGGAGACCGAACGGGAGAACATCCGCGAGTCGACGCTGGAGGGGCTCGACACCGCGGCCCGCAAGGGCAAACACGACGGCCGGCCGCCGGTCATCACCGACGACATGCTGCACACCGTGCTCCGCCGTAGGGCGAACGGCGAGTCCATCGAGCAGATCCAGCCCGACCTGATCATCCCCACCGGCAAGCGCAAGGGCCGGAACCCCTCCGTCGCCAGCATCTACCGGGCGCTCGCCGAGCACGCCAAGCGCGAGGCGTACCCCGAAGCCGTCGAGGCGGCCCACGCCGACTTCGCCGCCCTCCATGCCTGCGAACTCCCCAGCCCCCGGGCCCAACCGCAGACCGTACGGTGACTCACTAGAGCTTCAAGATCATCTCGTGGCCCCTTTTGGGCTTACCTCGGCGATCCCCCGGGAGGTCCGTGAGTTCGCGAATACTGAAGGGTTCTCAGCGGGAACCCGAGGGTCCAGAAGCCCGATCCTAGGGGTTGGACCCGTGGGTTCGCGGTGAAGTCGCGGGGTCGGATTCCAGGTCTCGTTCCAGGAGAGCGCGGGCGGAGTTCGCGTAGCGGATCGCGGTCTTCTCACTGAGGCCGAAGACCTCAGCGAGGTGAAGAGGGTCGGGGCCGTGGGCGAGGGCTTCTTCGAGTTGGCGGTCCATGCGGAGTCGTTCCAGGGTCGCGGTCTGGCGGTGCAGAGCGGGCCCGGCGACCGAGCTCTTGCCGATGGGGCCGGTTCCCAGTGCGGTGTGCTTGTTGATCAGCAGGTGCGGGTTGGCGGTGTCGGGCCAGCGGCGGCGCCGGAACTCCAGCCATTCTCGGGCGACTTGAAGGGTGAGCTCGTCCAGCCGGTGGGTGCGGCCGTCGATGGACAGGCGCCGGTTGCCGATGTCGAGGTCGTCGAGCTGGAGGCGACGGATCGCCGCAGATCGTGCCGCGTGGACGGCGGCGAGGGCGAGGATCAGCCGGTCGGCAGGATGGGTGACGGCGGCGACAGATCCGTTGATGTGTCCAGGCTCCAGAGGCTGGATGACGCCTTCCTCGCGCTGGCCGACCCGGATGCGGCTGGTCGGGTTCTTGAAGATGGTGCCGTTCTTCTTGGCCCGGCCGAACAGTGACCGCAGGGCGATGATCGTGGTCTGCCGCTGCGAGCCCTGCAGGGTTTCGAGGTGGGCGAGCACGTCGTCGCGGGTGACTTCGCGCGGGTGGTCGTAACGGTTCGACCATTCCAGCAGCACGGGCCGGATCCGGTTGAGGTAGTTCCAGACCGTCGCGGCATGGCGGGCCCGGGAACGGGGGCCGCCGTCGTGCAGCAGCCGGGCCCAGTCTCCGACATCGTGGGCAATCCCGGTGGCGAGCCCGTCGAGTTTGGACTCTAGCCACAGCTCGAACGACGACGGCCGGTCGTCGAGGAACACGCCGATGTGGTCGAGTACTTCCGTGGTCCGCTCGACGCTCAGGCCGCGCGATCGAAGCACCGGGAAGACTTCCGAGTACCGGACCACGTCGCCCTCGGCATGGCCGGTCAGGACGATGACCAGGGCCTGGTCGACGTTCAGACGCGTCTTGCGGGGCCAGCCGCGGGCCTCACCGAGGCGGTGGGCGCTATGGCGGGCCCAGGCCAGCCAGGGGTTGCCGCGGTGAGCGTCCTCATCGGTGGCCCGACCCGTGAGGTCTCGGCGGGCCTCGAACAACGCGAGCTGGCACCAGACCGCGGACGGAGGGGGTGCGGGGGCCGGATCGGGTCGCCGGGGTCGGCCCCGGCGGCCGTGCTTGACTGCCGATGGCTTGGGACGCCGGTCCCAGAGTGCCGTCAGTCCGTAGAAGAACAGCTGCTGGTGGCGGAGGTAAGGCAGGAAGGACTCCCTCACGGAGTGTAGGCACACTCACTGTATTCGAGCGTCACGCTCTGCCATGAAGCGGCGGCTTTTACGCGTATCTCCTCCGCCCACCTACCTCCGCAACGGGAACTCCGGGCGGAAGTTCAAAGCGGTCGATGTCGACGGCTACGTCCACGAACGGCCGGCGATCCTCGCCAGCCGAAAACACGGCCTGCGGGGTCGGAACTGGACCACCCGTTTCACCTACGGGTGGATCACACGGCTCCGGGTCTACCGCCTTACCGGAACCGTACGCAGGGCGACGGCGCATGCCAGTCGGTGAACGATGTCGGAAAGCCGTATGCGGGAGAACCGCACGTACGGTTTGAAGCGGCGGGGGCTGGAAACGGAGCGGAAGAGACCGCGCCAGTCCCCGACCCTACTCAGGGGCGCGCGGCTGAGTGCGCTGGGGGCGTGCTGGTGGTGAGGGTGCGCAGGCCGACGCGCCGCCACACGTGGGTTCCGCCGCTTCGCGGGCCCCGACGGCCATGGATGCGGGCCTCGGGATCCGGCCGCGCCGAGCCTGCACAAAGGACCGGGCCCGTGACGTCTATTCACCGGGACGCCGTCACCGAGCGGCGCGAATGAGGAGGTAGCCGACATCGTGACGCTCGAGGAGTTCCTCAGCGCTGAGCTTCCGGGGCTCGGCCGCTTCGCGGGTGCGCTGACCGGGGATCCGCACCTGGCCGAGGACATCCTGTCCGATGCGCTGCTGGTGGTCATCTCCCGCTGGCGCAGGATCGCCGCGACGGAGAACCCTGTCGCCTATGTGCGCCGGATCGTGGTCAACACCTATCTGTCGGACCGGCGCAAGGCCAAGCGGCGGCGGACCGAGCCCAGCGGGGACGCCGCCGTGCTGGACCGGGTGGATCCCGATGCCACTGACGCCGTGGTGCGGCGCGACGAGGTGGACCGGCTGCTGGCGGGACTGACACCGCGCCAGCGGGTGGCCGTCGTCCTGCGCTATCTGCTCGACCAGGACGATCAGGAGATCGCGCAGGCGCTCGGTTGCAGCAGCGCCACGGTGCGCTCCCACCTCTCCCAGGCCCGCGCCGCACTGCGACTTTCCGCTCAAACCCTCACCGAGAGGAGCTGACCTGTGGACGTGGACGACCTGACCGCCGCCCTCGCCTCGCACACCCCCGACCCGGAGGCCGTGCTCGCCGCACTGGGGACCAAACGCAGGAAGCGGGCCCGCCGACGCGTCCTTGCCGCCGCGGGAGCAGCCGTCGCCGTCGCGGGTGCGATCACGCTCTGGCCCGCGGGTTCCGGTGCGCCGGTCGCGCTGGACGGGGCAAGCGGTTGCGCGGTGATGCCGTTGCAGGAGCAGTTCGCGGTCGCCCAGGAGCAGGGCTTTTCGGTTGTCCTCGCGAAGGGGGCCTTGACGGGTCGTTCGGCACCTGGCAATGGGCCGGAGTTTGCCGAAATGCGCCTCACCGACGTCAGGACCCTGAGCGGCCGCGAGATCCACTCGGGAAGCACTGTCTGGGTATCGAGCGGCCTCGGCCCCGGCGCGGACAGCGGATCGCTCTGGGCCCGCGACGGCAGTCTCTTCGGAATCGTCGCGCCCCAGTCCGTCGACGGTGGTCCGGAAGGTCTGGGCCTGCGGGTGGCACCGGTCGTGAAGGGGCAGGTCGTCCTGAGCAGCGCCGGGTGCTGGCTGGATGATCGGCCCGCCCACGCATTCCCCGGTCCGTTGGCGGAGATCCCCGGAAGCGGCTCGTACCGACGCGCTGCGGAGGTGGGCTTCCAGACCGTCCCACTCAGCGAAGTGGAGCGTCTCGCGAGCCACTGATCGCAACCGGGGGCGCAGCTCTGCCCTGCGAGTCCCGGGGCTGACCAGCTCACGGCCGAGCACCGGTGCGGGCACGGGGCAATGTACGACGCGGTCAACCACGGCTGGCTGGAGCCGCGCCGCCTGCGCAGGCTTCTCGCCTCCACGCCGCTGCCCCGTGCCGCCGACGGGCGGATCGTCCTCGCGGTCGATGTGAGCAACTGGCTGCGTCCCGACAGCGTGATCAAGGCCGGTTGGGGTGCAGCGAGGCACACGCGTGCCTGGTCGGTCGGCGTACCCGCCGTCGTGGCTGACTGTCATCGGCTGAGGTTCAGACGGGCAGCATCGAAGGTGCAGTCAGCATCCGGCACGAGGCCGGGCCGGCGGTTGCGGCTTGGTCGAAGGCGGCTCGAACGGTCATTCAATGCCCGTAGACGTGACCGCGCACCAGCGGGTCGTGCTCCAGGATGAAGTCCGAGACCTGCCAGAACTCCGGCAGCCGTGGATGCTGCAGGGCGGCTTCCCGATCGAGCTTGCGGCCGAAGAGGGGTCCATCAGGGTGCGCGAGGCCTGCCGTGACCAAGGTGGACGCTGGATCATCTTGGCCAAGGACCGGGCCCACTCGGCAGGCGAACGAGACGTGGTCGTCCCACTGGTCGGACCCGGCGCCCCACGTTCCAAAGATCACGTCTAATCACGCGTCGTGATCCCGGTCCCGGTGGTGGTAGCAGTACGCGAAGTACACCGCGTACGGTGCTCCGTCCACGTAGACGAAGTTCCAGGCACGCTCGATGGGGGCGTTGCAGCAGCCGCACTGGAACTCGTGGGGCTGCCGGTCAGGGCCGAAGGTCAGGGTCATGACGCACATGATGCGGTACGGAGCCGGCCTCGAGAGACCGTGGTGCGGCTGGGCCGTCCCTGAGCCGACCGGGGCTCCCCGAGACCGATTCAACGGCGACTGACAGTGACAGGTAGCCGCAGTCCGCAACGGCGAAACCCCAGGTCACCACCGCCCGCCAACCGGACTCGTTTTCGTCTTGGGGCGGCGGTCAGGCAAGACGGGGGGGCTCGCCACAACCCGAAGGTGTAGCGGTCCGCCCATCGAGCGATGGTGGGGCACTACGCCAGCACTGTACGTTCCAGCTCACCGATCGACGTAGCGCAGGGGGCGGGATGTCTGGATATGGTCGCACGGACAGCGAATGGGACGAACTGGTAGATGTCGGGCGTAACTTCCTTGTGGAGCGAGCAAAGCTGGGCAAGCTCACCTCATACACCGAGCTCAACGTGACCCTCGCCAGGCGAACAGGCTGCCGGCCCTTCGACTTCGAACGTGCTGACGAGCGGGCCGCGATGGGTCATCTGCTCGGACTGATCGTCGAACAAGATCAGGAGATCGCCCCCTCGGACCCACCTATCATGCTCTCGGCCCTGGTGAACTACCTGGGTGCCAACGACGCTGGCTCCGGCTTCTACCAGTTGGCCAAGGAACTCCAGTTGCTCCCCATGAGCGCGTCAGCGGACGAGAAGTTCGGCTTCTGGGTTAAGCAAGTGAAGCGACTCTACGAACGCCACGGAACTGGTCCGGCCGCAGCCTGAGACCGAAGCACTCTGAGTGTCCAACCTCGATCTTGCATGAGGGTCCGTCAGCTTGCTGGCGGACCCTTTCCGCTTGTTCGAGGCTAACTGCGTGACAACGCCGACGAACACCGGCGGACGGAATGTCTACGGACCATCCGCGCAGGTAGGAAGCACTCCAGCCCAAGGACGCGCCCCACCCAAGTTGCTTCGGGACAAAGATGTCATGCTTTCAAATGCGGGTCGGTTCCCTTCAGGGCTGACGCTCCCTCGCAGCGATCAAAGCACTCAAGGAAGCCGAAGTCAGCGGTTTCCACTGGTCGGAACCTGCAGCCCATCGCCACCGACCTGCCGAATCAGCCGGACAACCGCCTCAATCACCAGCTGTCCGCCCCCAACTGACGACTTCGCCTGTTCCCATTTGCCGTGTCCCCCGCCCCTGGCCATCGCGCGGGAGCGCGTGTACCCGGCCCCGGTGCACAGGACCACGCCGACCAGGCGAGCCGAGGACGTGGCACGGGAGGTCGTGCCGGGGGTCGGCGCAGGGGACAACCGTGGCACTGCAGGACTGCCGGGATTGCCTGCCGACGTGGTCAGGGAGTTGGTGGCCCGTCTGGTCGGTTGTCGGGGGTGTGAACGGTCGGACGATTCCTGGCCACTTGCCGGCGCACGGCTTCCGCCTCCGCGTGGGCGAGGGCGAGGTCGGTCGGCTGCGCCACCTCTCGCTCGGTGTCGGCGATGACGATGCGGGCCTGTTCCTCGATCGCCGCCAACCGCTCGGCATCGTCGGCGACCACGGCGGCGCAGTTGTGCAGCAGGCGGAGCAGGGCCTGGGCGACGGTCGGTTCACGGGCCCCGTAGCGTCGGATGAGCCCGCACATCACGGCGAGGTATTCCGGAAACCGCCGCCCGGAAATGACCACGGCGGCCCCGCCCGCGTCGCGGACGACGTGGTTGCCCAGGGGGCGCCGGGCGAGCACACAGAAGATCACGGACAGGTGGTCGACGGCCTGCACCGCCGTATACGGATCGTTGACCGCCGGAGACAGCGCCTTGCAGGCGACGTCGACCAGTTGCCGGATTCCGAGCGCAGCGTCCTGTTCCAGGGTGCGCTCGAATCCGATACGGACGCCGGCGGCCATCACCTGCGAGAACTCCTGGGGGGCCGGAGCGGGATCATGCGGTGAAGCCCGCCAGATCCACGCCAGTGTCGTTCCCGCGACAACGTGTTCGCCCACCCGGGGCCGCAGCCGCAGACAGACACCGTGCTCGGCCGCGGTCCGCAGCAGCAGGTGCGGGCGCACCACCTGTACGTACCCGGAGCGGTGGGAGGCAACGGCCACGGCCCACTCCGGCACGTCGACGACATCCTCGCCACCCGCGAACACCCCATCGCGGATCACCCGGACGGTGTTGCGCTCCACCACGCTCATGATCGCGTCGACCTGGATGGAGTGCACCAGATGGTCGGCGAAGAACACCAGCAGGCCGAGGCTGACGAACAGCAGGACGAGCGCGCCGCTCACCGCAAACCGGGGAAAGCTCTCGGAGCGGCCCCCTCCCGAAACGCCGACCGTGTAGAGACCGGCCGCGCTGTAGGCGAAGGTGGCCACGAAGACGCTGAGCACGATCTGATTGGGCCGGTCGCGGAGAAAGTTGCGCAGCAGCCGCGGCGAGAACTGGGTGGACGACAGTTGCAGCGCGACCACGGCCAGGCCCAGCAGCACGGCGATGACCGTCACCATCGTCCCGGTGATCCCGATCAGCAGCGTCCGGGCATCGTCGGCGGTCCCCTGAAACGCCAGCGGCGAGCCCGAGCCGGTCTTGACGAGGGACAGCAGCGACCCGATGGCCAGTGCGGCCACCACGGACAGGGTGGGAAGCACCCACAGCGACCCGCGAACGTACTCCGCCAGCGCATCACGTCGGATCATGGGCAACCCCCGCACGTCGATGCTTGGCCGGGTATGGCCAGTATCCGACGTGCGTGTCGACTGTCCAAGTGATCACGCTCCCTGAGATCACGGCGTTCCGACAGTCCGCGTCCTCGGTCAATCCTGCTCAACGGGGTCGCCCCACAGCGAGCAGACGGATGGATAACCCATCCAGGAGGATTGAAGGTAGGATAAAGGGCGTGAGCGAGCCTACCGGCAAGTACTCGATCACCATGCCGCGCGACATCGCGGAGGCCGCCAAGGCCCGCAGCGGTCCCTCCGGCCTGTCCGCCTACGTGGCCGCAGCCGTCGCCCGGCAGATCGAACGCGACAACCTCAACGAACTCATCCGGGTCGCCGAGGCCGAGCACGGCCCCGTCACCGACGAGGAGATCCAGGCGCTGCGCGACCAGCTCCACCAGGCCCGCCTCGAACAGACCCGCGGCAGGACGGACGCGGCGTGACCCGCTCCCCCGCCGTACCCGGCGGCACCTTGGTCCTCGACAGCGAGGGGCTGTCCAAGGCCGTGCTGCGCGACCGTACGGTCACCGGCTGGTTCGCCCTGGCCCTCGCCGACGACCTGAGGGTGATCACGTCTGCGGCCACCCTGGTCGAGGTCATCCATCCCCGGATCAATCGCCCCGCCCTGGAGTGGACCCTCGCCCGCCTCATCGTGGAGCCGGTCACCGAGCCGATCGCCCGGCACGCCGCCGCCCTCCTTGCCGACACCGACCTGCACGGCCACAAGTACGCCATCGACGCCATGCTCAGCGCCACCGCCCTCGCCGCCCCCGGCCCCGTCACGATCCTCACCTCGGACCCCGAGGACCTGACCGCCCTGTGCGGCGGCCAGGCCACCGTGATCAAGATCTGACCCGGTCCCTCGTCGGCGAGGGCCCCCTTCAGCCCTGCCTCTCCTCATCATCAGGCTCGGGTGCCTCACCGGGGGCACCCTGCATGAGGTGCCCAAAGACCCCGTCACCAGCGGAAAAGCTGAGGCCGGGGTCTTCGCGTATGTGCAGGCGTGTGCGGCCGTGAGCGGCACCGACGCCGTCTGTGGACTGTTCGTGGACAGCATCGTGGAACGTCTGCCCTGATCAGCCCTCAGAGATGGCGGGGTCCGCTGCTGCGCGACATCCGGGCCTCGGGTCGCCGACCGGAACGACAACCCGAGGCCCTACGTCTGGACGAAGACCGCCGGCCAGATCCTCGAATCCCTCGCCGGAGACTGCCGAGGGATCAAGGACTTCAGGACACTAGCGTTCCAGCACGCGGGACAGGAAGCGCCGGGTCGACTCGTGGCGGGGGTCGGTGAACACCTGCTCGGCGGCGCCCTGTTCGCGGATCACGCCGTCCTGGAGGAAGCAGACCTGGTCAGCGGCCTGCCGGGCGAAGCCCATCTCGTGCGTGGCCATCAGGATGGTCAGGCCGCGCTCCTTCAGGTCCGTGACCACGTCCAGCACCTCGCCCACCAGTTCGGGGTCGAGCGCCGAGGTGATCTCGTCGAAGAGCAGCACCTGCGGGTCGGTGGCCAGGGCCCGGGCGATCGCGGCCCGCTGCTGCTGGCCGCCGGAGAGCCGGTCCGGGTAGTCGTGCGCCTTGTCCGCGAGGCCCAGCCTGGCGAGCAGTTCGCGGGCCGACTCCTCGGCCTGCCTGCGCGGCACCTTGTGCACCTGGCGCGGGGCGAGCGTGATGTTGTCCAGCACGCTCAGGTGCGGGAACAGGTTGTACGCCTGGAAGACGATGCCGATCCGTCGGCGGGCCAGGTTCGCGTCCAGGCGGGGATCGGTCAGCTCGGTCCCGCCGAGATGGATGGTGCCGTCGTCGACGACGTCCAACAGGTCGATGCAGCGCAGCAGGGTGGACTTGCCTGAGCCCGATCCGCCGATCAGGCAGACCACCTGGTGCTCGGCGACTTCCAGGTCGATCGAGCGCAGGACCAGGCGTGAACCGTACGCCTTACGCAGGGCGCTGATCCGCAGCAGTGGCTCGTTCACTGTCCGGCCTCCGCCCAGGTGCGCTGTGCAGCGCGGCGCTGCAGTCGGTCGGCGTACCTCGTCAAGGGGATGGTCACCGCGATGAACAGGGCTGCCGCCCCCAGGTAGGGGGTGTAGTTGAAGTCGTAGTTCGCCTTGATCTGCGCGACCCTCAGCGCCTCCAACGGCCCGAGGACGGCCACCAGGGCGGTGTCCTTCTGCAGTGCGATGAAGTCGTTGAGCAGGGGCGGCAGGACGTTGCGCACCGCCTGCGGGAGGATCACCCGCCGGAGGGTCTGCGACTCGCTGAGCCCGAGCGCCCGCGCGGCGTTGCGCTGCGCGGGATGAACCGAGTTCAGGCCGGCCCGTAGCACCTCACCGACGTAGGCGGTGTAGGAGAGCACCAGCGCGATCACCCCGAGCAGCCAGGGCTGGGAGGGGGTGCCCTGCAGCTGGAGCGCCGGCAGGCCGAAGCCGACCAGGAAGACCAGCAGCAGGGTCGGCACCCCGCGGAAGACGTCCACGTACAGGGTCGCGGCCAGGCGCAGCGGCTGCAGGCCGGGCGCCCGGGTGACCCGCACCAGGGCGATCAGCAGGCCCAGGACGAGGATCAGCACCTCGGCGATCAGGAACATCTGGACGTTGAGCCAGAAGCCGTCCAGGATCGCGGGGAACGTCTTGCGGAACTCCGCGCCGTCCAGGAACCGGCTGCGCAGCCGGTCCCAGCCGGGCGAGGCGACCACGGCCGCCGCCACCGCCACCAGGCTGACCAGGGTGCACAGGATCGCGATCCATCTGTTGCGCCGCTGGCGGGCGCGGCGGAACCGCTCCCGCTCACGCTGCCGCTCGCTCGGCCGGTACTGCTCGTCCTGCGGGTTGGCCTGCTGATCCAGCTCGGCCGAGGTCTCGTGCTTCACTGTGCGACCCGCTACGGCTTGAGCTCGGGGGCGTGGGCCGAGGCCGACAGCCACTGGGAGGTGATCTTGTCCAGCGTGCCGTCGGCCTTGAGCGCGGCGAGCGCCTGGTTGACGCAGGGGGTCAGCCCGCTGCCCTTGCCCAGCAGCAGGCCGAACTGCTCCGGCGTGCTGCCGTGGTAGCCGAACTGGCCCAGGATCTTGCCACCGTGCACCTGTGTGCCGGCCAGGTAGAACACCGTCGGCAGGTCGGTGACGAGCGCGTCGATCTGGCCGTTCTGCAGAGCGTTGATCTCGTCGTTGGTGGTGTTGAAGACACTCGGCTGCCGGCCGGGCTTTATCTCGTCGAGCACCGCCTGGTAGCTGGTGGTGGCAACCTGCACGCCGATCTTGGCGTCCTTGAGTGCGGCCAGTGAAGTGGCGCCCGCGTACTTGGACTTGTTCAGTACCAGGACGGCCTGATTGGCCGTGTAGTAGCTGGTGGAGAAGTCCACCGCCTTCGCCCGCTCCGGGGTGCTGGAGATCTGGTTGATGTCGAAGTCGAAGTTCTTCGGTCCTGGGGCGTAGGAGTTGTCGAACGGTTCGACCACCCACTTCACCTGGCTCCGGCTGAAGCCGAGCTTGTCGGCCACCGCGTAGGCCACGGCACTTTCGAAGCCCTTGCCGTTGGACGGGTCGTTGTTGTCGAACCACGGCGTGTAGGCCGGGGAGTCGGTGGCGACGGTCAGCTGCCCCTGCCGGTGGAGGCTCGGGCTGGTCGCGCAGTTGCCGGAGGCCGTCGCGGTGGCCTTGGCCGTGCTCTGGGGCTGGGGCGCGCAGGCGGCGGCCGCCAGCACCACGACGGCGCCCAGCGAGGCGGCGAGGGACGTGCGGGAAAGGGACATGAGGGTTCCTTTGGAAAAGCTGTCCGGAAACGGACGGCGCGAAAGAAAAGCCGGGGGCAGTGCGCTCAGCGACACAGATCGGCGGCGCACCGCACGTGGTCAACGTGCCGACGGCGCATGAGGCGGAGGATTCCGGACATGCGCTTGAGCATTGCGGGCGGTGCGGTGCGGTGTCAATCGAGGCGACCGTCGTTCGAGACGCCGCGACAACGCGTCAGCCGGTGGGATGGAGGACCCGGTCGCCTTCGCGCAGACCGAACAGTTCGGCCGCGGAACCGCCCCGCACCACCAGTTCGGCGAAACCCAGGCCCGAACTTCCGGTGGTGATGCCCGGCTCGCCGTACGGCACATCGGGCAGCCGGTCGTAACAGCGCACCTGGATCCGGCGGCCGTCGCGGGCGCTGTGGACGGACAGACCAGCCGCCGCCCGGTGGCCGGGGATGGCAGCGACGGGGCGGTCCAGCTTGCAGTTGCCGAAGTTGTCCACCACGGCGACCCGCACCGCGCCGGCCTCCTCGGCGCCCACCGCCCGCTGGTCGGGCCCGCCCACGACGTGCGGCCGTGCGGGGACCGGGCGACCGTCCACCAACCAGCGGGCCAGCAGCGGCACGTACCAGAGGCTGCGGAACTGGGTCCGCCCGATCTCCTCGACCTCGGCCGACGACAGCTCGGCCCACTGGGCGGCGGCCGTCTCCACCACCTCGCGTACGTCGGTGACCTGAACCTCCGTCAGCTCCAGGTAGGTCGACAGCGGCGCGAGGACTCGGGGATTCAACGTGCTGATCACCAGGTGCTGCTTGTGGCGGAAGTAGCAGAACGGCGCCCCGTTGGGCCAGGAGCCGTCCCGCGGCGCGATATTGACCAGCACCACGACCGGGTGCGTCGGCCCGCCGACGAGATCGGTGGCGCGCAGCAGGTCGAGCAGCGTGAGCGCGGCGACGCCCTCCGGGTCCGGCCCGGTCAACGGAAGGACACTCGGCGTGGCCCCGAAGAGGGCGGCGATCCTGGCCGACTGCCGGGCCACCGCGTTGGGGTCGGCACAATCGGTGAGCGAGATGACCGGAGAGTGGGGCATGGCGAGGTTCTCCTGCGGATGGAGTCGGCCGCACACGGCAGCCACGGGGACGACTGGGGGTGGGTGAGGAGCGCGGGAGGCAACGGGGACAACAAAAAAACGGACCCCCCGTTGCCGGAGGGTCCGTCGCGTCCTGCGCGCACACGGCTTCGCTAGCGAAGCGCCTCCGACATTCGGGGCATCATTCGCATCATGGCGAGGGTGGCGGTGTGCAGCATGGAGGGGACTTTAGCATCGCAAATACCCACCCGGTCCACCCTGACCAGCATGTGGACCGGGACCGTCGCGGGGAGGGGCTACGCGGGCCGGTCGGCAAGGACCGCGTTGGCGAGTGCGAACCGGGTGACCCGCTTCTTCAACGCCAGTGAAGTCGAGCACCGTCTGGTCCCGCGGGGTGGACAGCGGCACCGTACGAAGCGTTCGCCGGGGTTGTGGATCTGGACCGGCATCACGGCCGGTGGGCGACGATGGCGGTGGCCGACGCGCTGGCCGAAGCAACAGTCGCCCAGGTGGGGGAGCAGGCGACCCAGGCTGGCTCGCCAGGCGCGCGCAACGCGATGCCTCTCCGCCGGGTGCACGCGATGCCGCTGGCCCTGGCCCTGGCCCTGGCCCTGGCCCTGGCCCTGGCCCTGGCAAAAAGCAAACGCCTGCTGGTCGTGGAGGGCCCGTTTTCGCGCCTTCGGTGCCTCACAAAGCGCCTGTCAGCAGTCGGCCGACGAAGTCCATGTGCTGCGTATGCCCCGCCTGGAGCCACGTCTCGGCATTGCCGGAGCCTTGCGAGCCGTCACCGTACGCGCAGGCTCGCAGCCAGCGCTCACCTTCGGCGTGGCCCGGATCGCCGAGTCCGCGGAAGCCGTTGTGCTCGACTATCCAGCGGGCCTGGGCGCGTACCCGGGAGACGTGGTCGGGGCCCCTGGTCGGTGCTCGGGCGATGAGGAAGCCGTCGGGTGTGGTGTAGCGCAGCAGGCTCCAGCCCGGGCCTGGTTGCCGGACGGGGGCGATGTTGGCGCTGCAGGCGTGCTCCACGGAGTAGTCGCCGTACACGATCCTCCTCGCCAACTCCGGGCGGGCGGTGCCCACCAGGTGACCACGGACGATGAGGCCCACCACCACAGCACTCGCCGCCATGGTCGCGGAGGCGATGGTCGATGCCTACGACGAGTACGAACAACTCGCCGCACTCCATGCAGTCATCGAGGACCGCCTCGCCCTCCCGTTCGACACAGCCGTGCTCGGCGTCACCGTAACCGTCACCGCCGTCCGGCTCCGGTCCGGCAGCGGCATCGTCGCCCTGTGCAGACGCGGTCGACACCGTCAGGCGATCGGCCTCCTCGACCCACCGCTGCCCGAACCCGCGCCTGAGGGGGTGGGCCTGGGTGGAGGCGTACCGGCACTGAGCATCCTGAACCATGTACCCCATGTCTCACCGTCTCTCCGCTACTGCCAGGCGCGGACCAGATCTTCAGGTCCCCAGTGGGCCGCAAGCGGCAGACTGCCGACCACACCGCTGCGGGACACCGCGACCAGCGGCGTATCCGGCCCGGCACCGGGCACCGCGGGTACGTCCCGAGCCAGGGCGTCGTATTCACGCCGGCCGAACGGCTGGGACTCCAGCCACTTGATGGAGCCGACGAAATGCACCGCGCCCGCCACAGGGGTTGGGGTCTCCCCTGCTCGAACGGAGTTGAGAGCTTGGGGAAGGTCGGTGCCCACCAGGTCGATCTCGGGGTTGTTCTGCCGGTTCCACCAGCCGCCGACAGCCTCTGTCTCCGGCCATCGCTCGTCGGGCAGCAGCTGCAGCAGCGACTCGCGGATGAGCGGCTCGACCGCGCGCCCGCGCCAGGTGGTCCAGGACCGCTCGATGCGGTCCAGGGCCAGATCGCCCCGGCCGCGCTCGATGAGCGGGATACCCCGCTGCAGGAACGCCAGCCAGAAACGGAGATACGGATCGGCGATGCGGTAGCGCTTGTTCTTGGTGTCGGCCTTTGCGGACAGCGGCAGGTCGGCCGCCAGAACCCGCTTGGCCTGCAGGGTGTTCAGCAGCGGGGACAGCGTGCCCGATGGCAGGGCACCTGTTCCCCCGGCCTGTGCAGCGATGGTGGAGAAGGTCCGCTCGCCGCTGCCCACCGCCTCCAGCACCGCCCGCGAGTGCGACGCCTCGGGGAACTCCCCCAGCAGCGAGAGCTCGCCCGCCACCAGCAGCGGAGACAGCGGATTCGCCACCGCCTCGCGCAGGAAGTCCGCCCGGCCCAGCCCTGGCCGCCACGACTGAACGATTTCCGGAAAGCCTCCGGTGATCAGCAGCGCGTCCACCGCGTCCGCCGCATCCAGCCCGGTCATGGCCTGCACATCGCCCAGGTGCAGCGGCCGTACGGTCATCTTCGCCGCCCGCCCGAAGAACGGGCGGCCGTACGACTGCAGCGCCTCCATCACCGACATGTCACTGCCGACCAGGATGAGCAGGACCGGCTTGGCGGACAGGTGACGGTCCCAGACGGTCTGCAGCGCCCCTCGAACTCCGCGTCCTGCTCAACCAGCCACGGCACCTCGTCGATCACCGCGATGCTCGGAGCGTCGTCCGGAACCGCGACGGCCAGTGAGCGCAGCGCCTGATTCCAATCCGCGGCCTGCAGCCCGGCCACCAGCTCCGCCCCCCGGTAGGGCGGACTGGGCGAGCGTCCCAGTGAAGTCCGCCCGCTCGGCCACGGCGTTGCGGCCCCGGGTCGCCTGGAATACCACGTACGGAACCCGGGACCGGTCACAGAACTCCTGAACCAGGCGAGACTTCCCCACCCGGCGCCGACCGGTCATGACCACAGCCCGCCCACGGGTGGCACCCACGCCCTCGATCACCAGGCCCAGCTGCCGAGCCAGCAGCACACCGGGGCAAATTCAATCAGTCTCTTATCGTCAGCCACCACCGGCAGCCGACGGTCCCACGCTGTACGCTGACTCCACCAGAAGCGTGCCCTGTCTTCTGCAGTGGATATGAACTCGACACTCGCATCCTTGCAGGCCAGCGGCACCTTTCTGCTGTCAGGGCGTCAGCTCGCCCAATTCCCCTGAATAGCCGGGGTTGATACGCCGGCCGCCGGACAGCAAGTCCCTCAGCCGATGAGTCGCCCACCCTCGCAGGGGGCGACTCATCACGATGCTGTGTTACAGCGACCGCTCGATCTTCCGCTCCTCGACCTGCTCTTCCGCTTGGGTGTTCTCGTCGCGGACGGTGTACTTCGCCTGGGGCGATTCACCCTGGATACGGCGGATCTCTCCGGTGTGCCTCTGGTTGTCCTGCCCCTGGTACTGGACACGATCGCCCTTGTTGAACTGCGTCACTGTCTCCACCTTCCGAAGCTGATTTGCACGGGTTCGCCTGTCTGAAGTGCGAAACCCGCCGCGCATCCGCTCTGAGCGCGGGGCGTAGTGTTATGACACCTCAACTGATCCGCCGCAGCGACCGCTATGGGCCGAACGAGGCAACGTTCCACGTTTGGCAGCTTGCACTGCTCAAAATGGCCAACCGTAATTGACAATCCTCCGCCACCTGCGGCGTTCTCGCCACGATGGCCATCTATTGATGACGGTCACAGCAAAGCAGCCGTACCAAGGGGTGGTTCCAGGCCACCAACAGGACGCCGGCGAGGTTGGCGCCCTCGCGACGCCGGTGGAGATGGACCCCGCGGGCTGGAAGCCGGCCGCCTCGCCGTGATCGCCGACGGCGAGCTGCCCGGCCCGCACCGGCGTGGACACGCCCGTGAACTATCCGGAGGCGACCGTGGCGACCGGCCCGACCGTGCCGTGCACGACGTTGCTGTTGACGTCGGCAGGGCGGGGGTGGTGTTGAACACCTGGGGTGGTGTTGAATACGGCTCCGTGAAGGAGAGCGGGCGCGAGGCAAGCCGGACGGCGGTGCTGGTCTGCCAGGGGCGGGCAGCCGCTGACGGACGGGTTGCCACAGGCCGGTTCGCGGATCTGGTGGCGGTACGGCTGCTGCGCGTCGCAGAGCGGACGCCCGTGGACGAGGTGCGCGCGAGCACTCCGCCCAAGGGCTGGCAGGCGCGCACCGCGTACGAGAGTGTGCGGGCATGCGCCGAGGTGGTCGTACCGCGGACGGTCGCGATCGACGACGCCCTGCGGGCCCACGTGACCGACCAACTCGTCATCCTCGGCGCCGGTCTGGATACGCGCGCGTGGCGTCTGCCCGAGCTCGCGCAGACGGATGTGTGGGAGGTCGACCATCCGGCCTCCCAGCAGGACAAGCTCGCCCGCCTCGCCGAAGCCGCGCACGTGGGGCGAGAGCCGGATACGGGCGATCGCCCCGGCGCCGAGCTACCGGCCCTCGCCCGTTCCGTACGGTTCACGCCGGTCGATTTCGCCGTCGATGATCTCGGTGCGGCGTTGGACGCCGCCGGGCACGACCCGTCCGCGCCGACGACATGGCTGTGGGAGGGCGTCGTCCCGTACCTCACACGCGACCAGGTGCGTGCCACGGTGGCCGCGCTCGCCGCCCGGACGGTCCCGGGCAGTGCACTCGTCGTCAACTATCAGGCGCCGTCGGTGAAGGCGGACGCAGGGCGGCTGCTGACACGCGTGCTCGGCAGTTCCGCCACGTCGGGCGAGCCGTGGCGCTCACTGTGGCGGCCGCAGCGGATGGCGGCACTGTTCGCGGAGTACGGCCTGCGGGTGGTATCGGACGACGCCCTCCTCGCCCTCGCGCAAGCCCTCGGCAGCCCGGCACAGCGGCGATCGTCCCTGCAGTCGGGTCGGGTAGCCGTGGCAGAGAGCCGCTGACGTGAGGATATGAATGAGACAGGGGTCCAGCCCCTGCCCCAACCTCACCGAGAAAAGGCATCAGCTCACGAACGGCCCTCTCAGGAAACGTCGGCTTCCAGACGGTCGGTCCACGACACCGGTGTCAGGCAGCCGTCCAGCCACCCTCACGTTCCATAAGCCGCCATTCGAGATCACATTGCGTCCGACCAGGACTTGCCCTCGACCCAGTGACGGACCCAGCCGGCAAAGCCGGACTCGCCGGTGGTGAAGCCGAACTCGGACCCAAACGGTCCGGCACCCTCGCCGCTGATATTCCAGATGTGTCCCCGGTGAGGGCCGGTGACGATCAGATGCCAGTACATGCCGCAGCCGTCGGTGCCCAGCACGATCGACCCATGGTCGAAGACCGGATCCAGCATCGGGCCCAGTTCGTCATCCGGGAGATCGTCGTCCTCCCACACCCACATCTCCGTGAGCGGGAACGGCTTGGCCAGCTCACGGACCGAGCGGTCCTCACCCCAGTCGTCGGGCAGTTCGGCCAGCGGCACCAGGCCGTAGTCGGGCGGGCCGAAACCGGAGCCGTCGGCTATCTCCGCGACGCAGGTCCGGTAGGGCTCGGGCAGTGCGATCCCGTGTTCCGCCTCGAAGGCGCGGACCGCCTCCCAGCCCAGGGGCTCCCCGGTGTCGAATGCCGCCCGGAGCATGGCCAGGTCCTCGGGGCGAGCGTGCTCAGTGTCCATGTGGCGCATAGATATCACCCGCCACTGTCAGATCACGAAGTGGGCGAATGGGCACATCGCCTCCTCGTTACGCTCCACGGCCCGCACCTTCGGCACCTGCCACGACCAGCCGAGGCGATCCAGCAGCCGCCACACCCCGGAGATCCCGTAGCTTCGTGGAATGACGATCCGCGCAGGTCAGCCATGGAATCCGTCCCAAAATGCCGCAGCTTCCCAGGCTGATGTCATCATTCGGTCTGCCGCTTCGTCCGGGCTGCGGCGCTGGCGCGCGCCGCAGCAGCGAGTGCACGAACCCGGCCGAGGTGGCGCCGGTCAGTGGGGTGAGGATCTCCACCAACCGCGCACACGCTGACCAGCGGGATCTCATGCTGCTGGTACCGGTCGGATACACCCAGGTCTGTCGCCGCGCTCAGCGGTGCCCGACCGCCGTACGGAGGCTGCGAGACGCTCTCGCAGGAGCGGCACGCGTCGAAGCGGGTCCGCTGAACCTTGGGGACGCCTGCGG
The DNA here is from genome assembly GCF_053595355.1 of Streptomyces sp. NPDC002513. NCBI lineage: Bacteria > Bacillati > Actinomycetota > Actinomycetes > Kitasatosporales > Streptomycetaceae > Streptomyces > Streptomyces sp. NPDC002513. The sequence goes on along the minus strand of NZ_JBSFXK010000033.1, from coordinate 39,041 downwards.
GCAGTACGCAGACGACGGTGTCGATGTCACTCCCCAACTCCGCGGGTTCTTGGAGACATACGGCGTACTCACCGTGATCTGGCCCTGGGGGCAGCGCCAAGAGGAGCTCACGACAGACACCGAGAGCGCCCTGGACGTTCCCCTGCGGAACGTGCGCATCTACGCCAAACGCATCGGCGAACCCGTCGTCCCGATCGGTGCGGCGTTCTCCAGCCGCGCATACCTGCTCCCGGCCGAGGACGACGACATCCTGATTGCCGGAGACGCAGGAATCCAGCGCGTCGCCAACGGTTTTGAGAACGCGATCCAGGCAATCGTCCGAGGTGGCTGGGACAAGACGTACTTGTGAACCGCACAGCTCCGACTCACGGCCCACGGAGGCTGAACGATCTCCAGGAAACGGTTCGGCCTGCCGCTCCGCAACAACCTGGCGTTCGAGACGCTGGCCAAGCAGCCGGCCTGACGCCGGCGAACGCACCGTGGTCCCGGTTCCCCAGCGCGCGGGACGGCGACCACGGCGTTCATGCTCTCGCCTGACCGCACGGGCGGCCGGCTCGGTCCCGGACTCCTGAGGTCAGGCCGTGGCCTCGACCAGCCGCTTCATGCCGGGCTGGTCGGTCACGCAGCCCACCAGGCCGAGCGTCCGGGCCAGCGTCAGGTCTCGCTCGTCGTTGACGGTCCAGGCCATCACGTCGATGCCGGCGGCGCCGCACTTCTCCACAATGGCCCGGTTCAGCTGGCGCAGCTCCACACTGACCAGGGTGGAACCGACCTTCTGAGCGCGGCCGACGAAGGTGTCGCGGTGCGCGCTGGGCCCTGCCACCAGCACGGTGCGGGCCTGCGGCAGCAGGTCGTGGATCTCGATCAGCGCCACGTCGTGGAACGACAGCACTGAGACCCGGTCCAGCAGGTCTCGGTCGGTGAGCACCTTGGCCAGTGACCGGGCGGCGGCCACGTCCTTGATCTCCGCCTGGATCGGCAGCGTCGGCCCGACGGCGTCCAGCACCTCCCCGAACGTGGGGATGCGCTCGCCGAGGCCGGCGTCGAGCTTCTTGAGCTTCCGCAGCTTCTGGTCGGCTATCGGACCGGAGCCGTCCGTCGTGCGGTCCAGGGTCTCGTCGTGCATGACGACCAACTCGCCGTCCTTGCTCAGGTGCAGGTCCAGTTCGATGCCGTCCAGCCCCTCGCGCTCGGCCCGCAGGAAGGAGCGCAGGGTGTTCTCCGGCTCGGCGGCCATGACGCCGCGGTGGCCGATGGTGAAGAAAGACACTCGGTTGCCGTCCTTGGGTGTGGTGGTGCGGGGCAGCCGCACGAGTGCCGTACCCCCGCCGGGCGGCGGGCGGGTGCCCGTCGGAGCGCCCAAGCCTAATGGGCCCGTCCGGACGCGCGCTCCGGCGCGGTCCAGGGATCAGGTGGCCGGATCAGGGTGGGACAGGCTGTATGCGTGGATCCTCCGCGGACGGCGGTCGGCAGACCACCACCGCACCCCTGGAGTCACCGCATGGAAGTACGGTCTACGGATCCTCCTGGTACTTCACTTAATTCACGCGACACCTGGGCGTGCCGTGCGTACGCTCCGCTCCCGGGAGGTGCGCCGGTGGGAATGTCCCTGCTCTATGAGGTACTCGAGCCGTTACCAGACGCCATGAGCGCGCTGCGACGCGCCCGTGAACTGCTGGGTGTGTTCGCGGAGTGGGTCGATGATCCGTTCTCTCCCGAGGTCGGCCCTGTCGTCACAGCGGAGCAGTTCCATCATGCGCGCCAGCACTTCACGCGGGGCGCCTTCACGCGCCGTGACGACAGCCCCATTCCGCCGGACGGACTGGTCGAGTTCTGGCGCGTGGTCACTCGTACCGACGCGTTGCACGGTGGCGACCCCTACCGCGTGGAAGTCGAGCTGCGCCCCGAGTTCGCCGAAGTGTGGCCCTTGATCGAGGAATGGGGACTGCAACTGGAACTGCACGGGTGGACCAGCCCACCATTCATGGTGCGCGAGCACGACGAGAGCAGCACGGAGGCGGAGTTGGACCTCATGGTCCAAGCGGTGGGTCCGCTGGGATTCGACGTGTCCCGGGAGGGAGCTCTGCGGGGCCTGTCTTCGTCGAAGCTCTGCGGAGTCCAGCTCTGCCTCAACAGCGTGTGGACATCCCAGTGCACCGAACCCGCCCCTGGCACCCACGCGGTCTACCTCTCCATCGGCACCCGTAACCGCGACGTCCAGGAGGAATGGCTCAAGAAGACCGGGCTGAGCCTCGGTCCCGCACTCCTCGGCTGGTAGGGGGCCGGCCGCTGCATACTGCCCCGCCGGTCGACCGCAGCCCGCGCAGGGGCACGCGTCGGGGACGACTCGGTGAAGGACAGTACGAACGGCTCCGGGAACAGGGGAACTGTGAGCAGGAGACGCTACGTTGCCAGGGGCGCGCCGGGTGGTTACCGGATCTGGGACAACCGAGCACGTCGCTGGTGGGGCGACCGCTACGAGCTGTGCCCAGACGATCTCGTGGCCGAGCTCAATGGCCAGGCGGACCACGCACGGATCACTGCGCTGATGAAGCGCTACAGGGCGCAGACGCGGTAGTGGCGCCCGACATGGATGCCGAATGCGGGCACCACAGCCGCACCAGATCGGGCGGGGAACAGCGGGCAATCACGGGAAAAGCGACACCTATTGCCAAGGCCCCTGTCGGACATTCGCGCACCCATGACGGCCGGGCCTTCAAGTGCGTAGACGATTCCTTGCCTTCGGCTTTTCTGTCGTTGCCGGGGCGCTTTTCTGGGCCGGGTACCGGCCGGCCGCCCGCCATGGCACGGGCCACGTGCGCGTACCCGTGCTCGGCGTAGTGCGCCTCGGCCTCCACGGCCGTCCCGTCGAACTGTGGTCCACCTGGCGCCGCCGCCACCAACACTGCGCCCGCCTCTGCCACCGCCGCTGGCACGCATACGCCGTAACACTCCCCGTACCGGCTCGCCGTCGCACGCGACATCCTCAACGAGGGCGAGAGCGGCGGCCCCTGGCAGCGTGAGCGACCCCGGGGGGCAACATTCCGGAAGTGCCGCGGAAACATGCAGCGGGCAAAATTCCATGCGAAATAGAATTTCCGCAATGTGGAAATGTCTGGTCCGTGTTTACGGAAGGTGCCGACACATGCTCCGCTCCTCGCACGCCCCGCCCGCCCAGGCAACCGCGACCGCAGCCGCTGGCGGTCAGCTGGTCTCGCTCGTTCGTTCCCCGTTCCTGCACGTCTTGCTGGCCACGGCACTGGGCGCCGTGGCCGGAGAGCTGTGGCCCGGTGCCGCCGGCAGTTTCCAGCAGATCGCCCAAGGCTTCCTCAATCTGATCAAGATGGTCATCGCCCCACTGGTGTTCTGCGTGGTGGTGGTCGGCATCACGAAGGCCGGTGATCTCAAGTCAGTCGGCCGGATCGGCGTGAAGGCGCTGCTCTGGTTCGAGGTGGTGTCCACAGCCGCGCTGCTGTTCGGCCTGGTGGTGGGCAATCTCGTGCGGCCGGGCGCCGGTTTCGCCGGCGGGCACCCCGTGCTGGACGCGGGCGCCGTCGATGCCAAGACGGCCGGGAACCACCTGCCGGGGGTCGGCGGCTTCCTACTCGACCTGATACCGGCCAGCGCGGTCGACGCCTTCGCCGAGAACAAGGTGCTGCAGGTGCTGCTGCTCGCGGTGCTGTGCGGTGCTGCACTGGTGCACGTGGGCAGGGAGCGCGCGCCCCTGGTGCTGGGGCTGGTGGAGCAGGTCGGCGAGGTGATCACCAAGATCGTCGGCTATGTCATGAAGCTGGCCCCGGTGGCCGCTTTCGCCTCGGCCGGTTACCTCATCGGGCAGTACGGCCCACACGCGTTGTCTTCGTACGCCAAGCTGATAGCCGCCTGCTACGGCGCGGCACTGGTGTTCGTCCTGCTGCTGGCCGTACTGCTCAAGGTCTTCACGGGGCTGAGCCTGTGGCGCTTCGTCGTATACGCCCGCTCCGAGTTCACTCTCGCCACCGCCACCGCATCCAGCGAATCGGTGATGCCCCAGCTCATGCGGAAGGTGCGCCGCGCGGGATGCCCGGACGCGACGACCGGGCTGGTCGTGCCCACCGGCTACTCGTTCAACCTCGACGGTGCGTCCATCTACCTGTCGATCGCGCTGTTGTTCATCGCTCAGGCCGTCGGAGTGCACCTGAGCATCGGCCAGCAGATCACGGCGCTGCTCGTGCTGATCCTCTCCTCCAAGGGCATGGCCGGTATCCCGGGCTCCGCCTTTCTCGCGCTGTCGGCCACCGTGTCCGCGCTGCACGTGGTGCCCGTGGGCGCGATCGCGCTGCTGCTCGCCGCAGACCGGCTGATGGACACGATGCGTGTGGTCACCAACCTGATCGGCAACTGCGTCGCCACGTTCGTGGTCGCCCGCTGGGAGGGCGTCCTCGACAAGGACGCGGCCCGCGCGGCCCTGGCCGGCTCCCGGTCGCTCCCCGAGCCCGCCGCAGAGCATCCCGTCGCCGAACCCGACCTCGCCGTCGGTCTCCGCGCCGCCGACTGAGGACGCGATGATTGCCCGGCCAGGCCGCTCTCGTCCTCAGTGAGCATGTCGCGTGCGGCGGTCTGAGCCTGACCGAGGCCGGCCGCTGCGAGCTGCTGCGCCGACGATGGTGCTGCTGTCCGCGCAGGGCCTGCCCGTGGCAGTGTCACCGAGGTGACGTTCACCAGCGACGACCGGTCCGTAACGTGATCCACAACTTCAACGCCGACGGCCTCGGACACTTACACCGCTCACACGTCTGCCACGAGACCCACGAACCGCGACCACTCCTCACGCCCGGAAGTAAGGTGAGGACGCGTCACGTCCTTGGAGTCCCGTACGCACACGGCCTGTTCGGTGACGGCGACCTCCACACAGCTGTCACCCTGACTGCCGCTGTAGCTGGACTTGAACCACGCCAGTTCCGGCCTCGTGCTCATAGCTCTCCTCGGAGTCGCTCCAGCAGACCCCGCGAGTCCTTGGCGTTCAGGGCCTGCGAGCGCAGTGTGTCATAGCGCTGGCAGAGCAGACTCACCTCTTTCACGTCGGAGATCAGACGGCCGTTCTGCTGCCCCTCGGAGTACGCGAGCCGTTTCCCTTTCGGGGTTTCCAGTAACTGCACCGGCCCATCCAGGCAGGCATGCAACCCGGCTTCCAACGGCACGACTTGAAGCGTCACGTTCCGCGGTGCGCTCAGCTCCAGCACATGGTCCAACATCTTCCGCATCTGGTCCGGATCCCCGAACCGGCGCCGGAAGACGTGCTCTTCGACGATGAAGCTGAACGGCGTCGTCGGCCGCTCGAACAGCATCCGCTGCCGCTCCATCCGCCGGGCCATGAAGTCCTCCAGCAGGCTGTCCGGCGCCACCGGAACGGTCCCCTCGAACACCGCCCGCGCATACCCCTCCGACTGCAACAACCCCGGCACCAGCCGGCACTCGTACGTGCACAGGCTCACCGCCACCCGCTCCAGCCGGGCCCACTGCCGGAACCACGCCGCGAGCCCCACGTCCCCGCGCCCTCGTGTCACGTACTTCGACGCCTGCCGCAGCGCCCCCGTGTTGCCCAGCGCCTCCTCGGAGCGCTCCACCAGCGCCACGTCGGGCATCCGGCGCCCCAGCTCCACGGACTCCACCGTGTGCTTGGAGAAGCTCACCAGGTTCGCGAACTCGGTTCTGCTGTACCCCGCGTGCTCGCGCAGTGCCTGCATGACCGCCCCGAACGTCCGCAGGCTGTCCGAGGGGTCGGGCTCCCGGTCCGCCTCGCCGCCCGGCACGTCTTCGTCGTCCACCACACCGCCGCCGGTCATCCGCGGCCACCTCCGGTTCCGTACCCGCCGTCCCCCACCCGACGACACCCAGCGTGACGCATGAGCCGTCGTACCGTCCACGGAATGTGCCCGTACGCTGACGTAGCGTACGGACCGCGCCTCTGGAACGCGCCCACGCGGACCCGTCACCGTGGCCTCATGAGCGCGACCACGCCCCAACTCACCTCCCTCGTACGCACGTTCGCCCAGCTTCTGTCGTCCACCCGCCGCGGAGCCCGGCTCGCCCGTCTCCTCGCCGTCGAGCAGCTCCGCGCGTGGCCGGTGTCACCCGGCGTCACCGAGCGCGCCGAGCAGATCGTGGCCGAACTCGCCGCCAACGCCGCCCTGCACGGTCGCGTCAACAGCCGCGACTTCCGGCTCACCCTCACCCTCGACACCACGGCCGGCCTGCTCCGTATCGCCGTCACGGACGCCCGGGGCGAGCACCTCCCGTCGCCACCTGCGGACTGCGGAACGCCCCCGGACGCCGAGTCCGGCCGCGGCCTCCTCCTGGTCACCGCCCTCGCCGACCGCTGGGGCGTCGAGCCGTACCCGCCCGGCGGCAAGACGGTCTGGGCCGAGTGTGCCTGCGAGACCCCAGGCCCGGACACGCACAGCGGGGGAACCTGACCGCGACGGCTGGGCACGGTTCGCCCGGTACGCGGCAGGCGGCTGAGCACAGCCGTCCGGCACAGCCGATGAGCCCGGACCAGGCCCCCAGGTGAGCAGCTGCCGGACCCGAACCGGTCGACGGGACACTGAGCCGCGCGGAAGAGTCCGCGAGCCCGCGACAGGCGGCCCGGACCCCTCCTCCTGCGTTGAACCGGATCGCGCGCGCCGAGGAGGAGCTGAAGCAGGCCGAAGGCCTGGTCGGCGAGATCCTGGCCCTCGATGATCGTCTCGACCGGTTCGTGCCGGACGGTCACAGAGCCAACCGGCAGCGGGCGGCTCGACTGAAGCGGACCCTCACACAGGTCGTCGATGCCGAGCGCGAGGGTCAGGAGCTGGCGGAAGAGCTTCGTGAACGCCTCGGGCTCGGTTTCGTCCCCGTCCCGGACCTCGCCGAACTCGTGGAGTCGGCGATCGGTTTGGACACGGCCGCGCTCACGCTTCCCCAGGGCGTATCCGGATTCACCGCGCTCGACCCCGAGCGCGACGTAACGATCTCGGTCGTCAACACGTCACACGTGTCCGAGCGGCAGCGCTTCTCACTGGCGCACGAGCTGGGCCACGTACTGCTGTCGGACGGTGTGGCCGCGCACCGGCTGGACGGCCGACGGACACCGGCCGAGAAGCGGTGCGACGCCTTCGCTCGGCATCTGCTGGCCCCGGCAGAGGGTGTCCGCCGTTGGATGGAGTGCCTTTCGCGCGAACTCGCGTGGACCTACGGCTGGGGGCCTCAGTACATCGTGGAGGGCGAGGCCGCAGCGCGCGTGCGGCCACCGCGTCGGATCATGGAGCGGGCTGTCGAGGCCTACCGGGCTGGACGCATCGGGGTGCGGGCCATCGCGTCGCTGAGCGGCGCCGAGCCGCGCACGACCGAGCGGGAACTGGACGAAGCCGGTATCCGGCCACCCCAGGTCGTGCTGTCGGGGCGCGTCGACGTACGAGGCCTCATCGCCCGTCGCGGCAGGCCGGCGCACCGGGCCACGGAGCCGCCCGAGGACGGACAGGAGCAGCGGTCGGAGTGAGCTTTCATGGCGTGCACCTGTCCGAGCAGGGGCATGAGGTCACCCTGCTGATGGACGACACGGACGGACGGCGGCTCGCCGACGAGTGGTCCTTGCAACCGAGCAGACGCGGTCCCTGGCGTCCAGGTCGTTCGTACAGTGGCGCGCTCCACCTGGACGCCACGGACCACGCCCGCTCCACGGTGTGTGGGTCGACGGCAGAAGGGATGGGAGCGGGGGAAGGTGGTGGGTTGAGGGAGTGGTCAAGGCGAGTGGTGAGTGGCCGCGAACCTCAACGGGTCCGCCCTGGCTGCTGCGAGGCCTGCAGCAGCCCCAATCCGACCAGCAGCAGCACGAATCCTGCGCCACGAAAGAGGTCTTGTACGCGCGGACTGGGAATTACCCAGACCACCAGCTGCAAAGCAAGGTCCGTCGACAACAGAAGCGCCCCGTACCCCCACAACCGGGGCCGGAACGTCCTCTTGCCTATCCACCGAGGTAGCCATCCCGTTCTGATGGCGGCAACTCCACCCACAGCCACGAGCACTGACACAACAGCGCCGACCCCGAACAAACACCACCAAACCATCCGCCCCACCCCTGCGCGCTACACACGGTCGTACCGAAGCAGGAATCATGACACTGCCGCTCTTCCCGGCGTCAGGGCCACAGCCCCACGCTTCCGGGTACCCCCTATCTCTCCCCTGCCCGGAGGATCACTGGACAACCGTGCCCGCTGCGTGCCCGGTCCGGCGGGATCTCGGAGACCGCGAAGTCGACGGTGTTGTTCTTGAACTGCTCACCACGGGGCGGCCGGTGCCGGCCGTCCCGTACGCCGGGCGAAGCGGTGCGCGTCCCGCCGGGACGCGAGCACACGCCGATGCTCCTGATGGCGCGTCAACTGACCGGGGCCGCGCCCGCCGATGACGCGGGCGGCGACGAACAGCAGCAGGACCAGCGCCATGAGCAGGGCGGCCGTACCGAAGCCGCGGGAGATCATGGTCGGCTCGGGCGACTTGACGAACTCGAAGGTCGCGAGCGGCAGGGAGACCATCGGCCCGTGCAGCGGGTCGAGGTTGAGCTCGGAGGTGAAGCCCGCGGTCAGCAGCACGGGCGAGGTCTCGCCGATGCCCCGCGCGGTGCCGAGGATGACGGACGTGGTCAGGCCCGAGCGGCAGGTGGGCAGGACGATGTGCCAGACCGTGCGCCAGCGGGAGGTGCCCATGGCGTACGCGGCCTCGCGCAGGGTGCCGGGCACCAGGCGGATGACGACGTCGGCGGCGCGGATGATGATCGGCAGCATCATCACCGAGAGGGCGAGTGAGGCGGCGAGGCCGGACTGGTCCAGGCCGAGTCCGAGGATCGCGGTCGCGTAGACGAACAGGCCCGCGACGATCGACGGCAGCGCTGTCATCGCCTCGACGATGGTGCGCACGAAGCGGGCGAAGGGGCCGGGCACCAGGTAGGGCGGCTGTACTCAGGCAGTGGGATCCGCAAGTGCAGCACATTTCCTGGATGTGTTGCAGTTCGGCCGACAGCCCACCCTCCCCGGACACGGCCGCCGGCCGCGCGATACCCGGGGCGTCCTCTCACGTCTGCGAACCGCCGCGCCAACCGCTCGTGATCACCACCGCTCCCGCCGCCGACGTCCTCACCACCAGCACCGGGCTGACCGCCGTCGGGCCATCCCGACCGCCCCGCCCTGGCCACCCTCCGCGTCCTGCGCACGCCGACGGGCGTCGAAGAGGACATCAGCATCAGGGAGCCGGCCGCCAGGACTCGCGCCACACGCGCACGTCACAGCAGGCCCTATCGCTGCCGGGCGGGTGCCACGGGTGGCGGTCCGCATCGGCGTCAGGTGCGCGTGAGGTCGGCCAGGAGCGCGGGCAACAGGCGCTCCTCCATGACGGCTTGCCCCGACTCCGCCATGACCCGCGCCAGTTCGGGGTCCCAGGGGCTTGCCGCGGGCGGGCCGCCCAGAGGCGTGGCCTGGCCCTGACCGAGGGCTTCCCGGTAGTCGGCGGTGGTCATGCGCCAGGGGTGGGCCCCGTGGCGTTCCACGGCGGCGGCGGTGATGCGCAGGCCTGTCCAGTCGAAGTCGGCCCGCCAGTGCAGCCGGGCTCCGGCGCGTGCCGCGTCGGCGAGCAGCTTCTGACAGGCAGCGGACGGTACGCCCTCGGTGCACACCAGGGCCGCGCTCCCCGCTTCGAGTTCGGCGGCGGCCGCGCGCAGGACGGCCGGGTTCTCGCACACGAAGAGGTCACCGGCGGCGGGGACGACGGGATCGGATGCGAGCTGGTGGAGGGTGAGCCGGAACGGGATGCCGAAGTCGGCGGCATCGTGCAGCCAGTCGCAGACCACCGTGTCGCCCTCGGGACGGACGCCCAGGACGAGGACCTGGCTGGCGAGGTCGTCGGCGATGGCGCCCGCGCTCTCCCACAGGGCACGTCGTCCGGCCCTCTCGCGCGGGACGTCGTCGCCCGTGCGCTGGGCGAGGGCGCGCAGGACAAGCTGTTCGAGCGGGGTTCCGGGAACGAGGGCTTTGGTGTCGCCGGTGGCCCACTCGGCGAGGACCGGAAGCGGCAGGATGCGGGAGGCGTCCTCGGGGAGTTTTTCCAGGACGCGCACCGCCGCGTCGATCAAGGGTGCGTCCCCGCGGCGCAGAAGGCGGGTCAGGGTGCCGTCGGCGGCGAGGCGGTCCAGCCAGGACGCGAACCAGCTCTCGGTGGCGAGGCGGCTGGAGTAGGCGGAGGCAAGGACCTGTTCGCGGTGGGTGTCCTCGTCGGCGCGTTCGGCGGGCCGGTCGCGCAGGGGGCCGTTCAGGCGGCCGAGGGTCTGGAGCAGGCCGGTGCCGTAGCGGTCGTACAGGTAGGCGTCGAGGGCTGTCAGAGGGACGGCGAGGCGTTTGGCGGTCTCGGGACGGTAGCGGCCGGTGACGCCGATGACGGTGCGGCGTTCGGTCTCGCTGGGGGCGAAGAGGCCGATCTCGCCGTCGAGCGCGCCTGAGGTGCGTTCCAGCTTGCGGCGGGCGGCGGCCAGCAGCCGGGTCCAGCCCTCCCCGCGCAGTTCCTCGTAGTCGTCCTGCTCAGTCGGCAACGGTGGCCTCCTTCGGCCCGGGTACGCGGCGGGTGCCGGGTGAGCCGAGGGCCACGGTGAGCCGGCCGATGTCGTCGGCGAGCAGCTTCTCGCCGTCCCACAGGAGCAGCAGCGCGGAGACGGTGTGGTCGATCGCCGAGTGCGCGAGGTCGTAGTGGGCGGCGGCCGGGACGGAGGCGTGTGCGGCCCACAGGTCGTATCCGGTCATGAAGAGGTCGAGGTCGAACTGGGCGGCCAGCGACATCAGTTCGCCGCGGCCGGTGTCGTCGACGCCGGCGAACGCCTCGTCCAGGGCGAGCAGCCGCGGGGCGTGCGGGTGTGCGGAGTTGAGCATGGCGTGCGCGGCGGCGAACAGCGGCAGGTGCAGCGAGACGGACTGCTCGCCGCCGGAGAGGCGGCTGTGCCGGGCGCGGGTGAGCCGCTCCTCGCTCTTGTCGGGGCGTACGAGCTGGAAGGCGAACTGCCGCCAGCGGCGGTAGTCGAGCACCTGGGCCAGCAGTTCGCGGTAGGGCAGGTCGCGGTACCGGGCGCGGGCGTTCTTGATCTGTGCGGCGAAGTGGGCACGGATCCGGGCGAGCCCTTCGGGGCCGAGCCGGGCGGCGTCCGCGTCGAGGAGTGCGCTGACGGCGCGCTGCTCGTCGTCGAGGTCGTCGGCGAGCAGCCAGCTCACGCCGACCGTCGTGCCGGAGGACATCCTGCGTTCCCGCATGTCGGCGTTCATGCGCCGGATGAGGTCGCGGGCGTCGACCGTGCGGTCGTGGATCTGCTGGGCGAGCCGGGTGAGCAGGGCGTCCTCGAGGATGCGCTGCTCGGAGTCGCTGAGCAGCGCGGCCTGGTCACGGCGGTGCCCGGCGATCTTCTCGGCGAAGGAGGCGACGGGCAACGGGCCTTCCTCGTCGGCGACGCGTACGACGATGACGCCGTCCGAGCCGTCCCATTCGGGCCGGTAGTCCTGTCCGGCGGCGGCGAGCTGGGCCTGCAGGTCGTCCAGGGCCTTCGTCAGGCGGGTGACGGACTGCTTGACGCTGGTCTCCGTGGGCGTCAGGTCGCGGGTGGCGGCCAGGATCGCCTCATGAACGGCGACCGCGGCGGCGGGCAGCTCCGGGCCCGCCCAGTCCGCTTCCTGGGCAGGCCAGTTGAGGCCGGGCGGGCAGCGCAGGATGTCGAGGAGTTCACGGGTGGCGTACGGGGCGAGGCCCCGGGCGGTGTCCTTCTCCTCCGCGGCGGCGACGGAGCGGGCCTCGGCCGCCGCAGTGCTGCGGGCCTCGGCGGAGGCGGTGGCGGCGATGGCGGAATGCAGGGCGGCGGTAGCCGTCTCGGCCTCCCGGACCGCGCCGTCGAGGGCGTCTTCGGCCTCCCGCACCTGGCGCATCACCTCCTGCGCCTCCGCGCCGACGGCCTCCTGCAGGGCGTCGAGCCCCGCGGCCTCCTCGGCGTGGCGGCGGCGCGCGGTGCGCTCGGCGTCCAGGGCGGCTTCCTCGTCCTCGGCGGCCGCACTCAGCCGGTCGGCGGCGGCTTCGGCTGCCTCCGTCTGCCGGGCGTGTTCGCGGCGGCGGGCGGCGAGTTCGCGTACCGCCGCCTCGAAGGCGCGGGTGGCCGTCTCGACGGCGTCGACGCGGTCGGGGGCGATGCCGTGCTCGGCGGCGGTGCGGCGCAGGGCACGCTCGGCGACCGAACAGGCGGCCACGGCTTCGTCGTACGAGGCCTGGGCGGCGTCGGCGCCCTCGCGGGTGGCACGCAGCCGCGCCGCGGCCTTGTCGAGTTCGCGCAGCGCGGCGGTGATGCCGGCGGTGCGGGGCAGAGCGGCGCGGGCGGCGGCGTACGCCTCCAGTCGCGTCTCGGTACGGGCCTGCGAGCGCGCCGACTCCTCCATGTCCGCGGCGAGTTCGGCGAGCAGCGCCTCGCAGGCCGCGATACGGGCGGCGCGGCGGCGCTCGCGAGCGGTGGCGCCGACGTACTCGGCGTGCTCCTTGGTGTGCGCGCCGACGAGAACGCCTGCGGCATACCGGCCGTCCGGGGTGATCCGCGCAGCGCCAGAGCCGGGGTCGGAGGTGACCGCGATGGAACGCAGGACGGCGGTGACCCGCTCGGCGGGGATCGGCGTGCCGTCCTCCGGGCGCAGCAGGCCGGCGAGGCTGGGCCCGTCGACGGGGGTGCGGGCGTGCAGGTAGCCGTCACTGTGTCCGGCCGGCACCGGGGTGTCCTCGGCGGTGACGAGGGCGTCGAGGAGGCCGGAGGCCTCCAGGGCGGCTTCCAGGCCAGCCCGCTGTTTCCCCGTCAGTTCCTCGGTGAAGTCGACGAGTTGCCACAGCGGTACGCCGGCCTCCTGGGCCCGGTCGGCGGTGCGGCCTCGGGCGGCAGGAGGGGCGTCGTCTCGCTCGGCGGCGATGTGATCACGCTCGGCCTCGGTCTCGGTGCGGCGGCGTTCCAGGTCGGTGCGCCGGGCGCGCAGGGCGGCGAGGGTGTCGCGCAGCTCCTGCACGGCGGGGGCGACGGCGTCGCTGAAGGTGTCGGCGAGGGTGGCCGCCTCCCCGTCGCCGGTGACGTCTTCGCCGGTGCGCTCGAGGGCTTCGGCGAGGCGGTCGGCGGCGCCCTCGGGGAGGAGCGGTTCGTGGGCCCGCGTCCACTGGGTGAGCGCCTCCCGCGCCTGTACGCGGGAGGCCTCGACGGCCTGCTCCGCCTTGGCTTCGGCGGTTTCGGCTCCGGTGACGGCCTGCTCGGCACGGTCGAGGGCGCTGCGGGCGAGGTCGCGGGACTGCTCGGCGCTGCGCGCGTCCTGCTGGGCGGCACGTAGTGCCCGCACGCCGTCGTGGCGGGCGGTGGCGAGCGCGGCGGACCGCTCGGCGAGCCGGGCGGGCTCGGCGTCGGCCGGCGTCCAGACGATGCTCGCGGTGTGGGCGTGGTCGGCGACGGCGGCGGCGTCACGGGAGGCCGCGGCCTCGATCTCGGCAGCGAGCCGGGCCGCACGTTCGGCTTCGGCGCGGGCGCGGCCGGTGGCGGCGGTACGGCGTTCGCGTTCGGCGGTGGCCTGCTGGGCGGTGTGCTCGCAGGTACGCACCAGGCGTTCCAGGTCGGCGAGTTGCTCGACGGCCTGGTAAGCGGCCGAGGAGCGCAACTGGTCGAGGCGGGCGCGCAGGGCGCCGAGCGCGGCGTCGGCGGTCCCGGCGCGGGTCTCGACGGCGGCCCGCTGCTCGCGGGCCGCCGTCAGCTCCGCCGCGGCGATGTCCAGGGCGGCGGTGCGTGCGGCGCTCTCGGTGCGGCGAGCGGTGAGCTTGTCGGCGGCCACGCGGGCGTGGACCCGCAGGTAGGTGGAGTAGCCGGCGAGGAAGGCCCGGGTGGCGTCGTCGGCGGCGGCCAGTCCCTCCAGGGTGCGCTGCACGGACTCCATGTCGTCGAAGGAACGGGCCGCTTCGGCGATGAGGTCGTCGTCCAGCGGGCGCAGGCCCTCGGTGAGGGTGTCGGAGAGCTTGGCCGGGTCGAGGTTCTTGGCGAGCTGCGGGCGGCGCAGCGTGAGGATGAGGGTGAGCAGTTGCTCGTACCGCTCCCGGCCGAGGCCGAACAGCCGCTGGTCGACGGCGGCACGGTAGTCGGTCGGGGAGGCGATCAGCTCGTGGCCGAGCTCGGCGGCGAGCTGCTTCTTCGTCATCGGCCGGTCGTCGTCGGTGAGGAGGGAGAAGTCCTGGCCGACGCGGCCGTCGGTGACGAAGTGCCAGCGGGCGGGGGTGTCGCGGTGGCGCTGGGCGTGCAGGCCGATGCCGCAGGTGATGGCCTGGCCGCTGTCGCGGTGGGTGAACTCGATCCAGACGTAGCCGAGTGCGCTGTCCTGGCCGCGGAAGAGCAGGTTGGACTTCATCGTGCGGTCCTCGGCCGCGAACGGGTTGAGCCGCTTGGGATCGATACGGCCGTCGAGGACGAACGGGAAGAGCACTTCGAGGGCCTTGGTCTTGCCGGAGCCGTTGGGCCCGCGCAGCACCAGCCAGCCGCCGGCGAAGGAGAACTCCTCGTCCCGGTAGTCCCAGAGGTTGACGATCCCGGCGCGAGTGGGGACGTAACGGGTGGCCGGGGACGGAGTGGGGGTGCCGGCCGGGGCGGGAGGCGGGGTGCTGGCCGGGGCGGGAGCCGGGGTGCTCACGGCGTCGGGTCCTTCACGGTGTCGTCGGTGAACGGGGCGGTCTGGGCGGCGGGCCGCGGGGCGGGGATCCGGGTCTTCACCCGAACGCTGACCCCGCGGTAGCGGGCGAGGAGCGGAAGCACGAGGACACCGCCGTCGAGGCGGGCGACCAGCGACAGGGCGGCCAGCAGCTCCAGGACCTGGGCGAGCAGCCGGTCAAGGTCCTCGCGCAGGTCGGCGGCGAAGCCCTTGCCGTACTCTCCGATGATCTCCTTGAGCCTGCCGCGCAGCCAGGAGTCGGTGACGAAGGGGTAGCGGACCTCCTCCGGCTCGTCCTCCTTCCGCGTCGCCTCACGCGCCTCGTACGCCGGCTCCTCCTGCGCTGCGGAGAGTGCGGCGAGCGGTCCGCGCGCCGGGAGGGCCGCGTCGATGCGACGGGCCCGGGCGGCGAGGCGTTCGGCGGCCGTCGGGGCCGGCAGCAGGTCGGGGGCGTGCCGCCCGGTGCGCCGGGCGGCCTCGCTGATACGGGCGCCGAGGAGCAGTGCGGCCTGGGCGACCGTGCCGCCACCGGGAAAACGGACGTCGGACAGCCTGCCGGAGGTGTCGACGAGCGCGACGCCCTCGGCACGGCGCTCCACGGCAAGGCCGGTCAGACGCTCCAGATCCTCGGCGAGGGAAGGGGCACGCAACTGACCGAGCAGCTCGGGCTCGGCGTCGGCGTAGTACGCGACCGGGTTCTCCAGGACGAGACGGCGAGCACGGCGGGCCTGATCGCGGCGCTGCGCGTGGCGGCCCGTGGCCAGGCCCAGCCCGCTGCCGGAATCGAGGAGCCCGGTCACCGAGGTGAGGTGCTGCAGGACTCGGGTGGGCCGGTGAACGGCGGTGAGAATCTCGCGGTCGATGTCGTACAGGGCCTCCGCACGCTCGGGGTCGCCGGCCCAGGCGGTGGCGGAGCCGTCGGTGAGGGCGAGGGCGCCGCGCTCGGTGAGCCAGCTGACGGCGTCGACGAAGGCGTCCCGGTCGGCCTTGCGGGTGGTGTCCAGGCCGAGGCCGTCGATGCGCGCGGCGTCGGCGGCGACCGCGTCGGCGAGTTCACCGAGGGCGACCTGCGCGCCGTGGCGGCCGAGGGCGGCGAGGGTGAGGACGAGGTAGGCGTAGCGGCGCCGGTCGAAGGGGCGGCCGGCGCGGGTGACGGCGGGCCGCGTCGCGTCCAGGTGGTCCTGCACGCGCAGCAGCCGGGCGGTGTCGGCCGTGGTGACGAGCCGGTAGCCGAGGACCTCCATGAGGTCGGTGCGCAGTTGCTCGGCCCAGCGGCGCACGGTCGGCAGGGCAGCCCGGTCCGGGTACGAGGAGGTGATCAGCGGATGCCGCAGGACCAGCCGTACGGCCTTCTGGTAGTCGGCGAGTTCGAGAGGTGAAACACGCTCGGCGACACGCTGCCCCACCCGTCGCCCGACGCCGCCCGGGGCGGAGGTGCTTCGCGCCACGCTCATGCCGTGACCTCCAGTCGCAGCCCGTTCAGGTGCAGATTGCCGCGGACGGTGTGCACGGTGGTGGAGCCCTCGACGGGGGTCAGGGTGAGGCGTACGCCGTGGGCGGAGCCGGAGGCGGCGCCGACGCTGCGGCTGGCCGGGACACGCGCGGCGAGCGCCACGTCCATCAGCGCCAGCAGGACCCGCGTCTCGGCCTCGTCCAGCATCCTGCCGTGCGCGCCGTCCGCGGCGAGCGAGGCGGCGGCCCTGCGGCGCTCGGCCTGCTGCCGCACCTGCTCGGCGCGCAGCCGTTCCCGCTGGGCTTCGTTGCGTTCGATACGGCCGGGGCCGTGCAGGCCGGGGCTGCGGCCGGACTGAACCAGGGTGCGCGCCAGTTCGACCGGTTCGGCCTCCCACCAGGACGTACGTCCCGGGATCAGCTCGGGGTCGGCGTACGGGACAGCGATGTGGCGGGGCGCGCCGAGCCCGAAAGCGGCCTGGAAGAGAGCATGCGCGTCCTCGTCGCTCTCGCACGAGGTGAACCACTGGGCGAGGTGGCGCAGTTGGCTCTCCCGGCTCACCCCGCCGCGGCGGGCCTCGGTGACCCGGCGCAGCAGGGCGAGGATGGAGCGGATGGCGGTGACGGTGGCGTCCTGCAGCCGCTCGGCCTCGCTGTGCTCGCGCTCCGCGAACCAGTGGACGATGCCCTGCCACCGCTGCCGCCAGTCCTCGAGGCGTTCGGCGGGGCTGCGGAAGAGCCGCTCGTCGGCCTCGGCCGCATGCTCGATCATCCGGTCGACGCCGGTGGCGGCGGTCTTCTCGACGGCCTCGGCGAGCAGAGGGGCGTAGCGGCCGAGTTCGGCGGTGAACTCCCGCATGTGCGTGAGCAGGGCGTCCTTGTGGGCGAGGAACACCTCGGGCCGGGTGTCGTTGGTCCGTGCCAGGTCGCCGAGCATCAGGTAGAACCGGGCGGCGCGCTGCGCCATCTCGCCCAGTACGGAGTCCAGGCGGCCGAGCTTGCGGTACACCTCCTCGGCGTCGCCGACGGCGTTCGCGTCGGCCAGCGCGTGAAGGTCGGCGAGGATGTCGGGGAAGACGAGCCGGGAGAGCTGGGCGTCCTCCAGCCGCGCGCCGAGAACGTCCTCCACGGCCCGGTACGCCCGGTAACCGGCCTGCGTGAACTGGTAGACGTAGTGCCGGTTGCGGTACTCGGCGAGGTTCGCGGCGCGCGTCCCGTCGTACGACCGGTCGAGGACCTGCCAGTCGGCGAGCGCGTCGAGCAGCGGCTGCACGTCCCCGACGGCCGCCACGCCGGGGTGGTCGGCGGCGAGCCGCTTCAGGAGCCCCGCCGCGTCCGAGGCGTGCAGCAGCACCTGGTAGTTGGCCCGCCCCCGGTCGAAAGCACGCAACAGCCACAGATATTCGTGGCGTTTCTCGGCGGCGGCGAAATGGAACAGCCGCAGCCGGTCGTCCAGAGTGAACGCGTCGATACCGAAAGCGTCCTCGTCGGCGGATTCCGGGGCCGTGGACTCGTCGGTCACAGGTGCGATCACTCTCTCGCTCGGTCGGGGACAGCATGAGCGAGACCCAGTCTGCCGCACGGGCCACCGTCACCGTGAACGCACCCTTCGCACCGCGCTCGCTGTGCTACCGTGCGCCGCGCCGAACCGCCCACCGCTCCCGTGCGGGATCTCCGCCATCGCGGGCGGCGTGGCACCGCCATCACCACGACCGCCGCGGCCGGACGCCCTGCGAGCAGGAGCCCGGCCGCCCGCTACACGGCCGCCGGGCTCCGTGGGACCTACTTCCCCAGGAAGGCGAGGAGTGCCGTGTTGACCTCCTCCGCGTGGGTCCACAACAGGCCGTGCGGAGCGCCCTCGATCTCCACGTAGTCGGCGGACGGGAGTGCCTTGTGGAACGGCTGCGCGGTCCCCTCGGCGGGCAGGATGCGGTCGCCCGTGCCGTGCAGGATCAGGGCCGGTACGTCGATGGCCGGGATGTCGGCACGGAAGTCGGTGTACCAGGTCGACGGCGCGGCGGCGGCGGCGAAGAAGCCGCCGCCCGCGGCGACGTTCCAGCTGTTGCGGACGGCCTCCTCGCTGATCCTGGTGCCGAGGTTCTCGTCGAGGTTGTAGAAGTCCTTGAAGAAGGCCGTGTAGTACGCGTACCGGTCCGCCTTCACGGCCGCGACGACACCGTCGAAGAACTCCTTCGGGGCGACCCCGTCCGGGTTGTCGTCGCTCTTGAGCAGGCAGGGTTCCAGCGAGGCGAGGAAGGCGACCTTGGCGACCCGGGCGGAGCCGTAGGCGGACACGTACCGGGCGACCTCACCGGTACCCATCGAGAAGCCGACCAGGACGGCGTCGTGCAGGTCGAGGGTCTCCATCACGGTGTTCAGGTCGGCCGCGAAGGTGTCGTAGTCGTAGCCGGTCGTCGGCTGGCCGGACTGTCCGAAGCCGCGGCGGTCGTAGGTGATCACGCGGTAGCCGGCCTCGAGCAGTACGGCACTCTGCCGCTCCCAGGAGTGGCCGTCGAGCGGGAAGCCGTGGATGAGGACGACCGGTTGCCCGGTGCCGTGATCCTCGTAGTAGAGATCGATCGAGGTGGAGTTCTCCTGGCCCACGGTGATGAACGGCATGCGCTGCTTCCTCGCCTCTGGAATGACTGGTGCGCGCCACGCCCCGCTTCCGTACGGAAAGGCAGCACCGTCATACGGGAAGGCCGGAATGTCGGCGCCCGGTCTGCAGGTATACGCGGCGCGGCGTGGAACGCCGCTCACGCTAAGGCGGACGCCGTGCCCCCTTTTGTCGCACAGCGCACCACCCCTTTCCCGAAGACGCAGGGATCGAGGACGACGTCCGCCTCGGACTCAGAACTGTCCGGTGTCCAGGTCTCAGCCGAGGGGTTCGGGAAGGGGCACGACGGCGGACAGCTCGTACGGCACTCTGCCCCGGTGGACGGGGAGGTCACCTCGGCGACCAGCGGTACCGGCGAGGGGTCGTGGTACTCCTCCTGATCAGCGAAGCCGCCCTTCGATGCGAGGACCAGGTCGGGCTCGACCTTGCCGGAATGTGAGGCCCCGGGCACGAAGAGCCCGGGGCCGGTGTGGCGCCCCCTGAACACGTCGAAGGCCTCCTCCGCCGACAGGGCGGGTACGGACGTCTGCCTGAGCAGGCGCAGGTCGGGAACCTCTGCCCCGGGCTGCCCCGGGCTGCCCCGGGCCGGACTCATCCGCCGGGTACTTCGCATCATGGGCGCGGAGGTCGAAGGTGCCACCCGGACTCGACAAGGAAGTCCACTACGTCTGACTATCCGTCACTTACACTGATTCCGTCACACACCGTGAGGGGTCATGTGAGCAGCGTGAAAGAGACTCACCGAAGGCCGCCACTGCGCCACCTTGTGCTCGGCGGAGCACTCATCGCCGCACTCGTCGTGCAGTCGATCGCGCTCATCTCCGAGCAGATGCAGATCGACGATCTGCAGGCACATCAGATCGAGGTCGGCCCCTCCGGTCCCCCCGGCCCCACCGGGCCCGCCGGCCCCCCCGGCCTGCAAGGCAGGGACGGGAAAGACGGGAAGGAAGGGAAGGACGGGAAGGAAGGACAGCAAGGCCAGGACGGGCAGGACGGCAGGGAGGGCAGGGACGGCAGGGACGGCACGGAGGGGAAGGAAGGCAAGGACGGGCAGAACGGGCAGGACGCTACCGCCAGACCAGCGCCGACTCAGCCCCACGGCCATCGCCGGCACACCGATGACAGGGCCCTCCCGGACGACTCCCCCGCCGCCCAGGAATCTCCCTATCTCCCCTCACCCGCATCGACGCCTGCCCCCGCCTCGAGCGACGACGCCCGCCTCCAGGATCCCGACGCCCCGCCGCCCGAAGAGATGCCGTCGGTCGATGCGGGAGGCCCGAGTGAATGACCGCCGGCGTGCCGAGCGATCCTCATACTCGGCGTCAACTGCCCTTCGGCGTAAGGGACGTCGCCTGCCGTCCGATTCCTCGCACGAGTCGGGGCGTCGAGAGGCCGGCCGGGCCGGGCCCGGAAGGCCGGCGGATGGTGCGCACCGAGTGACCCGGTCCGTTCCGGAAGGACCCGCCTCACCCCGCCCGTGAGCCGGCCCGCTTCCGCCCCGCAGTCTTCTTCGCGGTCGCCTTCTCCGCGGTCGTCTTCTTCGCCGTCGCCGTCTTGGCCGCTGTCTTCTTGGCCGCTGTCTTCTTGCCGCTCGGCTCCGACCTCGCCATGGTCGACGTCGCCGACGACGACGTCGCCGACGCCTTCTCCGACGACTTCCTGCCCACCGTCTTCTTGCCGGCGGACGCCGACTTCACCGCGGACGTCGGCTTCGCCGTAGCCCCCGTCGTCTTCTTCGTCGTCTTCTTCGTCGTCTTCTTCGGCGCGGACCTCGGCACCGTCGCCCTCTTCGCCGTCGACGTCGACTTCGTGCCGCCGGCCTCCTTCGGTGCCGCACGCGCCGGCTTCCGGGACGGCAGAGGTGTCACCTCCGCCTCCCGGCCCGGCTCCGCGCCCCGGGACTTCCGGGCGGCGCGCACGCTCTTCTCCAGGGCAGCCATCAGGTCCAGGACCGTGCCGCCCTCGGGTCCGGGGGCCGGTGGCAGCTCCTTGCCCTCCGCCTTCGCCGCGACCAGCTCCTCCACCGCCTTGCGGTACTCGTCGTGCAGCTCGTCCAGGTCCACCTCCCCCAGGGCGTCCATCAACGTGTCCGCCAGGTCCAGCTCCTTGTCACGGATGGGGACGTCGGCGTCCGGTGCCACCCCCTGCGCCGCCCGGATCTCGTCCGGCCACAGCAGCGCGTGCAGGGCGAGCACGTCGTCGACCACGCGCAGCATGCCCAGCCGCTCCCGGCCACGCAGCGCGTACTTCGCGACGGCCACCTTCCCGCTGCGCCGGAGCGCCTCCCGCAGCAGGGCGTAGGGCTTGGCGGCCGGGGCGCCGTTCACCGACAGGTAGTACGCCGCGTCCATCTGGAGCGGGTCGATCCGGTCGGCCGGTACGAAGGCCACGATCTCGATGGTCCTGGCGGTCGGGAGGGGCAGCTGCGCCAGGTCCTCGTCCGTGATCGGCACGACCGAGCCGTCCGCGTCCTCGTATCCCTTGCCGATCTCCGGCGGCGGGACCTCGCGGTCCTCCAGCTCGCAGAACTTCCGGTAGCGGATGCGGCCACCGTCCTCCAGATGGATCTGGCGGAAGGAGAGCGCGTGGTTCTCGGTGGCGTTCATCAGCTTGACGGGGATGCTGACCAGGCCGAACGAGATGGCGCCGTTCCAAATGGATCGCACGTTCCGCACCTTTTCAATCGATAACGGGCGATTTCATGGGATTCTCATCGTATGACGCCGATCACCGAGGTGGAGGGGCGGCGGCTCGCGCTCAGCAATCTGGAGAAGGTCCTCCATCCCGCGACCGGCTTCACCAAGGGCGAGCTGCTGCACTACTACGCGACCACCGCGGACGTGCTGCTGCCCCACCTCCACGACCGCCCGTTGTCCTTTCTGCGGTACCCGGACGGCCCGGACGGCCCGGTCTTCTTCGCCAAGAACGTGCCGCCGGGTACGCCCGACTGGGTCACCACGGCCGAGGTGCCGCGCGCGGAGGGCCCCGCCCGCATGGTGCTGATCCAGGACCTGGCGAGCCTGATGTGGGCGGCCAACCTCGTCACCGAGTTCCACACCCCGCAGTGGCGCGTCGAGACCCCCGACGTGGCGGACCGCCTGGTGTTCGACCTGGACCCCGGCGTACCGGCCACCGTCGTCGAGTGCTGCGGGGTCGCCCTGTGGCTGCGGGAGCGGCTCGCCGCGGACGGGATCGAGGCGTACGCGAAGACGTCCGGCTCGAAGGGGCTGCACCTGCTGGCCTCGGTGGAGCCGACGCCGTCGCAGCGGACGACCGAGTACGCCAGACAACTCGCCGTGGAGGCGGAGCAGGCGATGCCCCGCCTGGTGCTGCACCGCATGACGCGGAGCCTGCGGCCCGGGAAGGTCTTCGTGGACTGGAGCCAGAACGCGGCCCGCAAGACGACAGCGGCGCCCTACACGCTGCGGGCCCGGGCGGAGCCGACCGTGTCCGCGCCGGTCACATGGGAGGAGGTGGCCGCCTGCGCGTCCCCGGGCGCTCTCGTCCTACGCGCCCCGGACATCGCCCCCCGCCTCCAGGCGTACGGCGATCTGCTGGCCCCGCTGCTCGATCCCGCCCGCGCCGGACCGCTGCCCTCCTGAGCCATCTCCCGACCCTCTCCTGAGCCGCTCACACCCTGCCCCAGGTGTGCCGATCCCGCGCCATCGCGTGCAGGACCTCCACGTCGGCCGGCTTGAGTACGCCGCCCAGGCGGGCCAGGCCGGACAGTTCGGTGTCCGTCAGCACGCGGACCTCCCGCGGCGGGGCCGTGATCTCCAGGCGGGCTGGCTCCGTCACCGCCAGGACGGGGTGCACCTCGGCGGTGAGGGCGTACGACGCCCGGTCCGCGTCGGCGCGCACCCGGCGCAGCAGCGGGCGCGGCTCGCCACGGCCCACCGTCACCATCGGGTCGGCCACGAGGACCCGCTGTCTGCGGGCGTGGAGCGCGTGAACGACGAAGAGGCCGCCGGGGCCGATCACCAGGTGGTGGACGCGGTCCCCGCCGGGCAGGGGCACCGAGTGCAGGGTGCGCCAGCCCGCGCCCTCCAACCCGTCCAGCGCCTCCCCCACCGTCTGCTCGGCGGCGAGCGCCCGCCGCCGGGGGTCGGGGCGCAGCCGGTGCGCGGGCCCCGGGTCGCGGTCCAGGGCGATCAGCAGTGCCTCGCCGGGCCGGTTCGGCGCCAGGTCGTCGTCCGGATGGAGGGACAGCCGGGCCAGCTCGGCAGGCGTGGGGACGGGTGGCGGCCCCACGGCGACCGGGCCGGTCAGGAACGGCCGGAGCGCGTCCAGCACGTCCTGCCGCCGGTCCTCGCCGAGCAGGTTGACCCGGCCCGCCTCGCGGTCGTACCACGCCACGTTCCTGCCGTCGGCTCCGCATACGTACAAGCGTTCCTGGCCGTGTCGCCAGGTCGGTATGACGCGCAGTCCGTCCATGGACCATCACCCCATGACCATGGGAACAGGCGGGGTGCTCCAGGGGCAAGAACCCGGTTACCTTTGTGAGCAGTTGGGGAGTCGGTGGGAGGCGCCGTTGCGGACCCGCAGAATGCAACCCGAGGTTCCGGCTCCGGACGTCCCGTGGAGCGAGATCGTGCCCGGCCTGTGGATGGGCGGGCACGAGTTCGCGGGGCGGTCCGGGGAGCGGGAGCCGGCCGTCGTGAGCGACGAGTTCGATCTGGTGCTGACCCTGCTGCGACTGCCGGGGTACGGGCCGGACGAGGGGGTCGAGCACCATGTGTGGCCGATTCCGGACGGGCCGCTGGACGGGACGCAGATCGCGGGCGTGATGCGGCTCGCGCAGACGGCCGACGACGCCCTGGAGGACGGCCGCAGGGTCCTCGTCCGCTGTTACCACGGCTACAACCGTTCGGGGCTGGTCGTCGCCCAGGCGCTGATCCGGGCCGGTCACACCGCCGACGAGGCGATCGGGATGATCCGCGCCCGCCGGGGCCCCTGGGCGCTGCACAACGAGCTGTTCGTGGAGTATCTGCGGGCGGGTCTGGACACGGCCCGCCTCCTGGAGGAACTCGCGGAGTGACGCGGCCGGCAGTCGCGGCCCGCGATCGGCAGCCACCCACGGCCGTCGGTCGCGGCCCGCGATCGACAGCCCTCATCGGCAGCCGCCAGCCGCCCCACAAGCACCGGAACAGCCCGATTAACCCCCTATACCCGATTAACCCCCTATAACGGGACACGCCCGTCGCCCGCTTGCTACGTTCCGCACATGATCGAGCCCGGAACGCGAGGAATCTCGACGGCCAAGACGGCCGCGACGGCCGGGGCGCCCGGGGCGGCGGCGGACGCCCTCGCTCCCGCCGCCCCGCGTCCGCTCCGGCGCCGTGGCATCGAGTGCGCCCTCATCGTCCTCGCCGTCCTGCTCTCCGTGTACGGCTACTGCGCCGTCGGTCTCGCCGACCACGGCGCCGTGCCGCCCGGCACCGTGCGCTACGGCGCCGGGCTCGGTCTGCTCGCGCTGCTCGCGCACGGCGCGGTGCGCCTGCGGGCCCCGTACGCCGATCCGCTGCTGCTGCCCATCGCCGTTCTGCTCAACGGCGTGGGCCTGGTGCTGATCTACCGCCTCGATCTGGCGACGCCCGGCCACCGGGCCGCCCCCACCCAGCTGTACTGGTCGACGGTGGGCGTGGCCCTGTTCATCGCCGTCGTCCTGCTGCTGCCCCACCACCGGGTGCTCCAGCGCTACACCTACGTCTGCGTGGTCGCCGCACTGCTGCTGCTCATCCTGCCGATCTTCTTCCCGGCGGTGAACGGCGCCCGGATCTGGCTCAGGCTCGCCGGGTTCTCCATCCAGCCCGGGGAGTTCGCGAAGATCCTGCTGGCGGTGTTCTTCGCCGGGTATCTGGCCGCCAACCGCCATGCGCTGGCGTCGACGGGCCGCCGTGCGGGGCGGCTGCGGCTGCCCGCCGGGCGCGTCCTCGGCCCGGTCGTGGCGGTGTGGCTGCTGAGCGTCGGCGTGCTGGTCCTGGAGCGCGACCTCGGTACCTCGCTGCTGTTCTTCGGCCTGTTCGTGGTGCTGCTGTACGTCGCCACAGGCCGTACCGGCTGGATCGCCGCGGGTCTGGCGCTCGCGGCCCTCGGCGCGCTCACGGTCGGCCGGCTGGAACCGCATGTGCACGGCAGGGTCGCGGACTGGCTGCATCCCTTCGCGTCGATCGAGGCGGGGCAGGGCGCGGGCCAGCTCGCGCAGTCGCTGTTCGCGTTCGCCGCCGGCGGCGCGCTCGGCACCGGCCTCGGACTCGGCCACTCGGTCCTCATCGGTTTCGCCGTCAAGTCGGACTTCATCCTGGCCACGGCGGGCGAGGAACTGGGGCTCGCGGGCCTGTCCGCGCTCTTCCTGGTCTACGCACTGCTGGTGGAGCGCGGCTACCGGGCGGGCCTCGCGCTGCGCGACCCGTTCGGACGCCTGCTCGCCATCGGGCTCGCGTCGATCGTGGCGCTCCAGGTGTTCGTGATCGCGGGCGGGGTGACGGGGCTGATCCCGCTGACCGGCATGGCGATGCCCTTCCTGGCGCAGGGCGGCTCCTCGGTCGTGACCAACTGGATCATCGTGGCGCTGCTGATCCGGATCAGCGACTCGGCGCGCGGCCAGCACGACGGGACGGCGGTGCCGTGAGCCTTCCCCCGGACCTCGACTTCGCCCGGCCCGGAGGGACCGCCACCATCCGCCGGGCGGCGGCCCTGTGCGCGGTGCTGCTGGTCGCACTGCTGGTGAACGCGACCCGGGTGCAGATCTTCGAGTCCGAGCGGTACGGCGGCAACGCCGCCAACCACCGGCAGGCGATCGACCGCTACGGCCGGCCGCGCGGCGACATCGTGGTCGACGGACGGCCGGTGACCGGCTCCCGGGACACCGGCGGCATGTTCCGCTACGAGCGCACCTACACGGACGGCCCGCTGTACGCGCCGGTCACCGGCTTCGCCTCGCAACGGTACGGGACGACGCTGCTGGAGAACGCGCAGGACCCGGTGCTGGCGGGCACCGATCCGACGCTCTCGCTGTTCCCGCTGTGGAACGACCTCGTGCACAAGCGCCCGCCGGGCGGCCGGGTCGTCACCACCCTCAACGGGGCGGCGCAGCAGGCCGCCTTCCGGAACCTGGCCGGACGCACGGGCGCGGTGGCCGCGGTCGAGCCGTCGACGGGGCGGATCCTGGCGCTGGTCTCGACGCCGTCGTACGACCCCGGGGAGGTGTCGGGGGTTTCGGCGTCCGCCGCCCGGGCCTGGGCGCGGCTGAACGGGGACGCGGCGCAGCCCATGCTCAACCGGGCGATCCGGCAGACGTACCCGCCCGGCTCCACCTTCAAGGTGGTGACGGCCGCGGCGGCGCTGGACTCGGGGTTGGTGTGGGACCCCGACGACGCGACGCCGTCCCCGGACCCCTACCTCCTGCCGGGCACGACAACCCGGCTGAGCAATGAAACGAACGGCTGCGCGAACGCGTCGCTGCGGTACGCCTTCGAGTGGTCGTGCAACACGGTGTTCGCGAAGCTGGGCGTGGCGGTGGGGCTGCGGACGATGACGGCCACCGCGGAGGGCTTCGGCTTCAACGACCCCACGCTGCGGGTGCCGTTCGCGGTGGCGCCGAGCACGTTCGACCGGAAGCTGGACCAGGCGCAGCTCGCGATGTCCTCGATCGGGCAGTTCGACACGAGGGCGACGCCGTTGCAGATGGCGATGGTCGCTTCGGCGGTGGCGGGCGGGGGCTCGGTGAAGGCGCCGTACCTCGTGGAGAGGACGACGACGAGCCGCGGCGACACGGTCGGCACGGCCGGCCCGCACACCCGGTACCGGGCGATGACCCCGGCGACCGCGGCGCTGCTGCGGGAGATGATGACGGACGCGGTGCAGGAGGGGACGGGCCGCAGCGCGGCGATCCCTGGCGTCCTGGTGGGCGGCAAGACGGGCACGGCCCAGCACGGTGTCGGCAACTCCGGCAGGCCCTACGCCTGGTTCATCTCCTGGGCGCAGCCGGACGACGCGGCACAGCCGGCGGTGGCGGTCGCGGTGGTGGTGGAGGACGCGGCGGGCGAACGCGGGGAGATCAGCGGCGGCGGGGACGCGGCGCCGGTCGCGAGGGCCGTGATGGAGGCGGTGCTGGACTCCCGGCCGGGCCACGGGCCGAACTCGCGGCCGGGGTCAGGCCCGGACTCGCGCCCGAGGCCCGGGGCGGACTCGCGGCCGTCCCCCGGGCGCAACGCGCTGTCACCCAGCGCGCGTTGACCGGCGCCTGATTCCCGCCCGGCCTCGGGCCCCACCCCCGCGCCCCCGTGGTAGACGCTGTGTCAACAAGTCCGACTCAAGGGATTGACGTCCTTGCTGACACGCAGTCTCATAAGATGTGACCGCGGGTAACGGCGGCCCGTACGACGACGTGGTGGGGAACAGCGATGACGACCGTGACCGAAGCCGACGTGCTGCGCGACGCGCTCGGCCTGCTCAAGGACCGGGAACAGGTGGCCGAGCGGCTGCTCGCCTCCTCCGCCAAGCACTCCTTCGACCCGGACAGGGAACTGGACTGGGACGCGCCCTTCGAGGACGGCAAGTGGTTCTGGCCCCCGGAGCTGGTGTCGCTGTACGACACACCGCTGTGGAAGCGCATGGGCGAGGAGCAGCGGATCCTGCTCTCCCGGCACGAGGCCGCCGCGCTCGCCTCGCTCGGCATCTGGTTCGAGCTCATCCTGATGCAGCTGCTGGTGCGGCACATCTACGACAAGGCGGCCACGAGCGCGCATGTGCGCTACGCGCTGACCGAGATCGAGGACGAGTGCCGACACTCCAAGATGTTCGCCCGGCTGATCACACACGGCGACACGCCCTGGTACCCGGTCAGCCGGGTCCACCAGCGCCTGGGCCGCGTCTTCAAGACGATCTCGACGACCCCCGGGTCCTTCACGGCCACGCTCCTCGGCGAGGAGGTCCTGGACTGGATGCAGCGGCTGACCTTCCCCGACGACCGGGTGCAGCCCCTGATCCGCGGAGTCACGCGTATCCACGTCGTGGAGGAGGCCCGGCACGTCCGCTACGCGCGTGAGGAGCTGCGCCGCCAGATGCTGACCGCTCCGCGGTGGTCGCGGGAGTTCACCCGGATCACCTCCGGCGAGTTCGCCCGGGTGTTTTCGGTCGCCTTCGTGAACCCCGAGGTGTACCCGAACGTGGGGCTGGACCAGCGGGAGGCCCTGGCCCAGGTGAGGGCCAGCGGCCACCGCCGGGAGGTCATGCAGACGGGCGCGCAGCGGCTGACCGGCTTCCTCGACGACATCGGGGTGCTGCGCGGGGTCGGCCGGCGGCTGTGGAAGTCCTCGGGACTGCTGGCCTGAGCACGGCGTACGGGCGGGCGGCAACCGGACGGCCGCCCCACGCCGGGTCCCCCTTCCTCCGGCGTCCCGATTACGCTGCGGACATGACCTCCGAGGCTCCGACCCGCGCGTACCGCAGGCTCAGCGTCGAAGAGCGCCGGACCCAGCTCCTCGCCGCCGCGCTGTCCCTGTTCGCGCACCGCGCGCCCGAGGAGGTCTCGCTGGACGACGTGGCGGAGGCGGCGGGGGTCTCGCGCCCGCTCGTGTACCGCTACTTCCCGGGCGGCAAGCAGCAGCTCTACGAGGCCGCCCTGCGCTCCGCGGCCGAGGAGCTCCAGCAGTGCTTCGCCGAACCCCAGGAGGGCCCGCTCACCCGGCGCCTGGGCCGGGCCCTGGACCGCTACCTCGCCTTCGTCGGCCGGCACGACGCCGGGTTCAGCGCCCTGCTCCAGGGCGGCAGCGTGGTCGAGACGTCCCGCACCACCGCCATCGTGGACGGGGTGCGACGGGCCGCCGTCGAGCACATCCTCAGCCACGTCGGCGCCCAGAAGCCGGGACCGCGGCTGCGGATGACCGTGCGGATGTGGATCACCACGGTGGAGGCCGCCTCCCTGATCTGGCTCGACGAGGACAAGCAGCCGCCGGCCGACGAGCTGAGGGACTGGCTCGTGGAGCAGTTCGTGGCGTGCCTGGTGGCCGCCGCGGGGCGCGACGCCCAGACCGCCGCCGTGGTACGGGCCGCGCTGGCCCTGGAGAGCGCCGAGGGACCGGTCGGCGTCCTGGCCCGGCGGGTCCTGCCGGTGATCGGCGACGCGGGGCACCTGCTGTGACCCGGTACCGCGCGATGGACGCCACGGGTCACCTCGCCGTGCCACGTGACCCGGGCACCGCCCTGGTGCCACGTGACCCCGCCGCCGCCGTGCGGAGCACACTGGTGCCGTGAAGAGCCAAGACACCCCGTTCGTGGGCGGCCCCCTGGACGGGCGCGTCCTTCCGGTCCTGCTCGGCCTGACCGGCCACCCGCCGAAGACGTACCGCGTCCCGGTCCCGGACGCGGCCGGCGGCCCGCCCACCGTGCTCGTCTACCGTCGCGTCCCGGCGGGGTCTCCCGGCAGACTCGGACTCCACCCCGGCTGGAGGTACGCCTACGACCCCGAGGGGGACCGCGGCGGACGCCCGCGGTGGCCGTGGTCGAAACCGCGTTCGAGCCCAGGTGGCCCGGCGCACGGCGGACCGGACGCCACCGCCGGGTGACCTCGTTGGGCCGGTCGGACCACCGGGCGGGCGCCCGGCCGGCGCGCGCCCCATCCTGCCGGTGCGAGGGGGAAGGCCCCCCGCACCGGAGGTGAGGACATGGCACAGCGGATGCTCCGCCTGGTGTGCGTGGCGGCCGTGACCGCCGCGGCCCTGCTCGCCCCCGGGTCCGCGGCGGGCGCCCCGGACCCGGCCGCCGACTCCCGCCGGACGCCGGACCCCGGCCGTACGCTCTCCGAACTGCTGACGGACCTCCGGCAGGGGTACGGGCGGGCCGAGCAGGCGACCGCGACCTACAACGCCGTCGCCGAGCAGCTGAGGAAGCGGCAGGCCGAGGCCGCACGGCTGGACGCACAGCTCGCCCGCGCCCGGGTCGCCCTGGCGGACAGCCGTCGCGCGGCCGGCCTGCTGGCCCGGCAGCAGTACCGCAACAGCAGGGAGCTCTCCTCGTACGTACGTCTGCTGATGGCCCGGGATCCGCAGCACGCCCTCGACACGAGTCATGTGATCGCGCAGTTGGCCCGGGAGCGGGCGGAGCGGGTACGCGAGATGGCCGGCGCGGAGCAGCGCGCCGACGCGCTGGCCCGCGCGGCGCACAAGGCCCTCGACGGCCAGCGCGCCCTCACCGAGCGGCAGCGCAAGGAACGCGACGACGCCGAGCGGCGGCTGAACGACATCGAGCAACGGCTCGCCTCGCTGAGCCCCGACCAGCTCGCCGCCCTCGCCGACTACGAGCGCGGCCTGGCCGGGAGCGCGCAGCAGCGGTAGCCGCCGGGACGTGCCCTACCGGGGGCATCCGCTAGCCCGATCTGTCGATCTGCAAGCGTGTTGCCGCCCGATTGCGCCTGCGCTCCACCGCGCCCACGTCAAGCTCCCAGTCGGAATCGGGGAACCACCCACCAGACGGCCACGCAGCACGGGCCAGTGGCTCAAGGCGGGTCGAGGAGCCTCCGCAAACTCGCCGCGGTCGCCACGGCGGTGACGGTCGCGGTGGGGACCCCCGCGGTGGCGGTCGCCGTCGGCATGACCTCCAAGACAAGCGCGTCATACGTCACCGACCCCAAGTGCGACCACGGCAAGCACCGTTCGGGCCACGACAAGGACAAGTGCAAGAAGAGCCCCAAGCCCACGGTCACGGTGACCAAAACCGTGACAGCGACCGCGACCGTGACAGCGACCGCGACCGTGACGGCTACCGTGACCGCGACCGCGAGCGCGTGCGGCACCGGCGTCGACTCGACCAAGCCGAACGGTGCGGAGCAGTACCTCGCCGCACTCGTCGACGGGACGCCGTTCGCCGGCCGGCGCGTCACCAACACGAACCCGGACAACCCGAACATCGTCTCGGGCCCGGCCAATGCCGCCGGCTGGACCGACCTCAGCATGATCAGCGGCTTCCCGACGAACTCCCCGGTCTGCGGGGTCTCGGTCGACGCCCAGGGCAGTGACGCGTTCTACAAGATCATCACTCAGGGCGGTTCCGTCTACACCCTGCACTGCGCGGCCAACAGCAACACCCTGGTGTGTCCCGCCCCGGCCCAGGGGCAGCGTCCCGCGTCGACGTGGGTCGCGGTGGACCCCCAGCCTTGACCGACGCCACCCGTCCTCGGCGACCGCGAGCCCCCCTCGTGCGGGGCATCACCGAAAGGCACGATCACGAGCACGTATCGGACAGGACAACGGCCCCTGACCAACATCACTGGTCAGAGGCCTCGCCGAGCAGAGGTCGATCAGAGGCCGGTCAGGCCCCGGCGACCGACGCCAGGTACGCCTCCGCCTTCTCCGGCTCGTAGAAGAAGTTCTCGAAGTCGGACGGGTCGTCGAAGCCGTTGGCGAACCGGTCGGCCACCGGCTGGAGGGCGCCCGCCGCGCCGATCAGGTTCAGGACGTGCTCCGGCGGCACGCCCAGCATGGCGTTCGTCCACTTGGTGACGTACTGGGCCGTGTCGTCCCAATAGCGGTCGAAGGCCGTCTGCATCCATGCCTCGTCGAACTCCTTCTCGCCGTGTTCGAGGATCGAGGCGAGGTAGCTCGCGGCGCACTTGGACGCCGAGTTGGAGCCCTGGCCGGTGACCGGGTCGTTCGCCACGACCACGTCCGCCACGCCCAGGACCGCCCCGCCGCCGGGGAGGCGGCCGATCGGGTTGCGGACGGTGGGCGCGTAGCGGCCCGACAGGGTGCCGTTCGCGTCGGTCAGCTCGACCTTGGTGGTCCGCGCGTACTCCCAGGGCGTGAAGCGCTTCATCAGCTCCAGGGTCAGGGCGAGGTGCTCGGAGGGGTCCTTGACGCCCTTGAAGACGTCGAGCGGGCCGCCGGGGATGCCCTCCCAGAACAGGATGTCGGCGCGGCCGGAGGTGGTCAGGGTCGGCATGACGAAGAGTTCGCCGACGCCCGGCACCAGGTTGCAGCGCACCGCGTCGTAGTCCGGGTGCTCCGGGCGGGGACCCAGGCCGTGGACGTAGGCGACCGCGAGGGCGCGCTGCGGCTCGCTGTACGGGGAGCGGGAGGCGTCGCGGCCGAACATGGAGACCAGTTCGCCCTTGCCCGCCGACACCAGCACCAGGTCGTAGGCGCGGGAGAAGTAGTCGAGGTCGGAGACGGCCGCGCCGTGGATGACGAGCTGGCCGCCGCGCTGCGCGAACGTCTCCATCCAGCCGGCCATCTTCACGCGCTGGTCCACCGACTGCGCGAAACCGTTGAGCCGGCCCACCCAGTCGATGACCCTCTGCGACTCGGGACCCGCGACGGAGACACCGAGCCCCTGGATCTTCGGGGCCTGGGACTCCCAGAAGTTCAGCTGCAGATCACGCTCGTGCCGCAGCGCGGTGTCGAACATGCACTGCGTCGACATGACCCGGCCGGTGCGGATCTCGTCCGCGGTCCGGTTGGACATCAGGGTGACCTCGTACCCGTGCGACTGGAGGCCGAGGGCGAGCTGGAGTCCGGACTGACCGGCTCCGACGACGAGTATCTTCCGCATGCGGGTGCTGCTCCTATCGGGACTACTCGGGGGTGACGTCGAGCGCGTGGCCCACGAGGGCCAGAAGGGTCTCGATCACCGAGATCCGGCGCCGGGCGTCCATGATCATGACAGGTACGTGCGCGGGGATCGTGAGGGCCTCGCGCACATCCTCGGGCTCGAACCGCTCGCTGTCGTCGAAGTGGTTGACCGCGACCATGTAGGGCAGGCCGCTGCTCTCGAAGTAGTCGAGCGCCGGGAAGCAGTCCGCGAGCCTGCGCGTGTCCGCGAGCACCACCGCGCCGATCGCGCCGCGCACCAGGTCGTCCCACATGAACCAGAACCGCTGCTGGCCCGGCGTGCCGAAGAGGTAGAGCACCAGGTCGTCGTCGAGCGTGATGCGGCCGAAGTCCATCGCCACCGTGGTGGTGATCTTCTCCGGCGTGTCGGTGAGGTCGTCGGTCTCCCGGCTGGCCTCGGTCATCAGCGCCTCCGTCTGCAGGGGCGTGATCTCCGAGACGGTGGTCACCAGGGTGGTCTTGCCGGCGCCGAAGCCGCCCGCCACCACGATCTTCGTGGCGATCGGGGCGCGCGTGCGGTCCCTCTGCCAGGCCTGGAGGTGCTCCTGCTCGTCGAGGTCGACGTGGAGCGGGGTGACGCCCGGGGAGGCATCAGAGACGACGGAGTCCACTCAGCACCCTTTCCAGCAGAGCGCGGTCCGGCTGTCCAGGGCCGTGACCGGTTCCGTACACACGGATCTTTCCCTGGTCCGCGAGGTCACTGAGGAGCACGCGGACCACTCCGAGCGGCATCTTCAGCAGTGCCGCGATCTCGGCCACCGTACGCATGCGGCGGCAGAGTTCGACGATGGCCCGCATCTCGGGCATCACTCGGGTGGCCAGTGAACCATTGGTCAGTTCACGGCGTTCTTCGGGGGCCTCCAGAGCCGCCACGAAGGTCTCGACTAGCAGCACATGCCCGAAGCGAGTACGGCCGCCGGTGAGCGAATAGGGGCGTACGCGGGCGGGTTTGCGGTCACCGCCGCGCACGGGAAGTTTCTTCGGTCCGGTGCTCATCGGGCGCTCCCCGCCGACTCGGCCTCCAGGGACTTGCGTAGTTCGCTGCGGAGTTCGGGCGTCAGCACATGTCCGGCGCGGCCGACGAAGAGCGCCATGTGGTACGCCACCACGCTCATGTCGCAGTCCGCGGAGCCGTGCACGCCGAGCAGCGAGCCGTCGCTGATGGACATGACGAAGAGGCTGCCCTCGTCCATCGCGACCATGGTGTGCCGGACCCCGCCGAAGTCCATCAGCTTCGCGGCACCGACGGTGAGGCTGCCGATGCCGGAGACGACGGTGGCGAGGTCGGCGGACGACCCCCTGGGGCCGCCGGGTCTGTCCGCGTGGCCCGCGCGGGCCGCCGCGTTCCTGCCGGGGTCGGACGAGAGGAGCAGCAGGCCGTCGGAGGAGACCACCGCGACCGACAGCAGCCCCGGCACCTCCTCGACGAGGTTCGTCAGCAGCCAGTGCAGATTGCGGGCCTCACTGCTCAGTCCGAAGGTACTGGGCGCGGTCAACTGCTTGCCTCCTCGACTGTGCCCCCCGATGGGTCAACGTCCGGTGCGATACCGGGTGTTGCGCTCTGAGGGGGTGCTGTGGAGCGCTGCGCGGGCGCCCTGGTCTCCCCCGTCTGCTCGGCGATCTCCGCCTCGACGTGGCGGTAGCCCTCCGCGGCTCCGCGGTGGAACCCGCCGAGCCTACGGCGCAGCGCCGAGGCGTCCACACCGCCGGCGCGCGGGCGGGGCGCCGGGGCGGGCGCGGAGATCTTCGGGGTGCGCTTGGGCAGGCCCTTGGCGGTGAGCCGGGGGGCCTCGGGGTCCTCGGGTGCCGGAGCCGGCGCGGGCTCGCCCTCGTCGACGGTGCGTTCGTGGGTGTCGGGGCCGATGGCGTACGGGCCCGCCGCGGACCCGCCGGGGGCGGCGGGCGGCGCGGACGCGGGCTGCTCCGTCCGGGGCGACGGAAGCAGCAGCTCCATCGTGGTCTCGGGGCCGGGCAGATCGGCGGGGGGCTCCGGGGCCGGGAACGCGAACTCCCCGGCTGCGGCGGCGGGTTCCCGCGCGGGCCGGTCCTCGCGGACGGCCTCTTCGTTCCGTACGGCGCCCTCGTGGTGCACCGCACCTTCGTGATGCACCGCACGGTCGTCTCGTACGACGCCTTCGTCCCGTACGACGCCTTCATCGCCTACGACATCGGCGTCCCGTACGGCGGTGGCGTCCCGTACCGCGCTGTCGCCGGGGGCCCTGTCCTCGTCCCGCACGGTGTCCTGCGGAGCGTCCGCGTTCCAAGTGTTCCGGGCGTCTTGGGCGCCCTGGTCCTGCACGGCCTGTTCCGCCGCCGCGATCAGCGGGTCCTCGGTGCCCCGCGGTTCCTGGACGGTGATCCGGGTGCGCCCGCTGAGAACGTTCGAGTTGGCCTCGGCGTCGGCGCCGGGCAGGGCCACGGAGGCCGTGCCGCCCGCGGCCGGGCCCGTGCCCGTCGTGGGCACGGCGGCCGCCGGGGCCGCGGCGAGCAGGGTCCTGGGCAGGACGACGACCGACGCGATGCCGCCCTGTTTCTGTTCGCGCAGCTGGACGCGGATGCCGTGCCGGTGGGCGAGGCGGGCCACCACGTACAGGCCGAGTCCCAGGCCCTCGCCGTCCTCCTGGTCGTACGGTTCGGCCGGGTCGAAGTCGGCGAGCCGGGCGTTGAGCCGGCTCATCCGCTCGGCGGTCATACCGATGCCCTCGTCCTGGACGGAGAGCATCACCTCGCCGTTCTCCAGGAGCCAGCCGGAGATCTCGACGGCGACGTCCGGCGGCGAGAAGGAGGCGGCGTTCTCCAGCAGTTCGGCCACCAGGTGCGAGAGGTCGTCGGCGACGAAGCCCACGACATGCGCGTGCGGCGGCAGCGCGGCGATCCGGACGCGCTCGTAGCGCTCGATCTCGCTGACCGCGGCCCGCACCACGTCCACGAGCGGCACCGGTCCCGCGTGCTGCTGGACGTGCTCGGCACCGGCGAGGACCAGGAGGTTCTCGCTGTGGCGGCGCATCACCGTGGCGAGGTGGTCGAGCCGGAAGAGGGTGGCGAGCTGCTCGGGGTCCTGCTCGCGGTCCTCCAGGCCCTCGATGACGGACAACTGGCGCTCGACCAGGCCCAGGGTGCGCAGCGCGAGATTGACGAAGGTGGAGTGGATGCTGTGCCGGACCTGCTCCAGGTGCGTGGTGGCCTCGGCGAGTTCGGCGCGCATCGCGGCCCGCTCGTCGGCCATGGTCTGACGCTGGCCGACCAGGTGCTTGCGGTCGGCCTCCAGGGTCCCGAGGCGCTCCTGGAGGGCGGCGGCGTGCGCGTGCA
The DNA here is from genome assembly GCF_053595355.1 of Streptomyces sp. NPDC002513. Lineage (NCBI taxonomy): Bacteria > Bacillati > Actinomycetota > Actinomycetes > Kitasatosporales > Streptomycetaceae > Streptomyces > Streptomyces sp. NPDC002513. Next base: position 3,315 of record NZ_JBSFXK010000033.1, on the reverse strand, counting down.
GGGCGCTGGCGTGCGCGTGCAGGGCGTTGACGGAGCGGACGACCTGGGCGAACTCGTCGTTGCGTCCCGTGAACTTCACCGGCTCCTGGCCGGCCGGGTCGGCGGCCACCCGGGCCGAGCCGAGCCGCAGTACGGCCAGCGGGCGGGTGAGACTGCGGGCCATGGCCATGGCGATGCCCACGGCGACGAGCATCAGTGCGCCGAGGACGGCGATCCGGATCTCCAGCGCGGTGACGTCGTCGTCGCGCAGTTGCGCCAGGTCCTTGCTCCGGCTCCCGTAGAGCGCGGACTCGACTCCGCGCATCTGGTCGATCCGGGCGGACAGGGCCGCGTCGACCTTCTTGGCGCTGAGGCCGAGCTCGCTGTCGGAGAGGGTGGGCTGGTCGGTGAGGCCGGCCAGGTACTTCTCGGCGGAGGTGACCTCCGGGCCGGTGACCGTCGAGTCGTAGGAGGCCTTGGCGGTCTTCGTCGCGGTGTCGTGGAAGTCGGCGACGGCCGCGTCGGAGCGCACGGCGGCCTGCTGGGCCGCGGCGGTGAGCGCGTCGCGCTGTCGGGTCTCGGCGGTCGAGGAGCCGGTGGTGGTGGTGGTGGTGACCGGCAGTCCGGTGACCGGGCTGATGACGGTCTGGGTGGTGTGCGGGACGTTCAGGGCCGCGACGAGCAGTCCGCGGGCGGCGGCGGCCTGCTGCACGGCGCTGTCCAGCTCGGCGAGCGCGTAGGCGCCGGAGCCCGCGCGCGGCGGGATCTGCTGGGCGAGCCGGTCGGCGAGGGCGTGCAGCTCGGTGATGACGGTGGAGTACGCCTGGTGCGCTTCGAGAGCGCTGCTCTTCCCGACGAGCGCCGTTCTCCGTACGGAGCCCACGTCGTCGAGGTCCTTGCGCAGCGCGGCGGGGAGTCCCTGGTCGGCGCGCAGGTCCTCGATCTCCCGGTCGACGCGGGCGCTCTGCTGCTCGGCCGGCGTCTGCCCCTTGGGGCGTCCCGCGGCCACGTACGCGGTGACCGCGTCACGTTCGTCCGCCAGCGCATGGGCGAGGGTGAGGGCGTCCTGGGTCTGCTCGGCGAGCGTCACGAGGTTCTGGGAGTCGTTCAGCTGCCCGGAGGCGGCGATGACGCCCGGCGCTCCGGCACCCGCGATCGCGGCGGCGACCACCGCCACCGCGATGATCAGCCGATTGCGCACACGGGCGGTACGGCCGCTGCCCGTGGACCCGGCCGAGGCACCCCGTTCGGTGGCCGTCTGCTTGCCTGTGCGCCGAGGCCGCGTCTTCTGCACCGGTGCTCGCATTCCTGACTCGTGTACCCATGGCCGGGTGACGGCCCGTCAACTGGGACGTCGACCCGGTACGACGGCTTCCGACCCTTTCAGCGGCGGTGCGCAGAGGTCTCACTTCGCCTGAGCCGCCACCCGAAGGAGTGAACATCGACGGGGAGTTGGCGGGCAAGTTACCGCGGCCCGCGCGGGTGGCCCGCACGGCGGGCCGGTTGGACGTCGGCGGCACGCTTTGACAGTATTCGCCACCGCGCTTCACCAGAGTCGATCATTCCATGCCAAAACAGGCGCCCGACCTGGCGCGTCGCAGTGTTTCCGCAGCCGTTGCCAGCCCTTCATGGACCTTGTGAAGGGCTCGTGCAGACTGGCCGGATGCGCAGCGAACTGATTTCCGAGCCCGGCGACACGACCCGCCCCAACGAGGACTTCGCCGCACTCGCCGTTCCGGCCTCAGGACAGGGCGGAGCGCTGGTCGTACTGGACGGGGTGACTCCGCCGGAGGGCGACGACGGATGCCTTCATTCCGTCCACTGGTTCAGCGCGCGGCTCGGCGGAGCGCTGACCGAACTGTCCGTTTCCCGGCGGGATCTGACGCTGTCGGAGATCCTCGCACGGGCTGTCCGCCTTACCGCCGAGGCCCACGAGCTAACCTGTGACCTTTCTCACCCGCGCACCCCGCAGGCGACCGTGGTCCTCGGGCGCTGGTCCGAGGCCACGGTGGAGTATCTGGTCCTCTCGGACTCGGTACTGCTGGCCGAGGCCCCCGACGGCACGGTCACCGCCCTGCTGGACGACCGGCTCGCCCGCGTCCCGCGCGCCTCGCTGGCCTCGGACGCGATCGCGGACGCCACGGTCCGCAACAAGGAGGGCGGCTTCTTCACGGCGGCCGCCGACCCCTCGGTCGCGGCCCGCGCGGTGACGGGCGAGCTGCCGCGCGCGGCGGTGCGCACCCTCGTGGCCCTGACGGACGGCGCGACCCGCTGGACGGAGAAGTTCCACCAGGGCGACTGGACGGACCTGTTCACGCTCGTGCGCAAGGAGGGGGCGGCGGCGCTCGTGGAGCGCGTACGGGCCCTGGAGGACGCCGACCGGGAACGGCGGGCGCACCTGGGCCGCAGCAAGACGCACGACGACGCGACGGTGGTGTACGTGGGCCTGTGAGACGCGGGCCCGTGACGCGGGCCCGGAGCGGCCTACTTCTCGATGCCCCGGTTCAACTGGTTCAGCAGCCGGGCCAGCTCGGCGACCTCGCGCTGGTCCCAGTGGGCGAGCTGGCGCACATAGCGGGCGCGGCGGGCGTCGCGGACCTGGCCGACGCGGCTGCGGCCCTCCTCGGTGAGGTGGACCAGCCAGGCCCGGCCGTCGGCCGGGTCGGGCTCCCGGGCGACCAGGCCGAGGTCCTCCAGGGCGCGCAACTGGCGGGACATCGTGGCCTTGCCGACACCGATGTAGGCGGCGAGTTCCGTGGCGCGCTGCCGGCCGCCCTCGTCGAGCCGTACGAGAAGGCCGTAGGCGGCGCTCTCCAGATCCGGGTGGACCTCGCGGGCCATCTCGCCCTGGCTGGCGCGGGCGCGCCGCAGGAACACGGTCAGCTCGCGCTCCAGCGACAGGAACCCCTGGTCCGCGCGGCCGCCGGGTCCCGGGCCCCCGGCATCCGGCGCGTCGGCCGTGCCACCGGCGGCATGAACGTCACCGGCGGCGGGCACCCCGGCGCGGTCCGCGCCGATGCCGGACACGCCGGATCCGACCGGACGCCCCTCGCCGTTTGAGTCCTCGCGCACGTCAGTACCCCTGCCCCGGTCACCCGGTCCTGAAAGTTTCCGCCACACCTCGCCCTTGCCGCAGCTCCGCCAGTATTTCGCAGGCGTGGACCGACGGCCGCCTCCGGCCCCCTTCCCGGCCCGCGGTCTCCGTCCGCGGCGTGCCTGGTCACCCACCCGACCGGCATGCCTACGCCCATGAGCGCGACCGTGCCGGCAGACGCATGACGCCCTGCGGTCGGGGGGGGGGGCGCCGGGCGGGGCGCCCCGCCCGCGGGGGCGCCG
>NZ_JBSFXK010000032.1:0-81153 GCF_053595355.1 Streptomyces sp. NPDC002513 | reverse complement strand
AGGTCCTCGTAGCGGAGCTACTTGGGCCTTTCGGCAACGCGGCGAGCGTGCGTGCCAGGCGTCGCGAGCCGGGCGCCCATTTTGTCCGGAGCTCTTAGGCCTCGCCCGTCCGGGCGGTTCGTGGGGGAGGGCTGGCGGGCGCCGGGGACCCGCAGGACCAGGGACCCGCAGACGCCGAGGACCCGTAGCAAGGCGGTCGCGATGGTGGCGCTGGGGGCTTCGGCGCGGGCGCTACGGCTCGTCGCGTACGTCACCGGGGGCGCCCCCGCACGCCGCCCCGGGCGCCCGGGCCTCCGGGGCCGTCAGACCGCTCCCGCACCCGTGAGCGAGCGCACCTCGGTCTCCGCGTGCTTGGCCTCGTTTGCCGGTTCCGCCGAGGTGACCGTACCGAGCCAGCCCGCGACGAAGCCCAGCGGGATCGAGACGATGCCCGGGTTCTGCAGCGGGAAGTACTGGAAGTCCACGCCCGGGAACAGTGATTCGGGACTTCCCGAGACGACCGGGGACAGCACCACGAGTACCAGCGCGGGCACGAGACCACCGTAGACCGCCCACACGGCGCCCCTGGTCGTGAAGTTGCGCCAGAACAGTGTGTACATCAGGACCGGCAGGTTCGCGGACGCGGACACCGCGAACGCGAGCCCCACCAGGAAGGCCACGTTGAGGTCGCGGGCGAGCAGCCCGAGCGCGATCGCGAGCCCGCCTATCCCGACGGCGGCGGCCCGCGCCACCGCCACCTCGCTGCGCGGCCTGGAGCGCCGCCGCCGCAGTGAGGTGTACAGGTCGTGGGCGACGGCGGCCGAGGACGCGAGGGTGATCCCGGCGACCACCGCGAGAATGGTGGCGAAGGCGATCGCGGCGACCGTGGCGAACAGGACCGTCCCCCCGATGGAGTTCGCTCCGCCGCCCAGTTTCAGCGCCAACAGCGCCACCGCGGTGTTCCCGGCCGCGTTGGACTCCCGCACGGCGTTCGGGCCCACGACGGCGGCGGCACCGAAGCCGAGCACGATCGTCATCAGATAGAAGCCGCCGATGAGCCCGACCGACCAGACGACCGAGCGCCGGGCGGCCCGCGCGGTCGGCACCGTGTAGAAGCGGGACAGGATGTGCGGCAACCCGGCAGTGCCCAGCACCAGCGCCAGGCCCAGGCTGATGAAGTCGATCCGCGCCGTCCAGTCCCCGCCGTACTTCAGGCCCGGCGCGAGAAACGCCGCACCGTGCCCGCTGCGCTCCGCCGCCGAGCGCAGCAGTGCGTCGACGTCCCCGTGGAAGCGCACCAGGACGAGGGCGGTCAGCGCGATCGTACCGCCGAGCAGGAGCACGGCCTTGACGATCTGGATCCAGGTCGTGGCCCGCATCCCGCCCAACGACACATAGATCACCATGAGCGCGCCGACGACGATCACCGTCCAGGCGCGCGTGGCCGCGCTCGTCCCCCCGAAGAGCAGCGCGACCAGGCTGCCCGCTCCCACCATCTGCGCCACCAGATACAGCACGGACACCGTCACCGAGGACATGCCCGCAGCCACCCTCACCGGCCGTTCACGCATCCGCGCCGCGATCACGTCGGCGAGCGTGAACCGCCCGCAGTTGCGCACCAGTTCGGCTACGAAGAAGAGCACCACCAGCCAGGCCACCAGGAAGCCCACCACGTACAGCATCCCGTCGTACCCGAACAGCGCGATCAGCCCGGTGGCCCCCAGGAAGGAGGCCGCCGACATGTAGTCGCCCGCGATGGCAAAACCATTCTCCAAGGGCGAGAACAGCCGTCCGCCCGCATAGAACTCCTCCGCCGACCCGTGCCGGTTGCGGCTCACCCAGGTCGTGATCGCCAGTGTGATCGCGACGAAGACGCTGAACAGCACCAGCGCCAGCGGTTGATGGTGTCCGGTCACCGCTCGCCACCCCTGAGTCCCCGCGTCAGCTCCTGGGTGTCCCAGCGCAGCTCCAGTGCGGCCCGGTCCCTGCGCAGCCGAGCGTGCCGTGCGTACGCCCAGGTGAAGAGGAAGGTCGTCAGGAACTGCCCGAGTCCCGCGAGCATCGCCACGTTCACGGATCCCGCCACCGGCCGGCCCATCAGCCCGGGTGCCGTCTGCGCCGCCACCACATAACCCACGTACCAGGTGAGGAAGACGGCGAGCCCCGGGATCACGAACCGTCGGTACCTGCGGCGCACCTCCTGGAACGCCGCGCTGCGCTGAACCTCCAGATAGACCTCCGCCACCCGGCCGGTTCCCTCCTGCTCCGTGCGCGCGTGCGGCACCCCGGGAGCGGGAGCGCTCGCTCCGCCCGGCTCGCCCCAGCCGGATGCGGGCGCGTCGCACCAGGGGTCGTCGTAGCTCGCCCGGCCGTCCGCGTCGGCGGCTTCCGGGGCGGGGGCACGGCCTTCATGCTTCTCAACCGAACTCTCGGGGCCTTCCCCACGGCTGCGGGAATGGCCATTGCTTGACTTCATGCTCAAGGATGGACAGAACGGGAAGATCCCCGACTCTTCTTCTCAGCGCTCTTCACCCCATCAGGTGACTCACTTCGACGGGGGCCGTACCAGCCCCTGCGCATAGGCGTAACGGACCGCCTGGGCACGGTCCTTGAGCCCCGACTTGGCGAAGAGGTTGTTGATGTGGGTCTTCACGGTGGCCGTGGAGACATGCAGTCTGCGGGCGATCTCCTGGTTGGTCAGCCCCTCGGCGATCAGCGTGAGCACCTCCGTCTCCCGTGCCGTGAGCCCGTCCGGCGCCAGGGCGGCTGCGACCGGCTCCGGCTCCGACAGGCGCTCGAGCAGACGCCGTTGGATGCCCGGCGACAGACCCGCGTCCCCGGACAGCACGCTCCGTACGGCCCGCACGATCTCGTCCCCGCCCGCGTCCTTGGTGAGATAGCCGCGCGCGCCCGCTCTCAGCGCCGGGAACAGCGAGTCGTCGTCCGCGAAGGTGGTGAGCACCACGACCTGGGTACCCGGGTGCTCGGCGCGGATGCGCCGGGTCGCCTCGACCCCGTCACAGCGCGGCATACGCAGATCCATCAGCACGACGTCCGGAGCGAGTTCGGCGACGAGTCTCACCGCCTCGTCACCGTCCCGGGCGGCGCCGACGACCTCGATTCCGGGGAGCAGCCCGAGCAGCATCACGATGCCCTCGCGCACCACGGTCTGGTCGTCCGCCACCACGACCCGGGCGGGCTTCCCGCTGTCCTCCTGCGTCATACGGGCACCTTCAACGTCACCACGAATCCCTCCTCGTCCGGCCCGGCGTCCAGCGAGCCGCCCAGCAACTCGGCGCGCTCCCGCATGCCCAGGAGACCGTACCCGGCTCCTGACCCGCTCAGCTCTCCCGGCGAACCGCCCGAGTCCCTGACGTCCAGCGTCACTTGGTGCTCGGCGTACTCCAGCCGCAGGTGCACCCTGGCGCCCGGAGCATGCTTGCGGACGTTCGTCAGAGCCTCCTGGGCGACCCTGCGGACCGCCTGCGAGGCCTCTGCGGGCAGCGGCCTGCGATCACCCGAGACGGTGACATCCGCACCGTCCGCCGTGGCGACGAGGTCGCTGAGGAAGTCCTCGATCGGGGACATCTCGCCACGGAGCGCGGAGAGCGCCTGCCGGGTCTCGGCAAGTCCCTCCCGGGCCATACCCCGTGCCGCGGCCACCCGTTGGAGGATCTTGTCCCGCTCGGCACCGCCCTCGATCAACAACCGGGCCGCCTCCAGATGCACCAGCTGTGCCGAGAGGCTGTGCGCCAGCACATCGTGGATCTCCCGGGCGATCCGAGCCCGTTCCGCCAGCGCCGCCGACTCCGTCTCGGCCTTCCGGGCGGCTCGCTCCTGGGCGAGGAGCCGCTGGGCGCTGCCGCGGGCCTCCGCATCCAGGCGCAGCACACAGCCGGCGAGCGCCATGCCCACGACTGTGGCAGCGGTGGTCAGCCACACGTCGTTGTTGACCGCGGCGTACGAGGCGAGCGCGACCGAGGTCACGGGCGCGGCGGCGGCGAGCGGCAGCCGCTCCAGAGCGGTGATGCCGCAGCCGCACCAGATCACGACGGCCGGAACCCGGAAGCCGGTGGTCTGTGCCGCGACCGCCAGCCCGAGCAGCACGGTGACGAGCGCCAGGGACGGCCAGAGTCTGTGCGCCAGCGTGGCACGGAAGAAGGCCCAGGAGACCAGGGCGGCCAAGACGAGGCCCGCCCCTGCTCCGACCACCCCCCAGCCGTGGACGTGACTGCTGCGGAAGACGCCCCACAGCAGCGTGCCGAGCACCGACACCCGCACGGTCCAGGCCAGCAGTCGCCGGGGCTCCGAGATCCCCTCCCGGCCGAGCGCCTCACGGGAGGGCCAGCGCATCCACGCGCTCTCCGTCATACGCGCTCCTTCCGCGTGGGCCGGAGCACACCGTCACCGTGCGCCGTGGCCGGGCCGGCCGAGGGGGTGAGGGACCGCGCGCGCCAGACCAGGATGCCGGAACGGACCAAGAGCGTGCCCGCGAGGGCCGGCAACAGGGCAGAACTGTCCTGATGGACGCCCAGCGACGCACCGAACACGAAGAGGCCGACGCGCAGGGCGATGCCGACGATCCATACAGCCACGCTCGCCTTGGTGCTTCTGCTCCACACGACACCGTCCGCCCCGGCCCATATACGGGTCGTCCAGGCCCAGCCGGCCCCGGTGACCAGTCCGATGAGCAGCTCGGTGCCGAGCAGCAAGGCGGACTCCGTGGGGTGACGGGCATCAAGGAGGCCGTGCCCTCGCAGCGCCACGACCGTCAGGATCACGGGCAGGAGCCACCAGCGCCGGTCGGCGTCGACCCGGCGGGCACGGAACTGCCGTGCGATCACCAAGGCGGCCACTGCCGCGATCACCAACGCGTTGACAAGCCCGGACATCACAGCCTCCATGAGCGGAAAGAAGCTGTCGACGGCGAGTGCTGTCGACACCTTCGACGCTACGGAAATCCGCCGGCCGACAGATCGGAGCTCGGGTGGATCGTGGGTGGAACCCGCAATGCCCTCGGTCTCCACCCAGGGGTGGATGGATGTCCCATCGTCCTGCCCTCGCCCGAGCCCCGCACGGCCCGAGGGCAGCTCCGGTCCCGGCTCGGCCCGCGCCCCCGCTCGACCTGCTCCCAGCCCCCGCGACGCCGCTCCGCCGGAGAGCGGTCCACCGGCCCCACTCCACCAGGACTGCCCTCCCACCGGGAGGGCAGTCGGCCCACTCCGCCAGGAAACGGTCCCGGCCCCGCCCGTCGATCCGAGCGCGGTGCCTTCCCCCCTCTGACCGCCCCCGGACCGGCGGCCGGCTAGGCGTCGATACGCGACCGGTCCAGCGTCGCCGCCGAGCTGGAGATGAACTCCTTGCGCGGTGCGACGTCGTTGCCCATCAGCAGATCGAAGACCTGCTCGGCGGCCTCCAGGTCGGAGAGGTTGATCCGGCGCAGGGTGCGGTGGCGCGGGTCCATCGTCGTCTCGGCCAGCTGGTCGGCGTCCATCTCGCCGAGACCCTTGTAGCGCTGGATGGAGTCCTTGTACCGGATGTTCTTGCTCTGCAGTTCCAGGAGCTTGTCGCGCAGCTCGCGGTCCGAGTACGTGTAGACGTACTTGTCCTGGCCCTTCTTCGGCTGCATGATCTCGATGCGGTGCAGCGGCGGCACCGCGGCGAACACCCGGCCCGCCTCGACCATGGGCCGCATGTAGCGGTGGAACAGCGTCAGGAGCAGGGTCCGGATGTGGGAGCCGTCCACGTCGGCGTCGGTCATCATGATGATCTTGCCGTAGCGGGCGGCGTCCAGATCGAAGGTCCGGCCCGACCCGGCTCCTATCACCTGGATGATGGCGCCGCACTCGGCGTTCTTCAGCATGTCCGTCACCGAGGACTTCTGGACGTTGAGGATCTTGCCGCGGATCGGCAGCAGCGCCTGGAACTCGGAGTTCCGGGCGAGCTTGGCCGTACCGAGCGCGGAGTCGCCCTCGACGATGAACAGCTCACTGCGCTCGACGTCGTCGCTGCGGCAGTCGGCGAGCTTGGCAGGCAGCGAGGAGGACTCGAGGGCCGTCTTACGGCGCTGCGCGTCCTTGTGCTGACGGGCGGCGATGCGCGTGCGGGCGGCCGCGACGACCTTCTCCAGAACCGTGCGGGCCTGCTGGGCAGCGTCACGCTTCGTGGAGGTCAGGAACGCCTTCAGCTCCTTGGAGACCACGTTCGTGACGATGCGGCGCGCCGCGGAGGTGCCGAGGACCTCCTTCGTCTGCCCCTCGAACTGCGGTTCGGCCAGGCGTACCGTGACGACCGCGGTGAGGCCCTCCAGGGCGTCGTCCTTGACAACGTCGTCCTCGGCGACGCGCAGCAGTTTCTTCGTGCGCAGCACCTCGTTCAGCGTCCTGGCGACGGCCTGCTCGAAGCCGGCGACATGGGTGCCGCCCTTGGGGGTGGCGATGATGTTGACGAACGACCTGAGCGTCGTGTCGTACCCGGTCCCCCAGCGCAGCGCGACGTCGACACCCAGTTCCCGGGTGACCTCGGTGGGCGTCATCTGGCCGTGGTCGTCCAGGACGGGGACAGTCTCCTTGAAGGTGCCCTGCCCGGAGAAACGGAGAACGTCGCAGACCGGCTTGTCGGTCGCCAGGTACTCACAGAACTCGCTGATTCCGCCATCGAAGCGGAAGGACTCCTCGCCCTTGCTGCCGCCCTCACCGAGCCCGTACTCGTCGCGGACGACGATGGTCAGGCCGGGTACCAGGAACGCGGTCTGGCGGGCACGCTGGTGCAGCGTCTCCAGGGAGAGCTTGGCGTCCTTGAGGAAGATCTGGCGGTCGGCCCAGTAGCGCACACGCGTCCCGGTGCGGGTCTTGGGGATCTTCTTCGTCTTGCGCAGGCCGCTCTTGGCCTCGAACTTCGCGTCCGCGCCCTCACCCGCGAAGACACCCGGCACACCGCGCCGGAAGCTGATCGCGTGAGTGTGGCCGTCGCGGTCGACCTCGACGTCCAGGCGCGCGGAGAGCGCGTTCACCACGGACGCGCCGACACCGTGCAGACCGCCGGACGCGGCGTACGAGCCGCCGCCGAACTTGCCGCCCGCGTGCAGCTTGGTCATCACGACCTCGACACCGGACAGGCGGGTCTTGGGCTCCACGTCGACCGGGATGCCTCGCCCGTTGTCCCGCACCTCCACCGAGGCGTCGTCGTGCAGGATCACCTCGATGTGGTCGCCGTGTCCGCCGAGGGCCTCGTCGACGGAGTTGTCGATGATCTCCCAGAGGCAGTGCATCAGACCGCGGCTGTCGGTCGAGCCGATGTACATGCCGGGGCGCTTGCGCACGGCCTCGAGGCCTTCGAGGACGAGCAGGTGCCGCGCGGTGTAGTTGGAACCGTCCGGGTCTGCGGTCAGCAGGGCTGTGGACGGCACGGACGTCTCGGCGGTCACGCGGTTCGCTCCTCGCTGAATTTGGATGGGGCCCATGTGGGTAAGGGGCCGGCTTCAGTCACCGGTCCGAGGGTACCGAGGCCTGGTAGAGCCGTTGTAACGCCACCCTCGTCCGGACCCAGACTAGTCCAGAGTCGTACGAGCGTTCGATCCTCGGGGGGAGGTGAAGCGCATATCACGTTCCCTTCCAGGCATGAACCATTTAGGCTCCGGGCACGTCCTCATGAACAACCGGCACCCCGCCGGGAGGACGGGACAATCGATAGACAGCGCGAATCCGTACTACGCAAGACACGCAATACGGCACATTCGCCGCCAACCGGCAGCAGACAGCTGGCCCGGAAAGAAGTTTTTTCGAGGAAATGCCGCGAGCGGGAACGTTTTCGGCCTGGTTGGATGTTGACCCTGGTACGACAGCTCGTCGAGCTAGAGAAGAGGCGACGTGACTACTGTTCTGACCCCTGCGAGCCCGTTGACGGCCGCTGACCGCTGCGACCGCTGCGGCGCCCAGGCGTACGTGCGCGTCGTCCTCCTGAGCGGCGGAGAACTGCTCTTCTGCGCCCATCACGGTCGCAAGTTCGAGCCGGAACTCAAGAAGATCGCCGCTGAGATACAGGACGAGACGGAGCGACTCACCTCGATTCCGGCGAGCGCCTCCGACGAGGAACGCTGACACCTCGCGTCACGACGAGCCGGCACCGGCACCGGCACCGAAGCCGGTGAACGGGCGGCCATCCCGATCACACGGGATGGCCGCCCGTACTCGTGGGGCGCGTCGGGGGCGGCACTCTCCGTGGTGCCGCCGGGTGCACTCCTTCGACGCGGCCGACGGCAGACACGAGGCGAGTCGGGGCCCACGCATGGCGACCACCGGCACCCCACCGTCCGGAGCACCGCGCTCAGTGGGCGCCCCCCAGGGTCCTGACGACCTCGGAGATGCGCGTGTAGACCCCTGGGCTCCCTGCCCGCCCACAGCCGCTGCCCCACGACACCAGGCCGATGAGCCGCCCATGGGCGACGAGCGGGCCTCCGCTGTCGCCCTGGCAGGCGTCGCGCCCGCCCTTGGGCTCTCCGGCGCACAGCATGGAACCGGCGTCGTACTTCCCGTCCGCACCACCGGGATAGGCCCGTGCGCAGTCCGTGTCCGTAAGCACCTGAAGGTTCGCGGCGCGCAGGCTGTGCGCGTACTCGGCATCCCCTGTCACATCGCCCCAGCCGTACACCGTCGCGGTCGTACCCGGCTCATAGCCGGGGTCACCGGCTGCCGCCATCCCGATCACGGAACTCTCCGGAAGCGGGGAGGCCAGGGTGAGCACGGCGAAGTCGCCGGTGTTCGTCTCCCCGTCGTACCGGGGATTGACCCAGGTGGCGTGCACCGGGATCTCCATGCCCTTGCTGGACAGCAGGTCCGTCCGTCCCGCGATGACTCTGAGATCCCGTACCTGTCCCGGTGGCGCGCCGAGAACGGCCGCGCTCATACAGTGAGCCGCGGTCAGGACCGTGGACCGGCCCACCGCCACGCCTCCGCAGAACTGCCCGGCCCGCGTACCTCCGAACCGGTCACGGCTGGAGACGGCGACCGTCCACGGGCTCTGGGAGATGTCCACCGGGAAGCCTCCGATGACGATGCTGTCCGCCGTGGCCGGCACGGGGGATCCCAGCTGTATCAAGGCAGCCGCGGCTGACAGGGCCAGTGCGCGGGCGAAGTGGCGGCGCATGTGCACTCCTCACTGTGACGTAACGGTGGAACACCCACAGTGATCCAGCTCGCCGGATCGCGCATACGCAGAAGGGCCGGTTCCCCAGGGGAACCGGCCCTTCGCCGTTGTCGGCCGAGGCCTAGTCGAGGTAGTCGCGCAGCACCTGGGAGCGCGACGGGTGACGCAGCTTCGACATCGTCTTGGACTCGATCTGGCGGATGCGCTCACGGGTGACGCCGTACACCTTGCCGATCTCGTCGAGGGTCTTCGGCTGACCGTCGGTGAGACCGAAGCGCATCGAGACGACGCCCGCCTCACGCTCCGACAGGGTGTCGAGCACGGAGTGCAGCTGCTCCTGGAGGAGCGTGAAGCTGACCGCGTCGGCCGGGACGACCGCCTCGGAGTCCTCGATGAGGTCACCGAACTCGCTGTCGCCGTCCTCACCCAGCGGGGTGTGCAGGGAGATCGGCTCACGGCCGTACTTCTGGACCTCGATGACCTTCTCCGGGGTCATGTCGAGTTCCTTGGCCAGCTCCTCCGGGGTGGGCTCGCGGCCCAGGTCCTGGAGCATCTGACGCTGCACGCGCGCGAGCTTGTTGATGACCTCGACCATGTGCACCGGGATACGGATGGTGCGGGCCTGGTCGGCCATCGCGCGGGTGATCGCCTGACGGATCCACCAGGTGGCGTACGTGGAGAACTTGTAGCCCTTGGTGTAGTCGAACTTCTCGACCGCGCGGATCAGACCGAGATTGCCTTCCTGGATGAGGTCCAGGAAGAGCATGCCGCGGCCGGTGTACCGCTTCGCCAGGGAGACCACGAGACGGAGGTTGGCCTCGAGGAGGTGGTTCTTGGCGCGGCGGCCGTCCTCGGCGATGATCTCCAGCTCGCGCTTCAGCTTGGGGGCGAGCTTGTCGGCGTTGGCCAGCTTGTCCTCGGCGAAGAGACCGGCCTCGATGCGCTTGGCCAGCTCGACCTCCTGCTCGGCATTGAGCAGGGGGACCTTTCCGATCTGCTTGAGGTAGTCCTTGACCGGGTCGGCGGTGGCGCCGGCCGCGGCGACCTGCTGCGCGGGCGCGTCGTCCTCGTCCTCGTCGGAGAGCACGAACCCGGCGCTCTCGGTGCCCTCGGGCTCCTCGCCGCCCTTGGCCTCCTCGAGAACCTCCTCGTCGAGGAGTTCGGCGTCGTCCTTCTTGGCGGTCGTCTTCTTGGCCGCCGTCTTCTTGGCGACGGTCTTCTTCGCCACGGTCTTCTTGGCGGTCGTCTTCTTGGCAGCGGCCTTCTTGACGGGCGCGTCCTCAGCCGGGTCGTCGACGACCGGCGCGGCCGGAGCGGCGGCCTTCTTGGTGGTCACCGGCTTCGCCGCGACGGCCTTGGTGGCGGTGCGCTTGGCCGGACTCTTCGCTGCGACGCTCTTGCGGGTGCGCTTGGGCTCTGCGGCACTGACCATCAGCGTCACACCCTCTTCCTCGAGGATCTGGTTGAGGCTGCGCAGTACGTTCTTCCACTGAGTGGCCGGAATCTGGTCAGCTTCGAAGGCCCGACGCACATCGTCGCCGGCGATCTGCCCATCAGCCTTTCCCCGCTCAATGAGAGCCATGACAGAGACGGACTCGGCGATCTCCGGCGGGAGCGTACGGGATGTGCTGGCCGACACGAACAACCTCTCGGAACGTTGGAAAACGGCTTCCGGCCCCGTCCACGACGGACAGGGGCCGACCGCCGGCTTGGGGGTGGGCCGACGGTGCGGGCGGGGGCCGGGAAGATGCACAGCGCCGTGAACGGCGTCCGTATTCCTTCCTCGGCTATCACCTCTTAGGTCATCGCGCAGTTCCGAAGAGCGTTACGCCCAATCTGCGTGGCCCGAGTCACACCCCGTAACCGCTCAAAAACGCCCAGACACGGGCAGAGCTGATCGATAAGCGCCAGGATCGACGCTCGGCCCTCGCGGCTCCTGCCCCGCGCCCGTGGATTCCCCGTACCGGACCGTGAAGTCCATGAACGACGGCGGGAGTCCACGGCCGGGAACGCCCCCGATCCGGTCGGCGACCGCGACCGGCTGCGAACCTCCAACATGGCGCCGCCCCCGGGGTACCACCGGTCTCCGTCGGGCTCCGCCGGGTCCCGGAAGGATCCGACGGAGCCCGACGGCGGAAGATCGGCGCCCGCCCTCGGCGGGGCCGGGTGCTGCCCGGCGAGACCCCGGTCCCTTTCACACCGGCCGCGGGACGCGGTCAGTGCTCGCGGGGCGCGGGGACCACGCGCTCCACCTCGGTGTGAACAGTGAGCAGTTGACGCATCGCCCCCTCGGCCGCCGCGCCGTCGCCCGAGGCGAGTGCTTCCACGATCCGGCCGTGCTGGGCCAGGGTCGTGTCGTTCGGCCGGTCGCAGGCGGTGACCGGACCACCGGAGACCTGGAGGGCGGCCGAGACGATCCCCGAGAGGTGTTCCAGCATGCGGTTGCCGGCGACCTGGATGAGCAGCGAGTGGAACTCCGCGTCGGCCCGCGAGAAGGTCAGGGAGTCACCCTGCCCCATCGCGTGGCTCATGATCTCGACCATGTCGCCGAGTCGCTGCTGCACCTCCTCGCGCCCGTGCCCGGCGGCGAGGCGCGCCGCGAGCGGCTCGATGGTCCAGCGCAGCTCGCTCAGCTCGCGGCGCTGGTCGTCGCGCTGGGGCCCGAAGGCCCGCCACTCGATGATGTCCGGGTCGAGGAGGTTCCAGTCACTCACGGGGCGCACGCGCGTGCCGACGTTCGGGCGGGCGCTGACCAGGCCCTTGGCCTCCAGGACGCGCAGCGACTCGCGGACGACGGTGCGGGAGACCTCGAAGCGCTGGCCGATCTCCTCGGGCACCAGCGGGCGGTCCGCGCCGAGATCGCCGGAGACGATCATCTGGCCGAGCTGCTGGACGAGTTGGCCGTGCAGGCCGCGCCCGCGGGTGCCCGAGGCGCGCCGGCCGACACGGCCCAGTTCCGGGTCCGCGCCCTCCCAGGAGGGCGTGCCGACGCGGTCGGGGGAGGGCGTCTCGGTATAGGGGTAGCGGTCGAGTTCGCCCGGTCCGGCCAGGCCGGAGTCTGCTGAACGGGCGGCGGTCGTCATGGTGTGCGCAAGGGTACTCACGGATCCTTTGTCGGCGCCCTCTCCAACTCCCTTGAGGTCTTTGGTGAAAAGCACACGAAAGGGTGATCGCTCACCCTGTCGCAATTGACGCCTTATCGGAAAGAAATGGGCGTCCTCCGAGGAACTTGCGCACAGGGAAGGTACAGATCGACACGGACGGTGCTCATCGAGCCCTGCCACGCAGCGTGGCGAGCAGGTAGGCGCCGAGCAGCACGGCCAGCGACAAGGCCAGTGCGGCGCCCACGGGTTGGGCGATCATCCGCGCCGCGGCGGCCAGATACCGTTCCCCGCCGAACGGCCACGGCGCCAGATCCACCTCCCGCAGCCGCGCGGCGAACCCCGCCGCGGCCCGGACGGAACCGGCCTCCAGTACGTTCCGCACCAGGGGTACGACGACCAGGGGCACCGCGAGTACGGCGGCGAGCCCTCCGGCCGCGGAGCGGAAGATGCCGGCCGCCAGCACACCGGCCCAGGCGCACCCCACGACCAGCCCGGCCCAACTCACCCCGGCTGAGAGCCAGTCGGCGGGAACCTCGGCCGCCTCCCGTCCGTAGACGAGGAAGAGCACTTCGAAGTCGAAGCCGACGGCGAGAAAGGCCAGCGCCACCGCCGTGACTCCGGCGACGAGGAGCTTCGCGGCGAGCAGGCCCAGTCGGCGAGGGACCCCGCCACGGTCCGCTGCCAGGACGGGGTGCCGGAACTCGTCACCGAAGGCGACAGCACCGAGCAGTCCGGCGCCGAGCGCCGCGGGCGGGAGCGGGAGCCGCTGCGGCCAGGCGGCCAGCAGCCGGCGCTGCGGGGCGTGTCCGACGCGGGCGAGGAGCAGGGAGACAAGGGCGGAGGCGACGAGTACGGCGGCCGCGACGAGGGAACTGGTGCCGACGCCGGTGGCGCGGCGCAGTTCGTAGCGCAGCGGGCGCTGAGGGCTGGGGGCGGACCGGACGCTGATGGGGGGCGGCAGCAGGGGCAGCTCACCCGGCTCCAGCACCTCGGTCGACGGAGACGGGACCGTCCCGGCGCCTGCGCCCGGTCCCATGTCCCCGATTTCTTCGGTCAGTTGATGTACGAGGATGCCGTGCTGGAACGCGGTCTCGCCGACATCCGCACACGTACTTCCGTACACCGACAGCCGGTTGCCGTCCTCGTGGACGATTTCCACGGAACGCCGGGCGATCCTGGCCTCCTTGACGAGCAGGGCACCGAGCCTGGCGGCGTGCGGGCTGCGGACGGTCACGCGGGGCCGCAGCCGGGTGCGGACGAAGTCGACGGCCTCCTGGTCGGCGACGAGCCGACCCTCGTCGAGCGTGATGACGTGGTCGGCGGTGAGCGCGGCCTCCTTGGGGTCGCCCGTGGCGAACAGGACGGTGCCGCCCCGGGCGGCGTGCGCCCGCAGCACACCATGCAGCCAGCGGCCTTCCGGGGCCGAGAGCCCGGCGGCCGGATCGTCCAGCACGAGGCTGTGCGGATCGGCGAGCAGGGCGCAGGCGAGGCCGAGGTGGCGGTCCATTCCGCGCGAGAGGGTGTCCAGGCGCTCGTCCTGCAAGCCGACGAGTCCGACCGCTTCGAGGACTTCGTCGGCGCGGCGCGCGGGCACACCCACGGCAGCGCACAGCATGCGCAGGTGTCCGCGGACCGTGCGCGCGGGGTGGCCGGGGACGTCTCCGAGGAGGATTCCCACTTCGTGCGCGGAATGGACGAGGCGGTGCAGCGGACGGCCGCGGAAGTAGGTGATGCCGCGACCTGGCTGGAGTTCGAGCATGAGCCTCAGCACGGTCGTCTTGCCAGCACCACAGACTCCGAGGAGCGCCGTCACCTGACCTGCGCGCGCCTCGAAGGACACATCGTCGACGACGGGCGACAGGTGCTTGCGGGGATCGCCGGTCAGTCCGATCGCCTGGATCACTCGAAGCAAGATAGCGCGATATGTCTGTTTTTTCGTTCACCCTGACAGGTGGGCGTCGCTTCCCGTCCCGTGCGGCCCCTGCCGGAGAGCCGGGTCCGTGCGGTGATCAGACCTCGGGACGCAGCATGGGCGGGTTGAGCAGGGTGGCACCGCCCGCGCGGAACAACTGTGCGGGGCGACCGCCCTGCCGGGTCGTCGTACCGCCCGTGGGGACGAGGAAACCGGGCGTGCCGGTCACCTTGCGGTGGAAGTTGCGCGGGTCCAGCGCCACACCCCATACGGCCTCGTAGACCCGCCGCAGCTCGCCGACGGTGAATTCGGGCGGGCAGAAGGCGGTGGCCAGCGAGGAGTACTCGATCTTCGAACGGGCGCGCTCGACGCCGTCCGCCAGGATCTGCGCGTGGTCGAAGGCGAGCGGCGCCGCCTGCTCACCGTCCCTGCCGTACCCGCCCTGCTGCAGCAGCTCTTCCACGGGCGCCCAGCGCGCGCTGTTGGCGTCTCCGCCGGCCCGCGGCGCGGGCAGGTCGGGGGCGAGCGCGAGATGGGCGACGCTCACCACTCTCATCCGCGGATCACGCTTGGGGTCGCCGTAGGTGGCCAGCTGCTCCAGGTGGGCACCGTTGTCCTGCGCCGGTGCGGCCGGATCGTGTGCGCGCAGCCCCGTCTCCTCGGCCAGCTCTCGCGCCGCCGCCTGCGCCAGGTCCTCGTCCGCCCTGACGAAGCCGCCCGGGAGCGCCCACCGGCCCTGGAAGGGCGGCTCCCCCCTCCGCACCGCCAGCGCACACAGGGCATGGCGGCGCACGGTCAGCACGACCAGGTCCACGGTGACGGCGAAGGGGGGAAAAGCTGACGGGTCGTAGGGCATGCCGCGATCATAGTCGTCTGCCTGACGATAAACACTCCCTTCGCCGACCGCTTCGGCAGCAGATCCACATCCGTCCGGCAGGGCCCTGACCGGCTGCCGCCTTTCACCGTCCACACACACGTCTCCCGAGGTCACACCCCTCATTGCAGTCCGTCGGCCGCCTCCTCCACCATCGCGAGGCCAAGGCGCCGGACACGGGGCTCCGCAGGGTCGTGAGCGGTGGTCGGTGGTGCGCCCCGGGCACGGGCTCCGCCACTCAGGTGAACGGCACGGGCCTGCCCGGGGGCATGCCCGTGGGACGGGAAGCCCGCCGAAGGGAGGTGCCGTGGACGGCAGGACTCACTCATGTGGCCCCTCCTCCGCACGCCGGCCAGAGCCGCGATGAGCCCCGAACCGGCTGTCCGCGCCTTCGGCCGCCTGAAGCGGCCCGTCGCGATGGGGCCCGTCACCGGCAGGAGCGGCGCCAGGGCGCCGCCGGCGAGCATCCGACGCCCTGGGGGAACGACAGGCCGCCCTGCCGCCGCTCGCCGGTCGCCTCCTGCGCTGCCTGCGGACAGGGACATGCTGCGGCGCGGAGGGTTCCTCGCCTTCGCATCGCTCCTGGGCCATGTCCAGGGACGGATCGGACGCGTCCTGTGCAGTCGTGGCGGTGCGGTCCGGCGTCGCCGCGGCAGCCTCGTCCGGTCCGGCTCGACCCGCTCGCTCCGCCCGCAGGCACCGACGGACGGTCTCCGGATCCAAGCCCTCGTTGCACGCCTGATGCAGAAGGCGGGCGAAGAGGTAGTCCGGGTCCGCGCCCAGGGCCATGGCCAAGGCTTCGCGGGCCTCCAGTTCATCGCCGGTGGACCAGGCGACCCATCCGGCGAGCGTCAGCGGCGCCGCGGCGTGCTCACCGTACGGACCGACGCAGCGGCGGGCCAGGGCTCGCCACAGCCGTAGTGCCACGGCGGCCTCGGGACCCTCCATCCACTCCGCGGCCCGGTCGCGTGTCGTGCGGTCCTGCAGACCGAGGATCAGGGCCGCGGCCTCGGCGTGGGCAAGAAGTACGTCGTCGCGCAGGTCCGCCGCCGTACCCGGCGCGGGCGGCGCCTCCCCGAGCCGGGCCATCACCCGCGCCGCCAGTGCGAGCGTCTCCGCCGCCACGTCCTCGCGGGTGTCGCCGTCGAGGATGCGTGGGACGAGCGCACGACTCGCACTGTCCAGCTCGGCCTCCTGCCCGCAGGCGTCCTCCGTCTCGCACGGGCTCAGCCTCGCCCTGAAATCCTTGAGGCTGCCGCGTACTTGAAGGCCGGCGTAGGTCGCCGCGGCGGCCAGGACCGAGGTGCCCTGCAGGCCCATCGGCTGCCCTTCGGGCGGACAGCAGCCCGGGCTCGGGCAGCAGTACGACCAGAAGCGTCCGTCGGAGATGCACAGGGCCTCCACCACCGGGACGTCGAGACTTCCGCAGGCCGTGCGCAGCGACTGGGCGAGCGGCCGGAGGCGTTCCATCACGTCGCGTCCCCTTTCGCGGCCCGAGGGGTCCTGGACGAGGTAGGCGACCATGCTCTCGGGCCGGGCACCCCTGCGCTCACTGCCCGCCACCAGTCCGCGGGCCAGTTGCTGGGCCACGGACGACCAGTCGTCGGGGTGGGCGGGGATACCGAGCCGTGCGCGTCCGCCGAACCTCCCCTTTCTGTCCCGGTCGTGCAGCGCGACCAGCACGATGCTGTCCTCGGGGCGGTACCCCAGCAGGTAGGGCAGGGCGTCGGCCAGCTCGGCCGGGGTGCGCAGG
Organism: Streptomyces sp. NPDC002513; assembly: GCF_053595355.1. Taxonomy (NCBI): domain Bacteria; kingdom Bacillati; phylum Actinomycetota; class Actinomycetes; order Kitasatosporales; family Streptomycetaceae; genus Streptomyces; species Streptomyces sp. NPDC002513. The sequence continues at coordinate 64,387 of NZ_JBSFXK010000032.1, read as the reverse complement.
GTGACCTGGGGCTCGCCGCACGATCCCGAGGGCCCATGCCCCCTGGAATCCGTGGTCTCGCCGCTGCGGTGGGAGGGTCCGCCCATGTCACCGATGCCGGAGCAGCCGGCCGCTTCGTCGTGGTTCGTCATGCCGCGACCATCTCGCGGGTCTCAAAATTCCGCTTGAGGCTGTGGATAACCGCGGCCATGGACACGCCAGAGGTTGTCCACAGGTCAGGGGGCCCGCTCGCACGATGTCCGGCCGATCGGGTTGCATGGACGCCATGACCGACGAACCCCCGCGCTCCACGACGCACGAAGCCACCCCAGCGGCGGCGGACGATCCGCAGTCGCCGACATCACCGGCCGACGCTCTTCCGGCCGCCGTACGGGGTCATGTCCACCACCGCCCCCGTGGCGGCCCGGCGCCTCGGGCTCACCCCCGTGCTGTGGACCCGCTGGGGCGAGGACCGGACGGCACGGGCCACGCCCGAGTCGGTCCACCAGACGGTGACCCTGACCTCAGCCGCGGCACGATCCCGCTGCACGACTCCGACTGCACCTCGGCCCCCGGCGCCTGGCGTTCGGCCCCGGGCGCACTCCCCCGCATCCTCGACACCTGCGCGGAGCGGGGCTACGAGGTCGGCCCGCTGCGCGACCACGGACGGCAGCTGCCGGACACGAGCCGTCGGGAACGCCCTGCGGCGAACGATCGTCTGCGTTCACGTAGACCGTCGACTCCGGTGGAGTCGTTCATGCCTGTCCGCTCACCGACGTCACATCGTCCCCGGAGAAGGGCTTCGGCCTCCTGCCTGGATGCCGAGAGCGTCGTGGATCAGCGCGCCGTCCCTCCACGGATGCCGGCCGGGGCCGGCGGGCTGGTCGTGGGTGCGGGTGAGGTGCCGCCGCCGGTGGTGCCGCCGAGCAGCCCGCCGTTGCCCGCACCTCCGTTCGTGCCGCCGCTCGTGGTGCCGGCGGTGTCGGTCGGGCTCGGGCTGACGCAGCGCTTCTTCCGCCCGTGACACGGTCCGGCGGTGGGGCTCGGCGTGACCGGCGCGGTCGGAGTGGCCGTGGGCGTGGGCGTGCTCTGGGTAGCGGTGGCGGAAGGGGCGGGTGAGGGTGCGCCGAATTCGTTGGTGCTCTGCCCCAGCGAGGGTGCGCGTGGGAACTGCCGTGCGGGTTGTCCCTGGAGGGCGGCGGTCATGTAGCCGGTCCACACCTCGGTGGGCATGTCCGCGCCGAAGACCTTGGAGTAGCCGCCGACGCCCTGCATCGACTGGAGGCCGACGTCCTTCGGGTTCTCCTTGAACATGCTGACAGCCGTGGTCAGTTGAGGGGTGTAACCGATGAACCAGGCGGACTTGTAGTCGTCGGTCGTACCGGTCTTGCCGGCCGCCGGGCGGCCCAGCGCCTGGGCATTGGTGCCGGTTCCGCTCTTCACGACACCTTGCAGGACGTCGGTGACCGTGTCGGCGGTCGAGGAGGGCATCGCGGTGGTGCCCTTGGGCGCCTCGAAGCCGGGCAGCTGCTGACCGTCGGCGACGACCTTGGTCACCGAGTACGGCTCGTGCTGGACGCCTTCGTCGTCGAAGGTGGCATACGTGTCGGCCATGCGGATCGCCGAGGGGGTGGAGGTGCCGATATAGAAGCCGGGGGTGTCGTACTGAAGGCTCTTGCGCAGCAGACCCGCCTCGAGGGCTTCACCCTCCACATTGTCATAGCCGACGTACTCGCCCAGCTGGACGTAGGGGGTGTTGACCGACTGCTCCATGGCCTTGCGCAGGGTGATGTAACCCCACTTCGTGGGCACGTCGTTGCGCTGATGGAGGAGCCCCGAGGGGTCGCTCGGGTCCGGCAGTTCCTGACCCTGCTGGTTCTTGATGGTGATGCCGTCGTCGCCGTTGAACTTGGAGTCGGGGGTGACCGGTGAGGCCGGCTGACCGGGGGAGAGGACAGCGCCGTGGTCGAGGGCGGCGGCCAGGTCGATGGGCTTGAAGGTGGAGCCGACCGGCACACCGGTGGCGTCGGCGTTGTCCGTCCAGTGGCCCTTGTCCCAGCCCGCGCCGCCGTACAGGGCCACGACCGCGCCGGTGGACGGATCGATGGACGCCGCGCCGACCTGGACGTCCTTGTCGGCCGAGCGGCGTTGCGGGTCGAGGTGCTTCTGCTCCATCGCCGCCACGGACGCCGACAGCGCGTTCACCTTCTTCTTGTCGAAGGTGGTGTAGATCTGGTAGCCGCCGTGGCCCAACTGCTGGTCCGTGAGGGACGTGTGGGCTTCGACGTACTTCTCCGCGGTCTGCACCAGGTAGCCGGTCTGCCCGGACATCCCCGCCGACGGTGTGTAGGGCTTGGGCGTGGGGAAACCGGCGGCGAGGTACTGCTGTTCCTGCGCGGCGGTGATCTTGTTGATCTTGGCCATGCGGTCCAGCACGTACTTCCAGCGCGCCTCGGCCTGGGCCTTGGCCTGCGGGTCGGTGTCGGCGTGCATCAGCAGGCTCGGCTCGTTGACCGTGGCGGCGATGAAGGCGCCCTGGCTGACGGTCAGCTGGGAGGCGTGCTCGCGGTAGTAGGTGCGCGCCGCGGCCTCGATGCCGTACGCGTCACGGCCGTAGTAACAGCTGTTGAGATAACCCTGGAGGATCTGCTGCTTGGACATCTGGTCGCCGATCTTCAGGGAGATCATGATCTCCCTGAGCTTGCGGGTGACCGACTGGTCCTGGCTGAGGTAGGTGTTCTTCACAAACTGCTGGGTGATGGTGGACCCGGACTGCACCTCACCGCCCGTCGCCATGTGGTAGACGGCGCGGAGCATGCCCTGCGTGTCGACGCCGGGGTCGGTGTAGAAGGTGGCGTTCTCCGCGGCGAGGAAGTCCCACTGCACCGGCTTCGGGACCTGGGAGAGGTCGACGTTCTGCCGGTTGGTCGACCCCTGCGTGGTCATGACCGAGCCGTCCGACCAGTAGTAGGTGTTGCTCTGCGCTTGCGTGCCGGGATTCGCGCTGGGGATCGTCGTCGTGGCGTAGGCGTACCCGAACAGGCCCGCCAGACCACCCAGGAACAGCAGAAACGCGCCGGACACCAGCTTCCACGACGGCAGCCACCGCCGAAGGCCGTGCTTACCCGCCCGCGGGTAGTCGATGAGACCGCGCCGCCGGCCGGAGCGTCCGGCCTGCGCCCGTCGCGTGTCCGCCCGACCGGAACGCCCGGCCTGCGCCCGTCGGGTGTCCGCCCGGCCGGAGCGTCCGGCGTCCGCACGTCGCCTGTCGGCCGCGCGGCTGCCCCGCCCGCCCCCGAACCGGGCAGCCCTGCGCGCCGCTGCCCGGCCGCCCTGCGGCATGCCGTCCGAGCCGGACGGTCCCGTCTTCCCCGACGACCGACGCCGGTGTTCACTCATATTCGCCACTCCTCAGCCAGGCACACGCCACCGCCATCGCTGCGAAGCCGCCCCGCCGTGATACCCCATGGGGGGCCCGGCTCGGGGCGGACTGACGCTCCCGGCAACTCCTACAAGTTGTAAGAGTAAGTCGGGCCCGCCACGCGCCGGCAACCGCCCCCGCCCTACATCTCGCGGCGGAGGATCACGCGGGACGCGAGTGCGGCGGCCCGCCGGACACTGACCGCACCGAACCTGAGCCCGATGCCGCCGACCTGGTCGAGGTGGTCGCCTTCAGGCTCTCGGACTGCACCGCCTGTGGCGGTAGCGACCGGCGCCGAGCCCGTGACGGTACTACCGGGGAGCGGCGCAGCGGGTTGCGTGATGCACGGGAGGGCATGGCACACTCTGCGGCACGCTGGCGGCTGCACGGCCTGTAGACAATGAGGGGAAGGAAAACCAACTCGTGAACTCCGGTCCGCTGTCCGCAGGTGGCGGCCGGGCACCCTGCGGGGCCGCGGTGCTTGCCCTGCGCCGGGCGCTGAGCACCGGCGCGCTGCTGCGCGGCCCGGGCGACGACCTCGCGTACAGCATGGTGGCGACCGTGCCGTCCCAGATGCTCGACACGGGAGTGCTGACCCGGACCAAGCAGGGCCGCTCGTACGCGTACGCACCGGCGGAGGGCGCCCCGGGCACGACCGCTCGCCGGATGCACCAGGCGCAGGAGCCGGGCCCCAACCGTGAGGCCGTGCTCGCCCGGTTCGTCGGCAACCTGCCCGCCACGGACGAGGAGTTGCTGCGGCAGCTGCTGGGCAATGTGCCAAAGGAGCGGCGACGTGGCGGCGACCGTGATGCCCACCAGCGACGAGGGCCACAAGTTCGCGCGCAAGATCGTCACGGCAGTCCTCGCCGCGAGCTGAAGCAACACCCCGGAGAGAGACTTTGACGACCAACCATCATGAATGGGCTTTGCGTCTCGCGGGCCCGATGCGGAGAACTCCCCCGCGGAAGCTGATGGTCGTCGACCGGCCGACACCGCGCCCAGCGGTGTGGATGGCCGGGGCCGGTATCGCACTGTTCGCTCTCGTCGGCGCGAGCGCACCCAACCACAACACGCTCAGGGCACCGATCACCTGGCTCCGGCTGCCTGCCATGCCCGGCACCGTCTCCCAGACGGCCACGATCGCGGCCATCGTGCTGTCGTGCTGCGGCACGCTGGGCATGCTCAAGGCCCATGAGCAGGGCTGGAGACCCGATCCCCGGCTCCTGTTCCGGCTCGGCGCGCTGACCGCGCTCGCCGTCGCCAACCTCACCCCGGTCGGCTCCTCCGACACGGCCAGCTACGCCGCGTACGGCCGCATCGCCGCGCTCGGCGGTGACCCGTACGTGACGACTCCCGCCCGGCTGGGCGGCGCGTACGCCCACCTGGTGAGCGAGGCGTGGCGGAAAACACCTTCCGTGTACGGGCCGGTGGCGACGTGGTGGCAGGGCGCTGCGGCATTCATCGGCCAGGAGCGGCCGTGGCTGACCGTATGGGTGCTGATGCTCGCGAACGCCGCCGTCTTCGTGGGTACCGGGTACCTGTTGCTGCGTACCGCCGACGATCCGGTCCGCGCGGGCTTGCTGTGGAGCGCCAACCCGCTGCTGATCGGCGTGCTGGTCGCGGGCGGGCATCTGGACACCCTCGTCGCGGGCCTGGCCGTCTGCGCGCTCCACCTCGCCCGCAGGACGACCCGGTGGCACCACGACCTGATCGTGGGAGGGCTGGTCGGCCTTGCCTGCGGTGTGAAGATCAGTGCCTGCCTGTTCGGTGTCGGGCTGACCTGGCCGCTGCTGCGTTCAGGCACCTGGCGACCGGTCGCCAGGCAGACATGCGCGGCCGCGCTCACCCTGGCCGCGCTCTACGGAGCCTACGGCGCGCACGCACTGGTCCCGCTCTCCGCGGCCTCCCAACTGGTCTCCGTACCCTCCTTGTGGGCGGTCTTCGATCAGTTCGGCACCGCGGCCCTGGGCCCTCGCGCAACTGCGGCGATCGTCAGCGTGCTGTGGCCGGTGGTGATGCTCGCGCTGGCGTGGGCGCTCCGCCGCCGCGCCGCTCCGGACGCCCCCGCTGTCGGCGCCCTGCCGTTCGCGCTTGCCTTCGCCTGGGTCCTCGCGGCACCGTGGTCGATGCCGTGGTACACGGCTCTCGCCTGGGCCCTGGCGGCCCTGTTCGACCAGGGCCGCCCGACTCAGTACCTCACCGTGGCCACCGCCGTCCTGGCCCTGTCCCACAACAGCGGCGGCCACGGCTGGACATGGTGAGAAAGACCGTGCCAGGCCGGTCGCCGAGGTGCTCGGCCATACGGACTCACCACCTGTAGGTACGGGCTCGGGAGAGCCCCGTTCCGGCTCCTCTCCTTTCCCTGCCGGTTCCTGCCGGGCCGCACTGTGAGCAGAAGGACGTGCGTCATGAGCTGCACATGGAGATGAGCTATGAGCACCCTCGAACTGCACGTCAGTGTCGACGCCGTGGACGCCCCCGAGCTGACGGGTTCCTTCTCGCTCGAGCCGATCGGCCAGAACCACACCCGGGTCCAGGCACGCCTGGAGTACGACCCCGACACCGTCCAGGACACCTTTCGGCGGGCCCAAGGGGTTCGCCCGGACGAACGCGCGGTCGAACGGCTCGTCCGCGGCGACCTGGAGCACTTCAAGGAGTACGTGGAACAAAGGCAGCGGCAGGAAGACGGTGAGCGCGGCGACGTCAGGCAGGCAGCTGGCCGTTCGCCGCGGTCAGGTTCCGATCACGGCATCGCAGTCGGGGCAGACCACGGATGCGTATTCCGCCGGGTACCACGGTGCTCCGGGGTGCTCCGAGGGCTTCCAGCTTGCGGCCTCCATGGCGAAGGTGTCCTTGCCGCACAGGGTCCTCGGTCCGGTGGTGGTGCGCGTCCCTGGGGCGGCGGGCGCCGCGTGCACCCTGCGCACGCGCCGTTCCGCACCACTCGGCGGTCCTTTGGCGGAGCGCGTTCTCATAGGCTTGTCGAGTTCGTAGACGACGATCTCGCTCATGTCTCCACCGTAGGCTGTCACGAGGTTGAATCGTCCATGCCCAGGCGCAAAGAGCTGTGATCGGCCCTCAAGGCGTGCGCGGCCGCCTAGCCTGGTGGCGTGGTGAACCAGCCCGTGAACTCCGTCCCCGGGGAGCCGGACGATCTCGTCCGGGCCCTCACAGCCGCCGGGGTCAGGGACGAACGGCTGCTCGAGGCCGTGCGGACGACGCCCCGGGCGGGATTCGTCCCGGCCGGTCAGGAGGCTTCCGCCTACCGGGACGTACCCGTTGCGATCGGGCAGGGACAGGTCACCACGCAGCCCTCGCTGTCCGCCATGATGATCGAGGGCCTTGGTCTGGGTGGGTCCGAACACGTCCTCGAGGTCGGTACGGGTCTGGGCTTCCAGACCGCTCTGCTCGCCCGGCTGGCCGCGGACGTGGTCAGCATCGAGATACGGCCGGACATCGCCCGGCAGGCACGCGTGAACCTCGCACGTGAGGGCGTGCGGAACGTGGAACTGCGTGTCGGCGACGGCAGCGGAGGCGTGCCGGACCGGGCGCCGTACGACGCCGTCCTCGTATCGGCTGCGTTCCCGGAGGTGCCCGTGCCGCTGGTCACGCAGCTGGGGCAGCACGGCCGCCTGGTGCAGCCGATCGGGCCGGGCGGGCACGAGCAGGTGGTGTGCTTCGAGCGCACCGCACCGGGGCTGCAGCCGCTGCGGGTTCTGACTCCGGCCTGCTTCGTCCGGCTGCAGGGACGCTACGGCTTCCCGCCGGACGAGGCGCAGTTGCGCTGAGCATTGCCTGGTCTTGAGGCGTTCCTTGGCCTTCGGCCTTCCTGCACCGCCCCCTGTGTGTCCGCTATGTGTCCGCGACGCGTACGACCGCCAGCGTGATGTTGTCGGGTCCGCCCGCCGCGATGGCGGCCTTCCACAGCTCGAAGGCCGCCCGGCCGTTGTCCTGCTCCCGCATCACCTCGTCGAGCACATCCGTCGGCAGAGGATCGGTCAGGCCGTCGGTGCAGATGAGGTAGCGGTCACCGGGAGACAGGGACTCGGCTGTCACATGGGGATGAATGGTGCGGTACGAGCGGCTGCCGCCCAGGCACTGGGTGACGAGGGACGTGGTGCGCCGCCCGGGTTCAGGTGGGGGGCTGTCGTCGACGCTCACCTGGCGCAGCCCGCCGTGGGAAGCCGCGAAGACCCGGCTGTCGCCCACGTTGAACGCCAGCAGCGAGCCGGGCTGCACGACGGCGCCGGCGACCGTCGTGCCCATGGTGGCGAGCCCTCTTCCCTCGTCGCGGCCGACGGCCTCGTACACGGCACGGTTGCAGGCGTTCAAGGCATCACGGACGGCGTCCTCGCTGCTCAGGGTCGGACCGATGGACGCGATCCGGTGAACGACCAAAGCGCTGGCCACGTCGCCGCCGGGATGCCCGCCAAGCCCGTCGGCGACGGCGACGACGAGAGGCGTCACCAGGGGGAAGAACAGGGTCTGCGGACTCTCCGTCACGGTGGCGCACAGGGTCCAGGGCCCGATCACGAGGCTGTCCTCGTTGCGTTCGCGACGCAGCCCGGGATGGCTCAGCGCACTCACAGCCGCATAGCGCATGGATCGCCACCGCCTTCCCGCGCCGGCCGTCGGAGGGACCGGGCATCGACTCCTGCCACGGCCCGCGCAACCTAGCGGTCAGCCAGCCCGCTACACCTGCAACACCCTCCTGACCAGCGAGAACGGCGAACTGCATTGGGAGGGCAGGCGTCCGGACCGCTTCGTGAAAGTCACCATCCGTAGGTGCGGATCTCATACGTCATAGTTCTTTGAACGTCCGCTGCCGGGCTCCGGCCGCTGCCGCTGGTCACTCCTCAAGGGTAGGCGGTTCCCGAAGACCCCCACTTCTGCCTTCCTGTCCGGGGCGTAGCCCTGCCGCCACGGATGGTGAAAGAGGCCTTGGCGAGCTGGTCGTCTCCCCTGCATGGGGGCAACCACAGCAGTTCAACGATCCGCGATGCACCTGACACGGTGCGTCATCGGGAACAAGCCAAGGAAGTCATTGAGCTGCGAAGCCGATGAACCGCTCCTTCGTTCGCAGGTCCGCTCCCCCGCCCCTGACGGCCTCCCGACATCAGTACGCTGCCGGAGGCAAACAACAGGCCGGTCGGCTGGACGCCGCAGAAGGGGTACTGCTCGTCGCCGTCGACGACGTCGGCGGCCCGCGGCAACAAAGATGGGGCCGACGAAGGTGCTGTCGTCCCCTCGCACGGCCGACGCCCTCCCGGGCCGCCGAGACTCTCGACGAATGCCGGAGCCCGACAGCAGAAGGGCGACAAGCGGCCACCCCGGCGAGGGAGGCTCAGCCTGCCGCCGCCAGGACCAGTGGCAGAACCTGTTCGCTGCCGGCCTTGCGAAGAAGACGGGCGGCAACGGCAAGGGTCCAGCCGGAGTCGGTGTAGTCGTCCACGAGCAGGACGGGGCCACGGGAGTGCGTCAGAGCCTCGGCCAGTTCCTCGGAGACGGTGAAGGCACCGGACAGCGTGCTGAGGCGTTGGGCGGAGTTGCTGCGGCGTGCCGCGCGCTCGCCGCTGGGCCCGGTGTACGTCAGGGTGCCCAGAAACGGGAGACGGCCGATGGCCGCGATTCCCTGGGCGAGGGATCCGACCAGTTGCGGGCGGGCCAGGGACGGCACAGCCACGACTCCCACCGGCCGGGCAGCGGCGTCCGGGGCATTCGTCGCCCAGCCGCCCGGGGAGCGCGCCCAATCGGCGAGGACCGCCACCGCGGCCCGCAGGACGTCGTCGGGGACCGGCCCGTCGGGCGCGTTCTCGGCCAGCAGCGGGCGCAGCCGGTTGCCCCAGCCGATGTCCGAGAGCCGCCCCAGCGCACGACCGTTGGAGCACTGCTCCTTGGCAGGGATACGGCCCTTGAGATCGATCCCCAGTGCGGCCATGCCCGTCGGCCACATCCGACGTGGCTCCACCTCCACCCCCGGGCGGTCAAGCTCCTTCGCCGCCCCCGTCAACGCCTCCACCGAAACCGAGGAATCCACCCAGGCGCCCGCACAGTTGTCACACCGGCCACACGCGGTCGCTCCCTCGTCGTCCAACTGCCGGCGCAGGAACTCCATCCGGCACTGAGACGTGCTCACGTAATCGCGCATCGCCTGCTGCTCAGCCGCACGCTGCCGCGCCACCCAGGCGTACCGCTGCGTGTCGTACACCCAGGGCTGACCCGTGCCCTCCCATCCGCCCTTCACACGCCGTACAGCCCCGTCCACGTCGAGGACCTTCAGCATGGTCTCCAGCCGGGAGCGCCGAAGATCCACCGCCGCCTCCAGGGCCGGCACGGACAGCGGCCGTCCCGCGCCGGCGAGGGCCGAGAGGGTCTGGCGGACCTGCGCTTCGGGCGGGAAGGCGGTATCGGCGAAGTAGCGCCAGATGGCCTCGTCCTCCTTGCCCGGCAGGAGCAGCACATCGGCGTGCTCCACACCGCGACCTGCACGCCCCACCTGCTGGTAGTAGGCGATCGGCGAGGACGGCGAGCCGAGATGGACCACGAACCCCAGGTCCGGCTTGTCGAAGCCCATCCCCAGCGCCGAGGTGGCGACCAGCGCCTTGACCCGGTTCTCCAGCAGGTCGGCCTCGGCCTGCAGCCGGTCGGCGTTCTCCGTGCGCCCCGTGTAGGAGGCCACCCGGAAGCCGCGCTGCCGCAGGAAGGCGGTGGCCTCCTCGGCCGCAGCCACCGTCAGCGTGTAGATGATCCCCGAGCCCGGCAGCTCGTCCAGATGCTCGGCGAGCCAGGCCAGGCGGTGCGCGGCGTCCGGCAACTGGACCACGCCCAGCCGCAGGCTCTCGCGCTCAAGCGGGCCCCGCAGCACCAGGGCCTCGCCAGCGCCAGTCCCCAACTGCTCGGCCACATCCGCAGTGACCCGCGCGTTGGCAGTCGCGGTGGTGGCCAGCACCGGCACACCGGGGGCAAGCTCGGCAAGCATCGCCCGCAGCCGTCGGTAGTCCGGCCGGAAGTCGTGGCCCCAGTCGGAGATGCAGTGCGCCTCGTCGACCACCAGCAGACCGGTCGTGGCCGCGAGCTTGGGCAGCATCTGTTCGCGAAAATCAACAGAATTAAGACGTTCCGGACTCACGAGGAGAACGTCGGTCTCACCGCGCTCGACCTCCGCGTGGATGGTGTCCCATTCCTCCGGGTTGGCCGAGTTGATGGTGCGCGCCCGGATGCCGGCCCGCGCCGCCGACTCGACCTGGTTGCGCATCAATGCCAGCAGCGGCGAGACGATCACCGTCGGGCCCGAGCCACGCCGACGCAGCAGAGCGGTGGCAACGAAGTACACCGCCGACTTGCCCCAGCCGGTGCGCTGCACCACCAGTGCACGCCGGTGCTCCTCCACCAGAGCTGCCACCGCCTGCCACTGGTCTTCCCGCAGCCGCGCCGACCCGCCGGGGTCGCCGACGAGCTCAGCAAGGATGGCGTCGGCTTCAGTGCGGAGCTCCAGGTTGTTCATGCCCCCATGCAACCCGATGGCAAGGACAATCAGCCACTTCACCCAGCGTGACGACCAACTCGCGAACGGTTCACCGGCCACGCACTGATCGAGGATGGCGAGGGTCGAACGCCCGGTCACGACCACCCTCGTTCGACACGTTTACGCAGGTCAGGGCTTTAGCTGCGCCTGGAACCACTCCCTCGGGGCGCACATCGCGGAGACAGGGCGGCTGCCCCTGCCGGGCTCCCTCGCGTACGTAGGCGATGTCCCGCGGCTGCCGCGCAGCAACAGCACACAGCGGCTGAAGGCGCTCGACGGGGCGCTGACCGTGCTGCCGGCCCTGGCTGCGGCCCTCACTGGGCCGACCTCTGGCAGGGATATAGGCCACGCATCAACACAAACCGGCCGGTGGCCCCGATTGCTCATTGCCGCATTCCAGTTCGACAGGAAGAATTAGGGGCCCGTTCCCCGCACGGCTCGTCCGTGATCCAACAGGGCTCTGCTGCGGTGTGCGCCCCCGAGTCCGACCCCGCCCGCAGTGTGGGCGCGTAGCCGAAGGGAGGATCGTGACCTTCGGATTCGCTCCGTCCTCGGCGGCATCCATGTCGGCCTCCGCCGAACCGTTCGCCGCTTCCGCCAATCCCCTGGCACGGCTGCTCGAGCCCGCAGAGTGGGCAGCCGCCGGGATACCCCTGCTGCGCAACCCCCGGGAAGTCGTCGGCGAACTGCACTCCCTCCACCGGCCACGACTCTCCACGGCCGTCGTGGCCGTCCTTGACCCGGACGAACGACTGCGGGCGAGCGCCTCGTTCACCCGGCGTCCTGCGCCGGCGGACGGCTGGGTGTTCCGCAACGCGCTGCTCGTCCATCTGCGCCGGGTCATCCCGCACGACCTGCGCCGCCGTACGCCCGTGCGGACGGCCGTGCTGCTCTACTGCCGTGAGGGCGACGGACGTTGGACGGAGGAGGATGGGGCGTGGATGTGGGGCCTGCGCGACGCGTGCACCTTGCACGGGCTGCGCTGCGGTGCGTACATCACGCTGACGCGTGAGGGCTGGCAGGTCCTCGGCGAGGGGCGCGGGGGACGCCGCCCCCACGCGGAGTCACCGACGGAGACGTTCGGCCTGACCGGCGGGACGCCCCCGCTGCCGCGCACCGGAGGCGTCGCTTCCGAGGTGCTGCGCCGGGCCGCCGCTCGCTGAGGCGCCCCGAGGGACACGGCGCCTCGGCGAGCGCCAGGACCCGTGTCCCGGTGCCGTAACGACCGCGGCGACCGCGGAAAGCGCCTCGCCTCGCCTCGCAGAAGGACGACAGGACACCTGCGGACCTACGGCGCACGGCACGCCGTCAGCCGCACAGCAAACTGCGGGCGCACGGCAGACCGCAGCGGAGCCCAGGCGCACGGCAGAAGACCGCAGGCATCGGGCGACGCAGGCAAGGACCGCCGCGGGCACAGGGCAGCCCCGACGCGGCAGCCCCGAACACAGGCGCCGACGCACCGGAGATCACCGCCTTGCCCTACCACGGAGGCGAAAGCCGCCGGACCGGAAGCAGTTCGACGGAAGCCGTCGAAACGGAGGCCGTCGCCCACCCCCGGCCCTGAGCCCGCGCCTCGCCCCCACACGGCACCCGGACACCGCTTCACAGCGCACCGTGCGGATGGCACACCGCGGTGCGGACAGCGCCCCGCGCGTACAGAACGCCACGCGGACAAGCGGCATACCCCGCATGGGTACGCAATTCGCCGCGCACTCCAGCGCCTACACGCCCTCGGCGTACCGGCCGCGACCCTTGCACGCCATCGTCTCGGCCCTGCGCATGGGCGGCCGCGTCCCGGTTCCACGCATGCCGAAGCGACCGCCGTACGGGTGGCGCCGACGCGCCACCGCACCGGTCCGTCCCCGCAGTCCGGGGGCAGCCCGGCCCGCTTCGGGCCGTCGGTGCGGGACGCGCGGCGTACGAGCGGAGCGGACCGGGTCCGGACCGCTCAGACGCCCGCGCCCAGCACCGAGTTGATCTGTTGCGGATCGCCGCAGACGATCAGCAGGGCACCGGCCCGGCCGAGCGCCAGCGGAAGCGTGTCGGCGACAGCGGCGTCGGAGCCGCCGTTGACGGCGGCCACGACCACCGGGCGCGCGGCGGCACGGGACGCGACGGAGCCGTCGGCGTAGAAGACGTCGTCACGGGCGTCGTGCTGTGCCCAGTACGAGGCTTCGCCGAACGACCTTTCGTGCGCGGCCCATGGATGCGGCTCGCCGGTGGTGATCACCAGCACGTCTTCGGGGGCACGACCGGTGTCGAGCAGCAGGTCGACGGCCTCATCGGCCGCGTCCAGCGCCCCCTCGGCCGAGGCCGGGATCAGCTGGATCTGCGGGGTGGCGGCAGGAGTGGACGGCCCGGGCTTGGCCGCGGCAGGCTCGCGCGTGGTGCGCTGGGCCGGCATCGGCCGGACGGGCCCTGGACGGCCGGGACGCGCGGGGGCCGCGGGGCGGGGGCCGGGTACGGGACGGGGGGTCGGCGCGGTACGGCCGGCGGCCGGCGTGGCGCGGGGACCCTGGGCACTCTCGTGAATCTGAGGCTCCTCGGGAATGAGAGGCATGAGCTGATATTTATCAAACGCCGGTGCTACTCGCGTCGGCGGGTGGCACATGAGTGCGATCGGAACGGGTCAGAAGTCGAAGCCGAGCTGGCCTTCGATCTCCGGCACGTGTCCGTCCGCCCGGCTGCGGACCTTCTTGAGATGCTGCCACTGGGGCAGCGCATCAAGATACGCCCACGACAAGCGGTGGTACGGGGTGGGGCCCCGCTCCTCCAGCGCGGCCTTGTGCACCGGCGAGGGATACCCGGCGTTGGCCGCAAAACCGAAGTCTGCATGGTCGATACCCAGTTCGGCCATCATTTTGTCGCGGTGAACCTTGGCGATCACCGATGCCGCGGCGACCGCGACGCAGGACCGGTCACCCTTGATCACCGTACGCACCCTCCAGGGCGCCCCCAAGTAGTCGTGCTTCCCGTCGAGGATGACCGCGTCGGGCCGGACGGGGAGCGCCTCCAGGGCGCGTACCGCCGCGAGCCGGAGCGCGGCCGTCATCCCGAGCCGGTCGATCTCCTCGGGGGAGGCATGGCCGAGGGCGAAGGCCGTCACCCACCGCTCCAACTCCCGGGCAAGCTCGGTACGCCGCTTGACGGTGAGCAGCTTGGAGTCGGTGAGACCCAGGGGCGGTCGGCGCAGGCCCGTGACCGCGGCGCAGACGGTGACGGGACCGGCCCAGGCGCCGCGCCCCACCTCGTCGACACCGGCGATGACCTTCGCTCCGGTCGTTGCGCGAAGGGAGCGCTCGACGGTGTGAGTAGGTGGTTCGTACGGCATGGCGCCCTTAGCGTACGCCGCCGGGATCACCGCGCGACACCCAGGTTTCCCCAGGCGGCGGCACGCCCGCCGGTCATCGTCCACGACGACCCTCACAGGTCGGCCGCAGCGCCGCCCGGACGCGCCTGCCCAACGCGGTTCAGCTCCGCTGCGGCCGCAGCAGCGGGATCATCAGCTGATCGATCATCTCCTCGATGTCCCGCTCCCTCCATTCGCTTCCGCACATCTTGGAGCGGTACATCATCATGGCCGGGATGGCGTCGAAGACATACCCGTTCGCGGCGTCGGCGCGCACCTCTCCCCGCTCGATTCCTCGATTGATGACCTCGTGCAGCTGCTTGATGATCGGCTCCACGACCCCCTCGAAGATCACTCCATGAAAGCGCTCGGCCTGCAGCGTGTCGCACTCGTGAATCACGGAGCGAAGTGCGAACCCGGGACGGGAGTGCAGCGCCGCACGCGCCTGCCCGCACAGCACCAGCAGATCCTCGCGCACGCTCCCGAGGTCGGGCGCCACGTCGAAACGCGGCAGTCCGGCCTGGAGGGCGTCGGCGACGAGGTCTTCCTTGGACGGCCAGCGGCGGTAGACCGCGGCCTTTCCGGTCTGGGCGCCGGCAGCGACACCCTCCATGGTGAGGCCGTTCCAGCCGACCGTACTGAGCTGCTCCAGAGCGGCATCGAGGATCGCACGCTCGAGTACGGCACCGCGTCGACGACGGGAGACCGACTGGGCGGAGTCTTCCGTCCAGGGCGAAGTACCCATCTGTGATTCTCCGTCGGGCAAGGGGAAGTGGGGGGTTCTGGGAAAGGGGCGGGGGCGGGGGACGCATCGCACGGCAGTGAACTCAATGAACGGTTGCGTTCACTGAGGGGGACTCACTACCGTTTGGCGTGACAGTGAACGCGAGCGTTCACTACCGCACTTGTGGGGGACCCATAGTGACAACCTCTCCATTGATTCAGGAAACCAAGCCGAAAACCGCCCGCCGGGAGGGGCGTCCCGGCATCGCACTGACCGTCATCGCGGCCTGCCAACTCATGGTGGTCCTCGACGCGACGATTGTGAACATCGCCCTCCCGCACATTCAAGACGCTCTGAAGTTCAGCACGACCGATCTGACATGGGTGGTCAGCGCGTACACGCTCACCTTCGGTGGCCTGCTGCTTCTCGGCGGCCGGGCCGGCGACATCCTCGGTCGGCGCCGAGTGTTCATGACGGGCATCCTGCTGTTCACCTTCGCCTCGCTGCTCGGCGGACTCGCCCAGGAACCCTGGCAGTTGCTGGCCGCGCGCGCCCTGCAGGGCATGGGTGGCGCGATAGCGTCGCCGACCTCGCTGGCGCTCATCACCACCACCTTCCCCGAAGGCCCGGAGCGGAACCGGGCGTTCGGAGTCTTCGCCGCGGTCTCGGCCGGCGGCGGCGCGATCGGTCTGCTGGCCGGCGGCATGCTCACGGAGTGGCTCGACTGGCGCTGGGTCCTCTTCGTCAACGTGCCCATCGGCGTTCTGATCGCCGTACTCGCGCCCCTGTACATCAACGAGTCCGAGCGCCACCCGGGACGCTTCGACATCGCGGGCGCACTCACCTCGACGGCGGGCATGGCGTCCCTGGTGTACGGCTTCATCCGGGCCTCCGAGGCCGGCTGGCGGGACTCCTTCACGATCGGCTCGTTCGGGTCGGCCGTGGTCCTGCTGCTGGCGTTCGCCCTCATCGAGGCGCGGGCGAAGGAGCCGATCACACCGCTGAGGATGTTCGCCGCCCGCAACCGCTCGGGCACGTACGTGATCATGCTGAGCCTGGCCGCGGCGATGTTCGGCATGTTCTTCTACATCGTCCTGTTCGTGCAGAACGTGCTCGGCTACTCGCCGATCTCGGCCGGCGTGGCCTTCCTCCCGGTGACCGTGGCGATCGTGATCGGCGCGGGTCTGTCGCAGCGGTTCCTGCCGGTGCTCGGCCCCAAGCCGTTCATGCTGACCGGGGCGGCACTGGTCGCGACCGGGCTCGGCTGGCTGACGTTCATCAGCCCCGACAGCTCGTACGCCTCCAGTGTGCTCGGCCCGATGCTGCTGTTCGGCCTGGGCATGGGTCTGAACTTCGTGACGCTGACGCTCACCGCGGTCTCGGGGGTCGCCCCGCACGAGGCGGGCGCGGCCTCCGCTCTGCTCAACGCCACGCAGCAGGTGGGCGGTTCCCTCGGCCTGTCCATCCTGACCACGATCTTCGGCACGGCCAGCCGGAACGAGGCGGAGAAGCAGATGCCGAGGTTCCTCGCGAACGGCACGGCCGAACAGAAGGCGGAATTCGCGAAGACGCACCAGCTGCCCGCTCCCTGGGGGCACGAGGTACTCGCCCACGGGATCGGGGCGGCGTTCCTCCCGGCCGCCGGGATGGCACTGCTGGCGCTGGTCACGGCCGCCGTGGTGATCCGTGTGCGCAAGAGCGACCTGGAGGCCCTCTCCGGCGCGGCGGGTCCCGCCGCGGGCTGAGGGTTCCCGTCCGCTCCCGCCTCCCGCCCCCGGCGGGGGCGGGGCGGACGGGTTCCGGTCGGTGGCACCACGGCGAGGGCGCCGGTCCGGTCGCCCGCGGCACGGCGTCCCGTCACGTCGCGGGCGCCCCGGCGGGCCGTGAGAGGGGAGAGTCCGCCCGCCTACGCGGACACCGGGGCCCAGTCCGGCAGCGGCTCCACCCGGTGCAGCCACTCCCCGGGCAGCGTGCCGGCCTTCCCGGAGACGACCACCGAGCCGACGATGGCGCAGGTCGTGTCCATGTCGCCGCCTGCCTGAGCGGTGGTCCAGAAGCCCTGCTGGTAGTCACCGAGGGCGCGCGCGGCGGACCAGAGCGCAAAGGGCACCGTGTCGTGCGCCGTCGTGCGCCGCCCGCAGCCCAGGACGGCCGCGACGGTCGCCGCGTCGCCGTAGTCGAGCATGTCCCGGGCGCGTCGCAGGCCCATGCCGACGGCGCTCTTCGGCACGAGTGCGACGACCGCGTCAAGAAGCGCCCCGGCGCGCGGCGGCCCCGCCGGATCGGCGGCCAGGGCGGCGGCCGCGGCGACGGCCATCGCTCCGACCACGGCCTCGCGGTGCTGATGCGTCGGATAGGCGGAGATCTCCGCCTGGTGCGTGGCCTGCTCGGGATCGTCCGCGTACCAGGCGCCGATGGGGGCGGCCCGCACCGCCGCACCACTGCCCCACGAGCCGTGGCCCCGGAACATCGAGGCGGCCAGCTCCCGCCAGTCGCCGCCGGCGGCGATCCGCTCCAGCAGCCGGTCGATCGCCGGTTCGTGCCGCCGGGCGGCGCTGTGGTGCTCCGCGAGGGACCCCGCCAGCGCGTCCTGGTCCACGCGGCGGTGCGCGGTCAGCACGGCGACCACGGAACAGGCCATCTCCGTGTCGTCCGTCCAGGGCCAGGGTCCGGGCGGCAGCTCGCGGCGCTGGAGCAGGGGGTAGTTCGCCGGAAGAAAGAACTGTGCGCCCAGCGCGTCTCCCACCGCCAGTCCGCGCAGGGCTGCCCAGGCGCGTTCCAGACGTCCTTCGGGAGAGGAGTCAGCAGTCATCTCTCTGCCACTCTATCCCCGTGATCCAGTTCTATCCCGTGATCCAGTACGGGTCCGGATCGCGCCAGCGGTCGAACGGCCGGTCGAGCCTGTATCTGCCGTCGTCGCCGAGGACGAGCATGCGCGTCTCGCCGTTCCCGGGGTTGGAGAGCGACTCGAATTCGGCGACCGTCCAGTGGAACCAGCGCATGCAGAACAGCCGCATCGCCAGGCCGTGCGTCACCAGGAGCACGTTCGGCGGGTGGTCGGGGGCCTCGAAGCTCCGGAACAGGCTCTCCAGGAAGCCGCCGACCCGGTCGTAGACGTCGGCGCCGGACTCTCCCTGGGCGAAGCGGTAGAAAAAGTGCCCGTACGCGTCCCGGTACGTCTTCTGCAGCCGTACGTCATCGCGGTCCTGCCAGTTTCCCCAGTCCTGCTCGCGCAGCCGGGGCTCCTCGCGGACGCGGACGAGATCGGGGTCCAGATGGAAGGCGCGGAGGGTCTCGTGGGTGCGGCGGTACGGGGAGACGTACACGCTGACCTGCTCCGTGCCGAAGAGCTCCCGCAGCCGCTTGCCCGTCTCCTCCGCCTGCCACCATCCCCTCTCGGTGAGCGGCAGCGCGTGGTCGGGCTCGCGTTCATACACGGAGTCATCGGCATTGCCCACCGACTCGCCGTGCCGGACAAGGACGATGTGCCGTGGTCGTGCCATGCCAAAACCCTAGATCGGGTGACAGTCGAACGGACACCCGAAGGACCTCCATACGGCACAGGTCACACCGGGGGTTCCGCCCCACGTTCGGTCCGGTATTCAAACTCGGCAGGGTCTGCGGTGGGCCAGGCGGCCGAGCGATCACGCGCGGCGCGCCCTCACACCGTCCAGGTCGGCTCCAGTTCCACGATGTCGCCGGTGAGCGCCGCGATGTCCGCCTCCGTCTGAGCCCTCAGCGCCAGACGTTCCACGCGCTCCTGACGGTACTTGCCGTGCTCCGCCGCCGACTGCCACATGGACAGGATGAGGAACTCATGGCCGGGCGCCTCACCGAACATTCCGCGGATCATGCCCGGCGAGCCCGCCATGGCCGGGTTCCAGACCTTCTCCTGCATCAGGGCGAAGTGCTCGGCCCGCTCCTCGTGGACCCGGCAATGGGCCACACGCACCAGATCGGCGTCCGAGAAGCGGGGCTCGAAGCCGGTCTTCACATCGAAGCGGTGGTCGAAGAGCCGGACCTGCTGGTCCTTGAACGTGCCCGACTGCGACGCCGCCAGCCGGTCGTGGGAGCGCGCCATGAACGAGTCGTAGAAGGCGCGACTCTCCCAGAACGCGAAGACATGCGCCACACCGGGCCTGACCCGGCTGAAGCCTCCGCCCTGTCCCCGGAAGCCCGGCTCTCCCGGGAGCCCCGCCCACTTCCGCTGCCCCCGTTCGAAACCGCGGCGGTCGACCACGGTGCAGCGAGTCCACTTGACCAGCACCGCGCCATCGTAAGGCCCCGCCGCGTGGCGACGGTCACGCTCTGGCGGAGTACACCCCACCGAGCGCCCGGCACAGAGGGCACAATAGACAACTGGGCCTTGACGCACCGGCGTTCGCGCGAGGCCATGTCGACGGGGAGGGATGAGAGAGATGAGCGGTCTCAACAAGGGCATCGACAAGGTCGAGCTGGCACTGAAGTGGGATCCCAGTCCGAGCGGTCAGTCACCCACCGATCTCGACCTTGTTGCCGCGACCTATTTGGCGAACGATCCCTATGGGGATCCCGCCTATGTGGTGCACTTCGACAGCCGCTCCCCCGACGGCACGATCTATCTCAACCGCGACAGCCAGGACGGCAAGGGCTTCGGCTGGGACGAGGTCATGACGGTCGAGCTCTACCGGCTCGACAGCCGGTACGCGCGTGTGGTGGCCGGCGTCATCATCCAGCAGCGCACCGGCCGCAAGACGTTCGTCGACGTCCTGAATCCGGCGCTGCGGGTGCGCGAGGGGTACACCGTACTCGCCGAGGACAATTTCGGCGGCGTCCTGGGGTCGACGGCGTCGACGGTGGCCGAGTTCGTCCGCGACGGATCGGGCGAGTGGATGTTCCGCCCGGGGCTGCACGGATACGACACGGATCCGGATGGCTTCACCCGCGTCATGGGCGGTTCCCGCGACTCCTGAGCCGCCCCGGCCCCTCCCCGGGCGCCTCACTGCGCCCTGGCGCTCCCCCGGAAGGAAGCCCCGACACCGAAGGGCGGCACGACCATCGGCCGTGCCGCCCTTGAGGGGTTCAGGTCAGCTGCAGCCGCTCGTCGAGCCGCAGCCCTCGCAGATGTAGCAGGAACCCGCCCGCTGCATCTTCGTGCCGCAGGAGAAGCACAGCGGGGCGTCCGCCTGGATGCCGAGCTGCATCTCCACCAGCTCGGCGCTGGTGTGCGCCTGCTTCGGGGCCGGCTCGACCGTCGCGGCCTCCGCCTTCGGGGTGGCGATCGCCTTCAGCTCCTGGGCGCGCGGGGCCGACTGGGCCAGGCCCTCGACGTCGACCTCGTCGTCGGCGGGCTCGTAGGAGCCGGTCTCCAGGTGGCGCTGGCGCTCCTCGGCGGAGTGGATGCCGAGCGCGGAGCGCGTCTCGAAGGGCAGGAAGTCCAGCGCGAGGCGGCGGAAGATGTAGTCGACGATCGACTGCGCCATCCGCACGTCCGGGTCGTCCGTCATACCGGCCGGCTCGAACCGCATGTTCGTGAACTTCGAGACGTACGTCTCCAGCGGCACGCCGTACTGCAGGCCCACCGAGACGGCGATGGAGAAGGCGTCCATCATGCCCGCGAGGGTCGAGCCCTGCTTGGACATCTTCAGGAAGACCTCGCCGAGACCGTCGTCCGGGTAGGAGTTGGCGGTCATGTAGCCCTCGGCGCCGCCGACGGTGAAGGAGGTGGTGATGCCGGGACGCCCCTTCGGGAGACGCTTGCGGACCGGGCGGTACTCGACGACCTTCTCGACCCTGGGCGCGACGGCGGTGGGCGCCTCGGCCTTCTCCTGCGCGGGCTCCTTCTTCTTGGCGGAGAGCGGCTGGCCGACCTTGCAGTTGTCGCGGTAGATCGCGAGCGCCTTGATGCCCAGCTTCCAGGCCTCGAAGTAGATCTCCTCGACCTCCTCGACGGTCGCCGTCTCCGGCATGTTGACCGTCTTGGAGATGGCGCCGGAGATCCACGGCTGGATCGCGGCCATCATGCGGACGTGGCCCATCGGGGAGATGGCGCGCTCGCCCATGGCGCAGTCGAAGACCTCGTAGTGCTCGTGCTTGAGGCCCGGCGCGTCGATCACATTGCCGTGCTCGGCGATGTGGGCGACGATCGCCTCGATCTGCTCCTCCTGGTAGCCGAGACGGCGCAGCGCCTGCGGCACGGTGCCGTTGACGATCTGCATCGAGCCGCCGCCGACCAGCTTCTTGAACTTGACCAGCGCCAGGTCCGGCTCGACACCGGTGGTGTCGCAGGACATCGCGAGACCGATGGTGCCGGTCGGCGCGAGGACGGAGGCCTGCGAGTTGCGGAAGCCGTTCTTCTCGCCGAGGCGGAGCACGTCCTGCCAGGCCTCCGTGGCGGCGGCCCACACCGGGGTGTCCAGATCGTCCATGCGGACGGCCGTGGCGTTGGCGTCGGCGTGCTGCCGCATGACGCGCAGGTGCGGCTGCTCGTTGCGGGCGTAGCCGTCGTACGGGCCGACGACCGCGGCCAGCTCGGCGGAGCGCTTGTAGGCCGTGCCGGTCATCAGGGAGGTGATGGCGCCGGCGAGGGCGCGGCCGCCGTCGGAGTCGTACGCGTGACCGGTCGCCATGAGGAGGGCGCCGAGGTTGGCGTAGCCGATGCCGAGCTGACGGAAGGCGCGGGTGTTCTCGCCGATCTTCTGGGTCGGGAAGTCCGCGAAGCAGATCGAGATGTCCATCGCGGTGATGACCAGCTCGACGACCTTGGCGAAGCGCTCGACGTCGAAGGACTGGTTGCCCTTGCCGTCGTCCTTCAGGAACTTCATCAGGTTCAGCGAGGCGAGGTTGCAGGACGTGTTGTCCAGGTGCATGTACTCGCTGCACGGGTTCGAGCCGTTGATACGGCCGGACTCCGGGCACGTGTGCCAGTGGTTGATCGTGTCGTCGTACTGGATGCCGGGGTCGGCGCAGGCCCAGGCGGCCTCGGCCATCTTGCGGAAGAGGGCCTTGGCGTCGACCTCCTCGATGACCTCACCGGTCATGCGGGCGCGCAGGCCGAACTTCCCGTCGCTCTCGACGGCCGTCATGAAGGTGTCGTTGACGCGGACCGAGTTGTTGGCGTTCTGGTACTGGACGGAGGTGATGTCCTCGCCGCCGAGGTCCATGTCGAAGCCCGCGTCGCGCAGAGCGCGGATCTTCTCCTCTTCCTTGACCTTGGTCTCGATGAAGTCCTCGACGTCCGGGTGGTCGACATCCAGGATGACCATCTTGGCGGCGCGCCGGGTGGCACCGCCGGACTTGATCGTTCCTGCGGAGGCGTCGGCGCCGCGCATGAAGGAGACCGGGCCGGAGGCGTTGCCACCGGAGGAGAGCAGTTCCTTGGAGGAACGGATCCGGGACAGGTTCAGGCCGGCGCCGGAGCCGCCCTTGAAGATCATGCCCTCTTCCTTGTACCAGTCGAGGATCGACTCCATGGAGTCGTCGACGGACAGGATGAAGCAGGCGGAGACCTGCTGGGGCTGCGGGGTGCCGACGTTGAACCAGACGGGGCTGTTGAAGCTGAAGATCTGGTGCAGGAGGGCGTACGCCAGTTCGTGCTCGAAGATCTCCGCGTCGGCGGGCGAGGCGAAGTACTTGTAGTCCTCTCCGGCCTTCCGGTACGTCTTCACGATGCGGTCGATCAGCTGCTTGAGGCTGGTCTCGCGCTGCGGGGTGCCGACGGCACCGCGGAAGTACTTGCTGGTGACGATGTTGACCGCGTTCACCGACCAGAACTCGGGGAACTCGACGCCACGCTGCTCGAAGTTGACCGAGCCGTCGCGCCAGTTGGTCATGACGACGTCACGACGCGCCCACTCGACCTCGTCGTACGGGTGCACGCCCGGGGTGGTGTGAATGCGCTCGATACGCAGTCCCTTGGTGGCCCTGGTGCCCTTTGCTCGGGCCCCTCGTGCCGGACCGCTCGCCGTCTCTGTCATGCCGCCTCCCTGTATCGGGCAAAACGCCCTGAAGTGCCCTATTCTTCCCAGGCACGGTGTGGTGTCTGCTTGTCACGCGCGTCGTACGCGGGCGCGCGTGACGGGTCTGTGTGCGCCGCCGACGGGGCCGGCCCCCCGGCCCTCCCGTCAGTCGGCGGCGATGGCGGGCACGGGGACGTCGGCCGTCCCTCCGGACCCGCGGTCGGTTCCTCGGCGCTCCGCGACAGGGTTCTCGTGATCGTCGTCGTCCACGGCGGGGCGCCCCCGCTGCTGCTCTCTGAGTTCCGTGATGGCGGCATCGAAGTCCTCCAGCGAGTCGAATGCCCGGTAGACGCTCGCGAACCGCAGGTAGGCGACGAGGTCGAGCTCCTGCAAGGGGCCGAGTATGGCCAGGCCCACGTCGTGGGTGGTCAGCTCGGCGCTCCCGGTGGCCCGCACCGCCTCCTCGACCCGCTGGCCGAGCTGGGCCAGGGCGTCCTCGGTGACAGGCCGCCCCTGGCATGCCTTGCGCACACCGTTGATGACCTTGGTGCGACTGAAGGGCTCGGTGACTCCGGACCGCTTCACCACCATGAGCGAGCACGTCTCCACGGTCGTGAAACGACGGGAGCAGTCGGGGCACTGGCGGCGCCTGCGGATGGACGTGCCGTCATCGGTCGTACGGCTGTCGACGACGCGGCTGTCGGGGTGCCTGCAGAAGGGACAGTACATGGCTCCAACCCTCCTTTTGAGCACGACTCATTGACCTCACGGGCCTCACAGGCCCCTCGAAGCAGCCCTAAGCATAGGCGATCACCCGAGGCGGGAAGACCGGGGGGACCACAACTTCTGGGCCGCTGTCGCAATCCAACCACTACATGTAGCGATTGGCCGCACAATTGGGCGGCGACACGCCCGCCAGAGGCGGAATGGCACATGCCAGGAGGCCGCACCGGATCGGGCCACGCGCGGATACGGTGGACGCCTCATGGAGAAGGGGGACCAGTACACGGCGGACGGGGTACCGGATGGCAGACTGGGCACCTGCCGCGGTCGCCCACAAGGCCTTCACCACGGCGGTGAAGAGTACAGCAATGAGCGCTTTTGCCCTCCCCCCGCTTCCGGCTCCGCGCGAGCGGGGAGACCCCCAGGGAAGTGGCATGGGCCATACACCCCGAGACTCGATCACGTAAGGTAATTCGCCGTTTTTCACTCGAACGTGTGTTTGGCGCAACCTTTCGAAAGCAACTACCGTTGTGCTGCACGGGAGACCATCGAGAGGGGCCGACGTGACCACCACCGCAGACAGTGCCACCATCACTGGCCAGGACCGCGCCCAGGGCCGACTCGAGCCGGTGCACGCCATGACCGAAGCCACGAACCAAGAGGGACCCAAGAGGTCCCTGCCCGGCCGACCTCCAGGCATCCGGGCGGACAGCTCCGGACTGACCGACCGGCAGCGCCGGGTGATCGAGGTCATCCGGGACTCCGTGCAGCGGCGCGGCTACCCACCGTCGATGCGCGAGATCGGCCAGGCCGTGGGCCTCTCCAGCACCTCCTCGGTGGCGCATCAGCTGATGGCTCTGGAGCGCAAGGGCTTCCTGCGCCGCGACCCGCACCGCCCGCGCGCGTACGAGGTGCGTGGCTCGGACCAGTCGTCCTCCGTACAGCCCACCGACACCGCGGGCAAGCCCGCCGCGTCCTACGTCCCGCTCGTCGGCCGCATCGCCGCCGGTGGCCCCATCCTGGCCGAGGAGTCGGTCGAGGACGTCTTCCCGCTCCCTCGGCAGCTCGTGGGCGACGGTGAACTGTTCGTCCTGAAGGTCGTCGGCGACTCCATGATCGAGGCCGCGATCTGCGACGGCGACTGGGTCACGGTCCGCCGCCAGCCCGTCGCCGAGAACGGCGACATCGTCGCCGCGATGCTCGACGGCGAGGCCACGGTCAAGCGCTTCAAGCGCGAGGACGGCCATGTCTGGCTCCTCCCCCACAACTCCGCCTACCAGCCGATCCCGGGCGACGAGGCGACGATCCTCGGCAAGGTGGTGGCGGTGCTGCGGCGCGTGTGACACCGTCGCGGCGGGCGGACCTTCGGGCGCCCCCATGATCCGGGCCCCGGAACCCCTGCGCCGGTTCCGGGGCCCTGTGCTGTCCGGGGCGCCTACGAGTCTCCCCGTCGTTGCGCGGTCCGGGCCGCGCGGGCGGGTCGACGAGTTCCGCCGGCACGTTCGGCGGACCGAACCGGAATGGGCCGAACCGAAACGGACCGAACCGGCGCGCGGCCCCGGGCGCGCGTGCCGGACGCCTTGACGTTTCGCCGGTACGCGGACCCGTGCGGACCAGACCCCGCCGAACGCACCAGCCCGCGTTGACGGGCACCACCGGACGCATACGGAACCGCGCGAACCGGCGGCGGCCGGGCGCTACGCGCCCTGTGCCTTCGCCGCCTCGTCGATGGCCGCCAGCGATTTGCGCACCTGGTTACGGTCCGTCGTGTACCAGAAGTCGGGAAGTGACGCCTTCAGGTAGCTGCCGTAGCGGGCCGTCGCGAGCCGCTGGTCCAGCACGGCGACCACACCGCGGTCCCCGGTGGCCCGTACGAGGCGGCCGGCGCCCTGCGCCATCAGCAGCGCGGCGTGCGTCGCGGCCACGGCCATGAAGCCGTTGCCCCCCTCGTCCTCGACCGACTTCTGGCGGGCGCTCATCAGCGGGTCGTCGGGGCGGGGGAAGGGAATCTTGTCCATGACGACCAGCTGACAGCTCGGCCCGGGGACGTCGACCCCCTGCCAGAGGGAGAGCGTGCCGAAGAGGGAGGTCTTCGGGTCGGCCGCGAAGTTCTTGATCAGCTCGCCCAGCGTCTCCTCACCCTGGAGGAGGATCGGGAACTCCGGGATACGGGTGCGCAGCTCCTCGGCGGCGAGCTGGGCGGCCCGCATCGACGAGAACAGGCCCAGCGTCCGGCCGCCGGCCGCCTGCACCAGATCCGTCAGCTCGTCCAGCATGTCCGCCCGGTCGCCGTCCCGTGCGGGGCGTGACAGATGCTTCGCGACATACAGGATGCCCTGCTTCGGATAGTCGAAGGGGGAGCCGACGTCGATGCCCTTCCACTGCGGCAGGTCCTCCCCCTCCACACCCTCGGGGGCAAGGCCCAGGGAAGCTGCCACGCCGTTGAAGTCGCCGCCCAGCTTCAGCGTGGCGGAGGCGAGGATCACCGAGCGGTCCGTGAAGAGTTTCTCCCTGAGAAGCCCCGACACCTTCAGCGGGGCGACGCGCAGGGTCGCGCCGAAGCGGTCGTGGCGCTCGTACCAGACGACGTCCCACTCGGAGCCATGGGTGATCCGCTCCGCCACGTCGTGCACGCTCTCCACGGAGGCCAGCGCCTGCTTGCGGACGGCGTCCTCGTCCTGGACCGATCTGTCCCGGGTGGCGCCGAGCGCCGAGATCACCGCACGGGAGGCGTCGCGCAACGCCATCAGGGCGTACGCGAGGTCCTCCGGGATCTCCTCCAGACGCCCGGGCAGGGCCAGCTCCATCAGCCGCTCGAAGCCCTCGGCGGCCGTCTGGAGCTGGTCCGCGGCCTTCTCGTCGACGAGTTTGGCGGCGCGGCGCACCGCACGGTTGACCTGGCCGGGGGTGAGCTCGCCGGTGGCGGCCCCCGTCACCCGGGAGACCAGTTCGTGCGCCTCGTCGACGATCAGCACCTCGTGCTGTGGGAGGACCGGCGCGCCCTCGATGGCGTCGATCGCGAGCAGCGCGTGGTTCGTGACGACCACCTCGGCGAGCTTGGCGCGCTCACGGGCCATCTCGGCGAAGCACTCGGCGCCATAGGCGCACTTCGAAGCACCCAGGCACTCCCGGGAGGACACGGACACCTGGGCCCAGGCGCGGTCGGAGACTCCTGGAGTGAGGTCGTCCCGGTCGCCGCTCTCCGTGTCCTGGGACCAGTCGCGCAGCCGCAGCAGATCCTGGCCCAGCTTGCTGCTGGGCGCGGCGGCCTCGAACTGGTCGAAGAGGCCGTCCTCCTCGTCCTGGGGCACGCCCTCGTGCAGTCGGTGCAGGCACAGGTAGTTCGACCGGCCCTTGAGCATCGCGAACTCCGGGCGGCGGCGCAGCAGCGGATGCAGTGCCTCCACCGTGCGCGGCAGGTCCCGCTCGACGAGTTGGCGCTGCAGCGCCAGGGTGGCGGTCGCCACCACGACGGGTGACCCGTGTGCGAGCGCGGGCACCAGATAGCCGAGCGACTTGCCCGTACCGGTGCCGGCCTGGACCAGCAGATGGGTGCCGTCGTCGATGGCCTCCGCGACGGATTGGGCCATGGTCACCTGGCCGGGGCGCTCCGTACCGCCGACGGCTGTGACGGCTGCATGCAGGAGTTCGGGGAGTGAGGGCTTCGTCATAGCGCGACCACCCTACGGCCCGGCACCGACAGGCGGGGGATCAAGGCCGCGGCGCACGGGGCGTGCATGGGTGGTGCGGGGGTTCGGGACGGTGCGGCGAGCCGCGTGGGTCGGGTGCCCGGGCCGGTCCGAGGGCGGAGAGCGGGCGGATTCGGCACGAGGGCTCCTCGGCTCGGAACTCCTACGGAGCGATGTCCGTTATGGAGAGTGAAGGCACTGTTACGGCAGTTGGCACAGGATCCGGTCCCGGACCATGAGAGCGGCCCGCTTACCGGGCAGGTCGACCTCGGCGGAGAACCGGAAGCCGGCGCCCAGAAAGGCGGCGATGGAGGGTGTGTTGCGAAGGTCGGGTTCGGCGAGGACGCGGGCGCAGGCGGGACGCCGGTCGAGGACGAGATCGGCGACGGTGCGCAGCAGGGTGGAGCCGAGGCCGCGTCCTCGGGCGGAGACCTCCCCGATGAGGAGGTGGATTCCGGTGTCGTGGGGGCGGGCGGGATAGTGGCGGGCCAGGGGATCGAGGTCGGCGCGGTAGACCTCCCAGTAGCTCATCGGGGTGCCGTCCAGTACGCCCAGGCACGGGACGCTGCGTCCGTCACCGGCGAGTTGGGCGCGCAGGTGCCGCTCGGTCACCGACTCGTCTCCCGCCAGCTCCCAGAAGACCGCGACGGTGGGGTCGTTCATCCAGCGGGCGAGAAGGGGGAGATCATGGTCGAGGCGGACGGGGACGAGGCGGAAGACGCCGGCGGGGGTGGTGGTCGGACCCCAGTCGGCGAGATGACCGAGGAGGTCGGCGCCCTGCGGGGCGGCGAGAGGGGCGAGGGGTGCGGCGGGTGCCTCTCCCGGGTCCCCGGCCGGCGTGGGCACGCCCGGCCCGTCCCGGTCCGGCTCCTCCTCCGCTCGCAGCGCCATGAACCCGTCGGGCAGCCGGAGATCGAGGGTGTCCTCGCCGTCGGGGCCGGAGCCCGAACCCGGTTTCGGGTTCGGGGCGGGGACGGCTTCGGCTCGGGACGTGGGGCCTGGGGCGGTGTGGGGCCTCCTTGGCGCGGAGGCGGTGCCGGCGTCGGTGCTGGCATCGGTGGCAGACACGACGACGCTCCTCTCAGATGACGGGGCGGGACATGTTCCTCAGAAATGAAGGGGGTTGGCGAGGGTGACGTAGACGGACTGGGTGTCCACCGGGCCGACGAGTTCATCGAGGCCGTGCAGCCGGGTCAGCAGGTTGGCCTTGCACCGCAGGACGGGTGAGTCGAGCAGACGGGCGGGCAGGGGCGTGCGCAGCCGGCTGGGGCCGGTGGCCGCCTCGGCGAGGAAGCGGCGGAAAGCGGCGAGCAACAGCGTTTCGTCGGCGAGGCGTTGCGAGCCGAACGCGCCGATGAGACCGAGCACGTTGTTGATGCCGAGGTAGTAGGCGAAGCGCTCGTCGGTGACCTCGTCGGAGACGAACGTGTCGCTGTGCTCGCCGATGCCGGGCAGCCGGGAGTCGAGTTCGGCACGGCGGGACTCGCGGAAGTAGTAGCCCTGGTTGTCCCGGTAGCGACCGCCCGCGGGCCAGCCCTCGGAGTCCAGCAGGATCACGGTGTTCTGCTGGTGCGCTTCGAGAGCGATGCCGGCTTCGCCGTCCAGCCAGAGGACCGGGCGCACGACGTGTGCGAGGTAGCGCAGGAACCACTCGATGGCGACGGCACCGGGCGAGCGTCCGGTGCGCCCGGCGAGGCGCGCGATGATCTCGGCGAGCCGGGAGGAGTGCGCAGGCTGCTGCCGTCCGGCGGTCCGGGCATGGCATGCGGGCGCGACGAGTCCGGCGACGCAGGAGGCATGGTCCGCCGGGGTGAACGGGTTGTGACGGATCATCACGTCCAGTCCGGTCACGGGGATGCCGTCCGCGTCGTCGACGGCGAGCCAGGCGGGGTCGCGGACGATGTCGAAGCCGGGGTGGGCCGACCGCCACTGCCGGCCGAGGCCGCTGCGCAGCAGGCGGTGCACCTCGACGCCCCGGTGGAGTTCCTTGCGGAGGTTCTCACGGCGGGAGTTGGTGATGCGCAGGCCCAGCGACAGCTTGAGCATCGCGGGGGCGCCCGAGCGGTACACGGTACGGACGGAGGAGGTGGGGTGCCAGGGTTCGCCGTGCGGGCCGAGGTCCCGGAGCCGTCCGGCGTCGAGCAGGGCCCTGACCGCGGGACGGTGCAGGACATCGCCGGCCTGCCAGGGGTGCAGCGGGAGCGCGGCGAAGCCGTCGGGCAGGGGGAGAGCCGGGCCCGCGAGGCGTTCGGTCAGCCGGGCGGCGGGCGCGGGCCGGCCGCGTTCGGTCCAGGCCGAGTCGGTGGCGAGAAGGGAGGGTGCGACCGCGAACCAGTGCAGCGGAAAGGTGCCGCGCAGTTCGGGCGAGTAGAGCCGGGCCTCGGCCTCGGACAGGCCCTCGCGGCTTTTGGCCGTGGGGTGCATCGGGTGCCCGAGCAGCAGCGCCTGCTCGGCGGAGAGGAAGAAGTCGGCCGCGTCTGCCGGGCGCGCACGGCGTTCCGCGATGAAGGTCGCGGTGCGGTGCGCGGAGTCGGCTACCCGGCGCACCAGATCGGCGCTGTGGCTGGGGACGGGGTGCCACGCAGGCTCCGCGCCGGGGTCCGGCACACAGTCCGGTGCCTCCTGCGCGCCGGTCTCCCGCGCGGAGTGCAGTGCCTCCTGCGCGCTGGTCTCTCCTACGGGACCCGGTGGGGCGCCAGGCGTGGCAAGTGTTCCGGAGGATGCCGCGGCGCCTGGGTCCGCGTGAGGGGGCCGAAACGGTGCGGCGGGGGTCGCGGTTGCGGTCGCCTCGCGTGCCAGCAGCGTCGCAACGGTCAGGGCGTCCGCGGGCGGGGCCCACTGCGGAGCGTCCGCCAGGCGGGGTGGGCCGAAGCGGTGCCAACCGGTCGCGGACCGGTAGCGGACCGGGACGAGGAGGGCGGAACCACTGGCGGGGAGCGGGATCCGGAGGGTGGCAGCGGCGGGAACGGCGAGGCCTCTCTCGCGTACCCAGCAGCGCAGCAGGTTCTCGACGGTCGCGGCCTGGGCCGCGGTATCCGGGTCGGGGTGCTCCAGCGGGTCGGCGGTGACGACGCGCGACTCCCTGACTGCCGAGGCGCGCCCGTCGGGCGCCGGGTCCGGGTCGCCGGACCCGGGGGACGGACCGCCGGCCACCGCGATCGGACCAGTGGTCACGGGGGACGGGCCGCTGGTCACGGCGGACGGGCCAGTGGTCGCGGGGCTCGGTTCGGCGGTTACCGGAATCGTCGACTTCTGTCGGGGGAAGGTGACCGGACTCAGCGGGGCCCCGGCGGGCTCCGTGCGACTGGTCTCCGGCTCGATGGGGAGCGCGGCGGCGTCAGCAGAAGGGGGCGTGCCGTTCAAGAGCGTTCCTGGAGGGTAGTTCGAGCCCGTGCGGCGACGGGCCGTGGGGCGAGGAGCTGGAGCTAAGGGGCGAGGGCGAGGGCGAGGCACCATAGGTGCTCTGGTGCTGGTCGCTGGGAGCGGCGGGAGGCTCAGGGCCGGACGGTGCGGGCAGGCTCCCGAGCGACCGCAGCCACCGCGTCGGCGAACCGGTCCAGGACCGCGCTCGTCTGCTCATCGCTGATCGTCAGGGGTGGGAGCAGCCGGACCACGCTCGTGTGCCGCCCGCCCAGTTCGACGATCAGGCCGCGCCGCAAGCACTCCCTCTGGACGGCTGCGGCCAGGGCGGGGGCGGCGGGGCGGGGTGCCGCGCCGGCGGGGCCGACGGCCGGGGCGTCGGGCTGCGTCGGTTCCGGTGTGGAGTCGGGGGCGGGGTCGGGGTCGGGGTCGACCAGCTCGATGCCGATCATCAGCCCCCGGCCGCGTACGTCCCCGATGCACGGGTACTCCGCTGCCAGTGCGCCCAGTCGGGCGAGCATGTGGGTGCCGAGCGAGGCGGCGCGTTCGGCGAGGCGGTTCTCCCGGACGTAGGCGAGGGTCGCGACGCCGGCGGCCATCGCGAGCTGGTTGCCGCGGAACGTGCCGGCGTGCGCGCCGGGTTGCCACACGTCGAGGTCGTCGCGGTAGACGACGACGGCGAGCGGCAGGCTGCCGCCGATCGCCTTGGAGAGGACCATCACGTCCGGTACGACCCCACTGTGCTCGACGGCCCAGAACCGCCCGGTGCGCCCCACACCCGTCTGCACCTCGTCCGCGATCAACGGGATCGACCGGGTCTCGGTGATCTGCCGCATACGGCGCATCCAGGCGTCCGGAGCGGGATTCACCCCGCCCTCGCCCTGGACGGGTTCGAGGATCATCCCGGCAGGCAGCGGTACGCCCGACTTGGTGTCGTCCAGGACGGACTCGGTCCAGCGGGCGGCGAGTTCGGCGCCGTACTCACCGCCGACGCCGAACGGGCAGCGGTAGTCCTGCGGATACGGCAGGCGCGTCACCCGCACATCGGTCGCTCCTCCGGAGGCCTCGAGCGCCCCCGCGGTCATCCCGTGATACGCCCCGGTGAAGGCGAGGATCCCGCTCCGGCCGGTGGCGATGCGCACCAGCTTGAGCGCGGCCTCCACGGCGTCCGTCCCGGCCGGACCGCAGAACTGCACACGCGCGCGCTCGGCGAAGGCCGGCGGGAGCGTGCGGAACAGCTCGGTGGTGAAGGCGTCCTTGACGGGCGTGGCCAGGTCCAGCACATGCAGCGGTGCCCCGGAGTCGAGGACCTTGCGGATGGCCTCCAGGACGACGGGGTGGTTGTGCCCGAGGGCCAGGGTGCCCGCGCCGGAGAGGCAGTCGAGGTAGCGGCGCCCGTCGGCGCCCTCGATGGTGAGGCCGCGCGCCCGCACGGGCACGATCGGCAGGGCGCGCGCGTAGGTGCGCGCCGCGGATTCGCGCGCCGACTGCCGGCGCAGAATGCCCTCGTACGCCGAGCGCGCTCCCCGGGTTCCCCCAGCCCCTTCACACGCCGGGGGCCGACGCTCCTCTTCCGCGCGCCCCTCCGATTCGCCCTCCACCGGCACCACCGCAGTCTCCGACACGGTCACGACGTCAGTTCCTCCCACTGTTCAGAGGGGACGGGGCGAGGGCTCCCGCGCGAATGACAGGTCACCCCGTACGGATCAACGACGTGAACGGCCCCTGGAAGCGGGTGGCGGCAAGATCCTTGCCGGGGCCCGCCGACGCGGACGCCCGGCGCCGGGGCCGCCCCTGCGGGAACGAGCCCATAGCCCGCATGGGCCGCCAGACGCGCGTGTCCCGGTATGGGGCGGCATGGTGGTGGTGCGGGGCTCCGGCCGGCTGCTCCCGTGCCCCCGCACCCCGCAGTGCGCGGCCGTGAGGGAGCGCCCGATCGGGACGGCAAGCCTGCAAGCCCCTATGGCTGGGAGGATTCATGCGGGAGAAGCTGCTGAGCAAGATCGAGGACCGGCTGTCGCGCCTGCGTCACGACGTGTCGCAGATCTCGAGGGATCGTTCGGCACCCGTCGGCTTCGGCATCGACGGCGCGCTGGTCAGCGACCTCGTCGACGGCACCCTCGCCCCGCGGCAGGAGGCGGAACTCGCTCGGCAGGTGGCGCTCCTGTTGCCCTACCGCTGGGCGCAATCCCCTGCGTCTGCGGCGGCGATGTCGGAGGTCACCGACCATCTCGGCGGTCAGCGCGAGCTGCTGGTCTGGCTGGACCGCTTCCCCGGCCTGCCCCGGCTGGCGGCCCGGCTGTATGCGTTCATGGGGGTCCTCGACCAGCTCAGCGAGAACTCCGCCGTGGTCACCGCGTTGCGTGAGTTCCGGGAGCGGACGCCCTACCCGGCGGGCCTCAGGGGCTACCTGGTACCGGAGACCGACGACGAGACCCTCGCCGGCATCGCCTTCCGGATCGAGGAACTCCTCAGTGAGGGGGAGACCGCCCAGGCCGTCGAGCTCGCGCTCGCCATGGCGGAGTGCCTCCGGCAGGTCGCGCCGCGCGCCGAGGAGGGCGGCCCCGGACTGGACGACTTGGGCAAGCTGATGGAGCACAGCCGCGAGGACCTTCGGGAAGCAGCCGCCGAAGTCTCCTCTTAGCTCGACGCCTCTCTCGGCTCGCGTCGGCCGAGAGAGGACTTCCCGGAGCAGCCGACCCCGCGGCTCTCTCAGGTGGCGGGGGCGATGGTGACTTTGACGTGTTTCATGAGCGGCTGGTTGCTCTGGGTGCTGTAGTCGCAGATCGCGACCAGCGCGTTCATCTCCGGCATGTAGCCGGCCGCGCAGCCGCGGGGGATGTCGTAGGGAATGGCGAGGAAGCCGTTGAGGTGACGGTGACTGTCGTCCTTGGCGGTGCTGGTGATGTCGACCGGATCCAATTCGGCGATGCCGCGCTCGCGCATGTCGTCCTCGTTCATGAAGACGAGCGTGCGCAGGTTTCTGATGCCGCGGTAGCGGTCGTTGTCCGAGTAGATGGTCGTGTTCCACTGGTCGTGCGAGCGCATGGTGCCCAGCGCCAGGGTGCCGGGGGCCGGGACCACGTCGGGCAGGGACGCGGTGGAGAACTCGGCGCGTCCCGAAGGGGTCAGGAAGACCAGTTCGCGGGCCGGCTGCTTGATCCGGAAGCCGAGCGGCAGACGCACCCTGCGGTTGAAGTCCTCGAAACCGTCCAGGACCTGGGCCATGGTGTCGCGGATGCGGTCGTAGTCCTCGATGTACCACTCCCAGGGCGTGCGGCTGTCCGGCAGGGCGGCGCGGGCCATCCCCGCGATGATGGCGGGCTCGGACAGCAGATGCCGCGACGCGGGCCGCTTCATGCCGATGGACAGGTGGACCATGCTCATCGAGTCCTCGACCGAGGTGCTCTGGATGCCGTGGCGCTGGTGGTCCTTCTCCGTGCGGCCCAGGCACGGCAGGATGAGCGCACGCCGGCCGTGCACGAGATGGCTGCGGTTGAGCTTGGTGCTCACGTGGACGGTGAGGTCGCATCTGCGCAGCGCCTCGTGGGTGTAGGGGGTGTCGGGCGCGGCGAGGGCGAAGTTGCCGCCCATGCCGACGAAGACCTTCACGTCGCCGCGGTGCATCGCCTGGACGGTGCCGACGGTGTCCAGGCCGTGCTCATGAGGCGGGTCGATCTCGCAGACCTCGGCCAGGCGCTCCAGGAAGTCCTCGGTGGGCCGGTGGTCGATGCCACAGGTCCGGTTTCCCTGGACGTTGCTGTGCCCGCGCACGGGGGACGGTCCCGCTCCCTCGCGCCCCAGATTGCCGCGCAGCAGAAGGAGGTTGATGATCTCCCGGGCGGTGTCGACGCCGTGTTCGTGCTGGCTGACGCCCAGACACCAGCTGATGATGGTCCGGTCGGCGTCGCGGTACACGCGTGCCGCCTTGAGGATCTCGGCGCGATCGACCCCCGACTGGCGCTCGATCTCCGCCCAGGAGGTGTCCTCGCACAGGGCCCGGTACGCGTGGAAGCCCGAGGTGTGGCGGTCGACGAACTCCTGGTCCAGTGCCTTGGGGTCGGTCTTGGCCTGTTCCAGGATCGCCTTGGCGACGCCGCGCAGGAGCGCCATGTCGCCGCCGATACGCGGTTGCAGATTCAAGGTGCTGGTACGCGTCGTCTTGAAGAGGGCCATGTCCGTGAAGTCGTGCGGCACGATGGTGCGCGTGGCGGCGGCCTCGACCAACGGGTTGATGTGCACGATCTGGGCGCCACGGTGGTATGCCTCGGCCAGGGCCGTGAGCATCCTGGGCGCGTTAGAGGCGGCGTTGACGCCCATGATGAACAGGGCGTCGGTGCTCTCCCAGTCCTTGAGGTCAACGGTCCCCTTGCCGGTTCCCAAGGACGCCGCCAGCGCGCGACCGCTGGCCTCGTGGCACATGTTGGAACAGTCGGGCAGGTTGTTCGTGCCCAGTTCGCGGGCCATCAACTGGTAGAGGAAGGTGGCCTCGTTGCCGAGGCGGCCGGAGGTGTAGAACGACGCCTGATTCGGGTTGTCCAGTTCGCGCAGGGCACGGCCGACCAACCCGAACGCGTCGTGCCAGCCGATCGGCACGTAGTGGTCCGACTCCGGGTCGTAGACCATCGGTTCGGTCAGCCGGCCCTGGTCCTCCAGGGCGTAGTCGCTCCAGCCGGACAGTTCCGTGACCGAATGGGCGGCGAAGAACTCTCGGCCGACCCGCTTGTGGGTCATCTCCCACGTGACGTGCTTGATGCCGTTCTCGCAGATGTCCAGGTGCAGGCCCTTGGTGTCGTCGGGCCAGGCGCATCCCGGGCAGTCGAAGCCATCGTTCTCGTGGTTCATCCGCATGATCGCCCGTGGTCCGTCCACAAGGGATCGTCCGCGCATAAGAACCCGGCTCACGCTCTTGGCCGCACCCCAGCCCGCGGCGGGGTGGTGGTAGGGGTGGAAGAACGGTTCGCCCTTGGGTGCGGCCCCTACTCGGGGGTCGAGCCCTTCCTGGTCGTCATGTGAGGCGTGCAAGAGTCTCACCCTTTCGCCTGACGGGCGTGGGCCGGTCCCGGCACTTCTTGTCAGGCTATGCCGGTGGATCAGACGGTGCCACGCGACGGGTGACGGCCCCGCGTCGGCGGCTTCCCCCTGCCCGCCGAGGGGGGCGTTCGCCGCCGGAGCCCGGTGGCGTGGCCCCCGTGCCGTCCCCTGGCCGGTCGCGGTTCCCCACGGCACAGGACGGCGCGACCACACAGCGCAAGGCGGCACGATACGGTGCGATACGGGCCCCAAATCCGGCTGATATGATCGATAACACCCCGTTTGGGACCCTCCCTCCGCACCCCGAGGAGCAGGCATGCCCAGCGAACCAGCGCCGATCAGCAAGGCCGGCCGCCACGCCCTCGAACAAGAGCTTGCCGACCTCCACGCCGAACGCAGGATGGTCGCGGCGACGCTACGGGACTCCGCCTCGGCGGTGGGCGACCGCGGCGACGAGGCCGACGAGTTGCAGCGCGCCAACGAGCTGCAGCGTCTGGACGCCCGGATCTCGACGATCACCACACGGCTCCGTCAGGCGGAAACGGCAGGGCCGCCGCCCACCGACCTGGTCGGCGTGGGCAGCACGGTCACCGTGCGGTTCCCCGACGGCACGGTGGAGACCCTCCAGATCGGCGAGTCTGCCGAGGAGTTGGACGCGACGCTGGTCACGGCCGACAGCCCGCTCGGGCGCGCCCTCCTCGGCCACCATGCTGGCGACACGGTGAGCTACGACGCGCCCGAGGGGCAGGTGACCGCGGTGGTGGTGTCCCTGGGGTAGCCACCCGACCGGACGGTGGTGCCCGCTGGAACATGACCGTGCTGGTGGGCTGCGGCGTGGCCCTCGCCGCGTGGGCGCGACCGGCGGCGGCTGGAGCCGGCACCGCCGCGGTGGCCGCGGCGACGGCCTGGTTGCGGGAGCGGCTCTGACCGCAGGAGCGGTTCCGGCCACGGGAACGGCGAAGATCATCTGTGATGCCGCGCGGCTGAGCGCGCTGGGCGCGGTGCTGCTGCCGTTCTCGTCCGCGGCGGCGGCCCACGACGCGACCAGGAGTGCCTACGTACTCCCGTACACCGCCCTCGCGGCGGCGGGGGAGGCCCCGGCCTGGCTGCTGGGCGTGTCGGGCCGGCTGGTGCGTCCGGACCGGCCGCAGCGTCTGGCGGTGGCCACCGCTTTCCGTAATACACCGCGGCACTGTCGGCATCTGTCGTGTTCGCCGGAGTCATGAGCGGACTCCTGACACGAGGCACACCGGGAAGAATGCACGACCGGACCACGGGAGGCCCTTGGTCAGCACGCCCGCGGAGACACACGACGTTAGTCTGGAAAGCCGTTCAATACCGGCTCATGGCAGGGGGAGTTCAGATTATGCGACGCACACGCCCGCTCTTCACCGTGCGCGGGAAAGGGAGCGTGCGCGGCAGAACCTCCCCGATTCTGACGGCAGTCGGCCTCGCCGCAGCGCTGGCGCTGACCGCGACCGCGTGCGACTCCGGCGGCACTTCCCAGGCGAGCGGCGGGGCGAGCGCGTCCGCCTCCTCCGCCGACGGCGGAAAGATAAACATCCCGGACGACATCAAGCAGAAGCTCAAGCAGCACGGGATCGACGTCGACAAGTGGGTGAACGGCGCCTGGAAGAACTGGACGAAGGACGGCTGGCTGCGCGACGCCGACGACTTCATCAACCCCATCATCAAGGACCTGTGGAATCCGGACCGGATGCGCAAGGCCAATGATCCCAGCAAGGTCGTGGGCGCCAACGATCTCAAGGGTGACCAGGGCGTCACCGACCCGACCCCCGCGCCGGTGAAGGCGCAGGCCGTACCCACCGCGTACCACGAGCACGCGCCCACGGCGGGCAAGGTGTTCTTCGACTCCCCCAAGGGCACGATGGTCTGCTCGGCGACCGTGGTGAAGGATCCGGCGCACCCCGGCAAGTCCAACCTGGTGTGGACGGCGGGCCACTGCGTGCACGCCGGCAAGCAGGGCGGCTGGTACCGCAACATCGTGTTCGTGCCGGCGTACAACAACACCGGGCTGACGGAGGCCCAACTGGCCGGTGCCACACGGCAGCAGATCGCCCCGTACGGTGTCTGGTGGGGTGACGGGGCGCAGACCTCGAAGCAGTGGATCGAGCAGGGCGGCGAGACCGGCGGCCAGGGCGCGCCCTACGACTTCGCCGTCATCCATGTGACGCCGGAGGGGGGCCCCGGCGGGAAGTCGCTGGAGGAGACGGTCGGTTCAGCGCTGCCGGTGAACTTCGCCGCGCCGACCGTGCCGAAGGTCGACAGCATCACGGCGACCGGCTACCCGGCCGCGGCGCCGTACGACGGCCAGAATCTGTACCAGTGCCAGGACAAGCCGAGCCGGCTCTCCATTGTGCGGACGGACCCGACGATGTACCGCATCGGCTGCACCATGACGGGCGGTGCGTCCGGCGGCGGCTGGGTGGAGCGGGGCGCGGACGGCAGGCCCGCGCTGGTCTCGAACACCTCGATCGGTCCGTCGACCTCAGGCTGGCTGGCCGGACCTCGGCTGGGCCAGGTGGCCAAGGATGTGTACGACTCGGTCAGCGAGAACTTCGCGACCCAGTGACGGGCTGCGACGGGGCGTGACGAGTCGTCGCGCGCTACCGGGTACAGACGGACGCCGGTGAGGAGCCGGGACGGCCTGTACGGCGGTCGGTGACGGGGCGCTCGGTACCGCGCGCGAAGGCCCGCTCCCCCCTCTCGGGGGAGCGGGCCTTGCGGATGGTGGGTCAGAGCGCGGGAGCCGGGACGTACGGTGCCAGCTCCGCCGCCAGTTCCTCGTGCACCCGAACCTTGAGCAGCGTGCCCTCCGGGGTGTGCTCCTCGGAGATCACCTCGCCCTCGGAGTGGGCGCGCGCGACCAGACGGCCCTCGGTGTAGGGCACGAGCGCCTCGACCTCGACCGCCGGCCTGGGCAGCTCGGTGTCGATGAGCGCGCGCAGTTCCTCGATGCCCCGGCCGGTACGCGCCGAGACCGCGATGGCGCGCTTCTCGACCCGCAGCAGCCGCTGGAGCACCAGGGGGTCGGCCGCGTCCGCCTTGTTGATCACGACGATCTCGGGTACGTCCGTGGCGCCGACCTCGCTGATCACCTCGCGCACGGTGGCCAGCTGCTCCTCCGGATCCGGGTGGGAGCCGTCCACCACGTGCAGGATCAGATCGGCGTCGCCGACCTCCTCCATGGTGGAGCGGAACGCTTCGACCAGGTCGTGCGGCAGGTGGCGGACGAAACCGACCGTGTCCGCCATGGTGTACAGCCGTCCGCTCGGGGTCTCCGCCCGGCGCACGGTCGGGTCCAGGGTCGCGAACAGCGCGTTCTCGACCAGGACGCCCGCGCCCGTGAGGCGGTTGAGCAGGGAGGACTTTCCGGCGTTGGTGTAGCCCGCGATGGCGACCGAGGGCACCTTGTGGCGCCTGCGCTCCTTGCGCTTGATCTCGCGGCCGGTCTTCATCTGCGCGATCTCCCGGCGCATCCGCGCCATCTTCTCGCGGATCCGCCGCCGGTCCGTCTCGATCTTGGTCTCACCCGGGCCACGGGTCGCCAGACCGCCGCTGCCGCCGCCCATCTGCCGGGACAGCGACTGACCCCAGCCGCGCAGCCTCGGCAGCATGTACTGCATCTGGGCGAGGGCGACCTGCGCCTTGCCCTCTCGGGACTTGGCGTGCTGGGCGAAGATGTCCAGGATCAGGGCCGTACGGTCGATGACCTTGACCTTGACGACGTCCTCGAGGTGGATGAGCTGGCCGGGGCTCAGCTCACCGTCGCAGATGACCGTGTCCGCGCCCGTCTCGAGAACGATGTCCCGCAGCTCATCGGCCTTGCCGGAGCCGATGTAGGTGGCCGCGTCGGGCTTGTCCCGGCGCTGGATGACGCCGTCCAGCACGAGTGCGCCGGCGGTCTCCGCGAGGGCGGCCAGCTCGGCCAGCGAGTTCTCCGCGTCCTGCGCGGTCCCCGAGGTCCACACCCCGACGAGCACGACGCGCTCCAGGCGCAGCTGCCGGTACTCGACCTCGGTGACGTCTTCGAGCTCGGTGGACAGGCCCGCGACCCGGCGCAGGGCCGCGCGCTCGGAGCGGTCGAACTGGTCGCCGTCCCGCTCTCCGTCGATCTCGTGGCTCCAGGCGACGTCCTCTTCCATCAGGGCATCGGCCCGAAGACCCTCGGGGTAGGCGTGCGCAACGCGCGTGGTGTCCTGGGAAGGGGAAGAAGAGGAG
The DNA here is from genome assembly GCF_053595355.1 of Streptomyces sp. NPDC002513. Taxonomy (NCBI): domain Bacteria; kingdom Bacillati; phylum Actinomycetota; class Actinomycetes; order Kitasatosporales; family Streptomycetaceae; genus Streptomyces; species Streptomyces sp. NPDC002513. Next base: position 24,404 of record NZ_JBSFXK010000032.1, on the reverse strand, counting down.
GTCATTGGGTCCTTACGTCGTTGGGGATTCTGTCTTGCGGCGACGGTGTGGGCCGCCGCGGCCACACCACTCGCACAGGTCACAACGCTCGGGCCGCCCGGGAGATTCCCGTCGCCCGGCCTGGGACCGCGCCGCCGACCCGTCGATGGTCGCACGGCACGCCCCGTCCCGTCATCCGAGTTCTCGCCCGCCTCGGAGCTCTCCGGCAGAGTCACTCTTCCAGTCCGGGTGGCCCGGCATCGGCGGGGTCTTCCGGCCGTAGAGCCAGCCCTGGAAGAAGGCGCTCAGATCGCGCCCGGCCTCGCGGGACGCCAGTTCCTCGAAGTCGGCCGTGGTCGACGTGCCGTCCCTGTGCAGGGAGACCCAGGCCCGCTCCAGGCGCTCGAAGGCGGGGCGCCCGATCTCCTGGCGGAGCGCGTACAGCACGAGCGCCGCGCCGTCGTAGACGTTCGGCCGGAAGATCGCGATCTTCTGGCCCGGCCGCGGCGGCTCGGGGGCCGCGGGCGGGCCTCCGGTGGCGCGCCAGCGGTCGGACAGGCGGTACGCCGCCTTCATCCGCGCCTCCATCGGCCGGTGCGCGGTCTCCTCCGCGTACAGCGTCTCGTACCAGGTGGCGTGTCCCTCGTTGAGCCACAGGTCGGACCAGGTGCGGGGGCTGACGCTGTCACCGAACCACTGGTGGGACAGCTCGTGCACCATGATCGACTCGACGTACCACCGGGGGTAGGCGGGGTTGCCGAACACCTCTTTCTCAAAGAGGGAGAGCGTCTGTGTCTCGAGTTCGAAGCCGGTTCGTGCGCGGGCGATCAGCAGCCCGTAGGTCTCGAAGGGATACGGGCCGACCTTCCCCTCCATCCAGGCGATCTGGTCGGGGGTCTTCGCCAGCCAGGGTTCGAGCTCCGCCGCGTCCTGGGCGGGCACGACGTCGCGCAGGGGCAGCCCGTGCGGGCCGCGGCGCTGCAGCACGGCGGTGCGGCCGATGGAGATCTGGGCGAGTTCGGTGGCCATGGGGTGCTGGGTGCGGTAGCTCCAGGTCGTGGCGCCGGCGGTGTGCCGGGTGCCCACCGGGAGGCCGTTGGCCACGGCCGTGTAGCCGTCCGGCGCGGTCACGTGGAAGGTGAACAGCGCTTTGTCGGAGGGGTGGTCGTTGCAGGGGAAGACCACGTGGGCGGCGTCGGCCTGGTTGGCCATCACCAGCCCGTCGTCGGTCTGCACCCAGCCGCCCTCCCGGCCCTTCTGGGGCGCCGGGTCGCTGGTGTGCCGCACGGTGATGATCAGTACGCCGCCCTTGGGGAGCGGGGCGGCCGGTGTGATCACCAAGTCCTCCCCCGCGGCGGTGAAGTTCGCGGGCGCGCCGTTGACGTCGACGGACGCCACCGTGCCGTGCGTAAAGTCCAGGTTGACGCTCTCCAGGCGCTCTGTGGCGCGCGCACGGATCCTGGTGACCGCGGTGAGCGGCTTGCTGTTGCTGCCGGGGTAGGTGAAGGAGAGGTCGTACGACAGGACGTCGTAGCCGGGGTTTCCGAGCGTCGGGTAGAGCCGGTCGCCGATGCCCAGGGGCTCGGCGGGCCCGGGGGCGCCGGCGGCCACCAGACAGCCGGAGACGACACAGGCGAGCAGGGCCGCCCGGGCACGCCGGGCACGGGGGATCACGGAACGGGGGGTGTGCGGCATGGACCACGGCTACCAGCGCGCGTGCGTCGCGCGGTGACGGCGCGCGCCGGGCCCACCCGAACGGGTTCAGCTCCGGCCACCCGCGCCCCGGGCCGCCGCCCGGCGGGACGGCCCTACGGCGATCAGCGGGCGGCCGCCGCGGCGTGCTGGGCCCGGCTGACGTCGTACACGCCGGGCACGTTCCGCATCGCGCGCATGAGGGCGGGCAGGTGTGCCGCGTCCGGGAGTTGCAGTGTGTAGGTGTGGCGCACGCGCTGCTGGCTGGGCGGCTCGACGGTGGCGGAGACGATGGCCACGCCCTCCAGGGCGATGGCCTCGGTGAGGTCCGCGAGGAGATGCGGGCGCCCGAACGACTCGGCGACGAGGGTGACCCGGCAGTCGGTGGTGTCGCCCCAGCGCACGCCGATCTCCGCTCGCCCTGTGCTCTTCATACGCGCCACTCCCGCGCATTCGACGCGGTGTACGGTCACCGCGCCCCCGCGTACGGCGAAGCCGGTGACCTCGTCGGGCGGCACGGGCGTACAGCAGCCGGCCAGACGGACGGAGGCGCCGGGCAGGTCGACGACCGCGTTGGCGGCGCGTGCGCCGGACGTGTCCGACGCGGGGAGGGCGGGTGGGCGGGAGGGAAGCGCGGGCGGGCGGGCGGCGGTGTCGGGCGCGGTGGTGTGCGCGCCGGCGCCGTCCGGTGCGGCCTCGGCGCCGTGCCGCGCGGAGCCCCGTGCCGGTGCGGCGCCGGACGGGTCCGCCGGCGCGGGATGCGCCGCCAGCCGGCGCTGGATGGCGATCCGCGCGGCGGGCGTGCGCGCGTGTTCCAGCCACTCCCTGGAGGGCTCGGAGGCCGGGTCCTGACCCATGAGGAGCTGCACCGCGTCGCCGTCCTTCAGGACGGTGCCCAGCGCCGCGAGCCGGCCGTTGACGCGGGCGCCGATGCAGGCGTGGGCGTCCTCCCCGTACTGCGCGTAGGCGGCGTCCACACAACTCGCGCCCTCCGGGAGCCCCAGTGCGCCCCCGTCGGGGCGGAAGACGGTGATCTCCCGGTCCTGGGCGAGATCCTCGCGCAGCGTGGACCAGAAGGTGTCGGTGTCCGGGGCGGCCTCCTGCCAGGTCAGAAGGCGCGAGAGCCAGCCGGGGCGGGTGGGGTCGACGCGCTCGCCGTCGGAGGGGTCGTCGGACGCGGGAGCGTAGGGATTGCCGAGCGCGATCACCCCCGCCTCCGCGACCTGGTGCATCTGGTGGGTGCGGATGAGGACTTCGGCGATCTCGCCGTCCTCGCGCGCGACCGCGGTGTGCAGCGACTGGTACAGGTTGAACTTGGGGACGGCGATGAAGTCCTTGAACTCCGAGACCACCGGGGTCATACAGGTGTGCAGCTCGCCGAGGACCCCGTAGCAGTCGGCGTCCTCGTTCACCAGGACCAGGAGCCGGCCGAAGTCGGCGCCGCGCAGCCGGCCCCGCTTGCGCGAGATGCGGTGCACGGAGACGAAGTGCCGCGGTCTGATGAGGACTTCGGCCTGGATGTCCGCCTCGCGCAGGACCGTGCGCACCTGTTCGGCCATGGCGATGAGCGGGTCGTCCCCGTGTGCCGCGTTCTCGACGATCAGCTCCCGGGTGTGCTCGTACTCCTCGGGATGCAGGATCGCGAAGACGAGGTCCTCCAGCTCGGTCTTGAGCGCCTGGACGCCGAGGCGTTCGGCGAGCGGGATGAGCACGTCCCGGGTGACCTTGGCGATACGCGCCTGCTTCTCCGGGCGCATCACACCGAGGGTGCGCATGTTGTGCAGGCGGTCGGCGAGTTTGATCGACATCACGCGGACGTCGTTGCCGGTCGCGACGAGCATCTTGCGGAAGGTCTCGGGCTCGGCGGCGGCGCCGTAGTCGACCTTCTCCAGCTTGGTGACGCCGTCGACGAGGTAGCGGACCTCCTCGCCGAACTGCTCGCGCACCTGGTCGAGTGTCACGTCCGTGTCCTCGACCGTGTCGTGGAGGAGGGACGCGGTCAAGGTGGTGGTCTCGGCCCCGAGTTCGGCGAGGATCAGGGTCACGGCGAGGGGGTGCGTGATGTACGGCTCGCCGCTCTTGCGCATCTGCCCACGGTGTGAGGATTCGGCCAACAGATAGGCGCGGCGCAGTGGTTCGTGGTCAGCGTCGGGATGGTGGGCGCGGTGCGCCTCGGCGACATGGCCGATCGCGTCGGGCAGCCGGTCGCGGGTGGCGGAACCGAGCAGGGCGACGCGCCCCAGGCGGCGCAGGTCGATCCGGGGGCGGCTCTTCCTGCGGTGCGTCCCCGGCGCCGTGGCGGCGGGGACGGGGGCGGGGGCGGGGGTGGCAGGGTTCGTGGCCTCCGCACTCATGGGGCACCTCCGGCTCGTGGACCGGCGGACGGAGTGCCCCCTGGCATACGCGGCGCAGGGGATGGCGATGGTCCCCCGTCCGGGCCGGTGCTTGATGCTATCGAGCCCATCACGCCCGCCCGACCGGCTCTCGCCGAGCGTGAAACGGATCACCCATTCGAGCGACGATCCGGGGGTTTACGGCTTTCAGCCGGAGGCCAAGGTACCGACCGTCGATTCGAACGCACCCGGCCGTCCCAGGCTGCGGATCGGAACGGCCCGAGGGGGCCGGACTGCGATCCGCAGCCATGCGGTGGGGGGACCGAGGGCGCTTTCCGGTCACCGTAGTGTGCTGAGCGTCACGTTCCCGCGCTACCCCATGCTTCAGCGCGCCGCCCGTTCGCCCCCACGGAGGTGCTGGCCGACGGGGTGTGACGGGGTGTCGGTCAGCGGGTCGCGGCCCGCAGCCACTCGGTGTCGATCTCTCCCTCGGCGACGATCACCGCCGGGCCGGTCATCTCGATCTCGCCGTCCGGACGTTCGGTGATCGTCAGGGTGCCGCCGGGAAGGTCCACGGTGTACGTCACCGGGGTGCCCGTGACGGCCGGGTCGGCGCCGTCGCGGCGAGCCGCGGCGACGGCCACCGCGCACGCGCCCGTGCCGCACGAGCGGGTCTCGCCGGAGCCCCGCTCGTGGACGCGCATCGCGACGTGCCGGGGAGCGCGGTCGACCACGAACTCGACGTTCACCCCGTCCGGGTAGACGGCGGCCGGGCTGAACGGGGGCGGGGTGTACAGGTCGCCCGCGTACGCGAGGTCGTCGACGAAGGCCACCGCGTGCGGGTTGCCCATGTTGACGTTACGGGCCGGCCAGCTGCGCTCGCCGACGTTCACCGTGACCTGTTCCTCGGGGAGGAGGGCCCGGCCCATGCCGACGGTGACGTCACCGTCCTTGGCGATGTGCACGGTCTTGACGCCTCCGCGCGTGGCGACCGCGAGGTCTCCCTCGGCCACGTGCCCGGCCCGCTGGAGGTAACGAGCGAACACCCGCACACCGTTGCCGCACATCTCCGCGATCGAGCCGTCCGCGTTGCGGTAGTCCATGAACCACTCCGCCCGGTCGGCCATCTCCTGGGCCTCGGGGTGCGCGGCGGAGCGCACGACGTGCAGCAGACCGTCGCCGCCGATGCCCGCGCGGCGGTCGCACAGGGCGGCGACGGCGGATGCGGGCAGGTCGATGACGTTCTCGGGGTCCGGGACGATCACGAAGTCGTTCTCCGTGCCGTGCCCCTTGAGGAAGGCGATCCGCGTGCTCATCCCTCGATCGTACGGGGTCGCCACGACACCGGGACGAGCGGACCGGCGGGCGGACGGCCAGGTCACGACGGGCGGAGAGGGTTCGTCGGGAGAGACGGACGACCCGGTCACGACGGGCGGAGAGGGCCCGTCGGGAAAGGCGGACGGCCCGGTGGTCCCGGCGGCTCAGCGCAGCCGGGCCACGCGCCACACGGCCAGCACGACCACCGCGGCGACCAGCACGACGTAGGTGAGGACGACCCGCCAGTCCGGGCGCCGCCCGGAGCCGCGCTGCGGCAGGCCCGGCCAGGTGTAACCGACCCGGCGCGCGGCCATCATGCCCCAGCCGGCCGCGCAGGAGAAGATCAGCAGGCCGAGCATGGCGACCACGGCCCCGCCGTCACCGAACTCGAAGGCCAGCGGGAAGGCGAACATCAGGGAGCCCACCGCCGCCAGCGCCACGATGGGGGCGAGCTGCCAGGTCCGCAGCCGGCGCTGCGGGCGCAGCTCGACCTCGACCTCGAGCCCGGTGGACAGCTCGTCCACGCCCGGCCCGTCGTCCGTCACACCGCCCGGCGGCTGATCGTCGGGACCATCGGAACTGAGCCGTGGGTCCCCGGCCTCCACGGTGTCATGCTCCGCGCTCTCTGCGGTGTCGCGAGGGCCGGCCTCCATCGCCACGCGCCCTCCCCACTCGGACTCCACTTGGTCGATCGAAGCTCGATGATGGCATGCCGCCGGAGGCCCGGATGACGAGCGGAGCGTCCCGATGCCATCACGTGATCAGGCTGTAACCGGTCGTTCGACCAACGCCAGCGCGAGGTGCGGGAGTTCCCGCAGGTCCGCCGCCGCGCCACTGAGCCAGTGCACCCGCGGGTCACGGCGGAACCAGGAGTCCTGACGGCGTGCGAAGCGCTTGGTAGCGCGTACGGTTTCCGCGCGCGCCTCCTCCAGCGTGCACTCCCCCGCGAGCGCCGTGAGCACCTGCTGGTATCCCAGCGCGCGCGACGCCGTACGCCCCTCCCGCAGACCCTGCGCCTCCAGTGCGCGCACCTCGTCCACGAGTCCCGCCTCCCACATCCGGTCGACCCGGCGCGCGATGCGCTCGTCGAGCTCGGGGCGCGCCACGTCCACGCCGATCTGGACGGTGTCGTAGACCGAGTCATGGCCCGGGAGGTTGGCCGTGAAGGGCTTACCGGTGATCTCGATGACCTCCAGGGCCCGGACGACACGGCGGCCGTTGCTCGGCAGGATCGCCCGCGCGGCCTCCGGGTCCGCGGCGGCCAGGCGCGCGTGCAGTGCTCCCGAGCCGCGCAGGACGAGCTCGCCCTCGAGCCGGGCGCGCACCTCCGGGTCGGTTCCGGGGAATTCGAGGTTGTCGACCGCGCCGCGCACGTACAGACCGGATCCGCCCACCAGGATCGGCCAGCGGCCCTCGGCGAGCAGGGCGTCGATCCGGGCGCGGGCGAGGCGTTGGTACTCCGCCACGGACGCCGTGACCGTCACGTCCCAGATGTCCAGCAGATGGTGCGGGATGCCGCCGCGCTCCTCGGGTGTCAGTTTGGCGGTGCCGATGTCCATCCCCCGGTAGAGCTGCATCGAGTCGGCGTTGACGACCTCGCCGCCGAGGCGCTGGGCAAGGAAGACACCCAGATCGGACTTTCCGGCCGCGGTCGGTCCGACGACGGCGATGACCCGCGGTGCGGGGGCTGCGCTACTCACCGCAACAGTCTCGCAAACCTCCGGACCCCTCCTCGAACGAGCGACGTTACGCCCCGTATGCGGGGTCGTTGCCTGATGCGAGGTTCCGGTCGCCGACGGGAGAGCGGGAAGGCCGGGCCACGCAAACGGGCGCACCGGGCTACGCGGTATTTCGCCCGCACGAGTAACGTATGGAGTAGTTATGGGCGTTTTTGCACGGCTTTTCCGGCGGTCGAGGACAACGGAGGAGGCGCAGTCCGCGGCGACGGAGGCCGCGCGGACGACGGCCGGGAGCGAGGCGGAGGCGACGGACGCGGACAAGGGGGCGGCCGGGGCCGAGACCGGACCGGAGACGGTGGCGGAGGAGACAGCTCCGGCCACCGGCGACGGCGTCGGGATTCCCCGGCAGCAGTCCGCCGCGGAGGCCGCCGAGAACGAGGTCGAGGAGGGCGCCCGCACGTAACCGCGCTTCGCAGGGAAGGTGGACCATGGGTCTCGTGGACAACCTGATGGCCAAGGTCTCGAGCTTCGCACAGCAGCACGAAGAGAAGGTCGATCGTGGCCTGGACAAGGCCGCGAAGATGATCGACGAGAAGACCAAGGGCAAGTACAGCGGCAAGATCGACACGGGCACGGGCAAGGCGAAGCACGCGATGGAGCGCCTCGCGCACCGGGACACCGGCCCGACGGCCGGTGGGCAGACGCCGCCGGAAGCACCGCCGCCCCCGGCGTCCTGACACGGCACGACTCATCGCCGGACGGCCGCGAGGCGCAGGGCCTCCCGGCCGTCCGGCGTCTCCCTGTTCTCTGACCGTCACGGGTCGGCGGCCGAAGCGTCGGGCGTCGGGCGTCGGGCGTCGGGCGTCGGGCGTCGGGCGTCGGGGCGAGCCGTACGGCTTCGGCGGGGTTGACGCGTGGGTGGACACGGCGCGTGCAGGCGCGTCACGGACCGTCCGCGCGCGGTCGTACGCCCCCGCCGGCGGGCGTGCTACGACCAGGTCGCCACCAGATACCCCACCCCGTAGGGCGCGTCGTCGTACAGCAGCGCGCCGGTGAGGTCCGCGCCCCGCGCCGCGCCCGCGAGGATCTGCCAGGGCGCCCGGCCGCAGGCTTTCAGCTCGTGGGCCAGGCCGACGTCCAGCGCCGCCAGGGCCGCCGGGTCCGCCGCGCCGAGCGCACGCGCCACAGCGGCGTCGAAGCCGGCCGCGCGCTCGTCCAGATAGCCCGGCGCCTTGAGGGTGCGGCACGCGCTCGCATCGCCCATGACCAGCAGCGCCACCCGCTCGTCCTGCCCGGCGAGCCCCGCCCCCAGCTCGGCGCACCGCTCAGGGGCCAGCAGTTCCGGCACACCGAGCCCTTCCACGGGCGCGTCCGCCCAGCTCAGGCACTCCAGCAGCCACGCGGCGACGGCGAGCGAGAACGGCAGCTCCCGCTCCGGCGCGATCGCGTCCGGACCTTCGCCCCCGAGTCGTACGTCGGTATCCACCCCGAACCCGCTGAACGATCCCCGCGTGCCCTGCGGATGCGGCCCGCACCCGCTCTCCCGGGCGGGACCGACCACCACCAGCCGGTCGGGGCGCGCGGCGGCCAGTACGCCCAGTGCGTCCCTGCAGGCGGCACGGGCACCGTCCAGCTCGGGGGCGGCGCCCGCGGCGACCTCGGGCACGAGCAGGGGCGGACAGGGACAGACGGCGGCGGCGACAAGCATGATCCGCAGCGTAACCCCGCCGGACGGCGCCATGTCACACCCCGGACACGCGCGGCCGTACGCCCATGGTCACTCCCCGGACCCGCACAGCCGCACGCCCGCGGCCACTCCCCGGACCCGCACAGCCGCACGCCCACGCACGTACGCGACCGGCATGCCCGTGCGTGCGCGGCCCGCGGCCCGCGGCCGGAAGGCCTACGACCCGTGCGCCGCGCCCCTCGTCACGGGCCCGTGCCGTCCGCACGCACTCGCCGGAGTGACGCCCGTCGTCAGTCGCAGCCGCACGCTCCGGCCGTGACCACCGGCAGGGGCTCCGGGGCGCCGACCTTCGGCAGCCCCAGCATGACGCCGGCCGGCTTGGCGGCCTCCGCCGCGTTCCGCTTCGCCCACGCGTCGCCCGCGCCCGTGCGGCGCACGGCCAGCGTGGGGCCCTCGGCGAGCAGGTGGTGCGGGGCGGCGTACGTGATCTCGACCGTCACCACGTCGCCCGGGCGGACCTCCTCGTCCGGCTTGGTGAAGTGGACCAGGCGATTGTCGGGAGCGCGGCCGGACAGACGGTGGGTGGCACCGTCCTTGCGCCCCTCGCCCTCGGCGACCATCAGCTCCAGGGTGCGGCCGACCTGCTTCTTGTTCTCCTCCCAGGAGATCTCCTCCTGAAGGGCGGCGAGACGCTCGTAGCGCGCCTGGACGACCTCCTTGGGGATCTGGTTCTCCATGGTGGCCGCCGGGGTCCCGGGCCGCTTGGAGTACTGGAAGGTGAACGCCTGCGCGAACCGCGCCTCGCGCACCACGTGCAGCGTCTGCTCGAAGTCCTCCTCGGTCTCGCCGGGGAAGCCGACGATGATGTCGGTGGTGATCGCGGCGTGCGGGATGGCGGCCCGCACCTTCTCGATGATCCCCAGGTAGCGCTCCTGGCGGTACGAGCGGCGCATCGCCTTCAGGACCGTGTCCGAGCCGGACTGCAGCGGCATGTGCAGCTGGGGCATCACGTTCGGCGTCTCGGCCATGGCGGCGATGACGTCGTCGGTGAAGTCGCGCGGGTGCGGGGACGTGAAGCGGACCCGCTCCAGGCCCTCGATGGTCCCGCAGGCGCGCAGCAGCTTGCTGAACGCCTCCCGGTCGCCGATGTCGGAGCCGTAGGCGTTGACGTTCTGTCCCAGCAGCGTGATCTCGGAGACGCCCTCGGCGACCAGGGCCTCGACCTCGGCGAGGATGTCGCCCGGCCGACGGTCCTTCTCCTTGCCGCGCAGGGCGGGGACGATGCAGAAGGTGCAGGTGTTGTTGCAGCCCACGGAGATCGACACCCAGGCCGCGTACGCGCTCTCGCGCCGGGTCGGCAGGGTCGAGGGGAACGCCTCCAGCGACTCGGCGATCTCGACCTGTGCCTCCTCCTGGACACGGGCGCGCTCCAGCAGGACGGGCAGCTTGCCGATGTTGTGCGTGCCGAAGACGACGTCCACCCAGGGCGCCTTCGTCACGATGGTGTCGCGGTCCTTCTGCGCGAGACAGCCGCCCACGGCGATCTGCATACCGGGGCGACCGGCCTTCTTGGGCGCGAGGCGGCCGAGGTTGCCGTAGAGGCGGTTGTCGGCGTTCTCGCGCACGGCGCAGGTGTTGAAGACGACGACGTCCGCGTCGCCGTCGGAACCCTCGGGCGCGCGCACGTACCCGGCCTCCTCGAGCAGCCCGGCCAACCGCTCGGAATCGTGGACGTTCATCTGGCACCCGTAGGTACGGACTTCGTAGGTCTTGGGCACTGAGACGTCCACCGCGGGGCTCCGGTCGCTGCTGCTGGTCATGGGTCAAGGGTAGGCGTTCCGAAGGGGACCTCGGCCCGGTGATTCCCACAGCACCCGCGCCGCGCACCGACGATGTCAGCCCGGCCCAGCAGGCGGGTAATGCCTGGACGATCGCAGTCGGCCCCGCCGTGCCCACACGTCCGTCGGCGATGCTCTCACCGACGCCGCTGCCCACGATGCCGCCCGCGATGCCGCCGAACGCGAAGCCGATGGCCGCGCCGGTCGATGGAAGCCCTGGGTCAGGAGGCGGCGGCCGGCGGCTCGGCCGGCGCGGACTCGGCGGAGGTCCGGATCGCCGACGGCGTCACCGGGGCGGACTCGGGGGCGGCGGACGGGGGCGCGTTCTCGTCCTTCATCGCCTTGGCCTCGCTCTTGAGGATGCGCATCGACTTGCCGAGCGCACGGGCGGTGTCCGGGAGCTTCTTCGAGCCGAACAGCACGATGACGACGATCGCCACGATCAGCAGGTGCCAGGGTTCCAGTCCGTTGCGGAACATTGACCGTGCCCGCCCTTCCTCGCCTTGGCCGAGGGCGCCTTCCGCCGCTCGCCCATCCGATAATGGTTGCTGCCTTGCGCAACAGTACAACCAACAAGGTGGAGGGGAAGCGCCGCGAGGCCACTTAGCCCGGACCGTGACCTACGGGTGATCGCCGCCGGCCGCGGACCACCGCTCGTAGCACGCCCGGACCGCCCACAGCGCGAACGCGTACAGCGTCAGGACGACGGTGAGCAGCCGGGAGCGGCGGGACCAGGAGGAGGCACGGGCCTCGGGCAGCGCGTTGTCGCCGAGGTCCGCGAGGCGGGCGACGCGCAGGCATGGCCGACGTCGGTGGGCCGGGGCGGCGACGGTGCGACGGTCTCAGAGGCCACGGAGCCGGGTTGCCGGGGCGCGGGTGCGGGCGGCGCGGTCGCTGAGCTGGTCCACCATGAGACGCACCACGGTCACGACGTCCGCGTCGTCGACGAAGTACACCTGGCGGCGGCCCTCACGGCGGGAGCGCACCAGTCCGGCGAGCTTCAGCTTGGTCAGGTGCTGGCTCACGGCGGGAAGCGCGCCGCCGACGCGCTCGGCGAGTCCGGTGACATCGCTCTCGCCCTGTGCGAGCGCCCAGACGATGTGCAGTCGCGCGGGCGAGGCCAGCAGCCCGAACGCGGCGGCCGCCTCCGACCACACCTCGGCGGACGGGTCCTCCGGGAATCCACCGCCACCTGCCGCCACCGTCGTCGTCCCCTTCCCGTCGCGAGCCGTGTCCTTGAGAGCCGCCCCAGTCTAGGGGCGAGAGCCGGGGCCCGGCTCTCACGAGGGCGCGTGCGGGCCGCCGATGCGCGGGGAATGCTCTCCCGCGCGCCCGGCGCACCCCGCGCCCTGGTCAGGGGTGCGTGCGGCCTGGCAGGATCGCCCGCATGCTCCAGGCACTCCCCCGGATGAGCAGGCGCAGCGCGCTGCTGGGCTCGACGGCCGCCCTCGCGGTCGTCGGGCTGCTGCTGTGGTGGCTGCTGCCGATCGGCGAGGAGTCCCCGAGCGGCACGATCACCTTCAGTACGGGCACCCCGACCGGCGTCTACCAGAAGTACGGCACGCTGTTGCAGCAGGCCATCGCCAAGGACCTGCCGCGGCTGGACGTCCGGCTGCTGAACAGCGACGGCTCGCAGCAGAACGTGCGGCGGGTGGCGACCGGCCAGGCGGACTTCACGATCGCCGCGGCCGACGCCGTGGAGACCTACCGGCTGGGGAAGCAGCCGGGTGCCGGCCGGCTGCGCGGCTGCGCACGGCTCTACGACGACTACGTGCACCTGGTGGTGCCGCGTTCGTCTCCCGTGCAGTCCGTGGCGGACCTGAAGGGGCGGACCGTCGCCGTCGGACCGGACGGGTCGGGGGTGCGGCTGATAGCGGAACACGTGCTCGCCGCGGCCGGGCTGGACCCCGAGAAGGACATCACCGCCCTGTCCGACGGCATCGGGACCATGCCCGGCCTGCTGAAGCAGCACAGGATCGACGCGTTCTTCTGGTCGGGCGGACTGCCCACCAGCGCGATCACCCAGCTGTCGGACCGGTTCGGGATCCGCCTGGTGCCCATCGGCGGCGATCTGGTGGCGAAGCTGCACGCGCAGGGCGGCGCGTCGCGCTACTACCGGGCCGCGGTGATGCCCGCCGACGCCTACCCGGGTTCCGAACAGGGCTCCTCCGTGCAGACCGTGGCCGTCGCGAACCTCCTGATCACCCGGGAGGACATGAACGCGGACCTGACCGAGAAGCTCACCCGCGCGGTGATCGACAGCCGGGACCGGATCGGCGCCCAGGTGCACGCGGCCCAGCTGGTGGACCTGCGGACGGCGATCTACACGGATCCGCTGGAGCTGCACGAGGGCGCACGGCGGTACTACCAGTCGGTGAAGCCGTAGCCGGACCACCGGTCGGTGAAAGGGGAGCCGGACCAGTTCCCCCGCCCGCCCCGTCCTCACGAACCGGACGACCCGCTCGGGTTGGCTGTCCGCGGCACCGTGACCGTCACCTTCAGCCCGTGCGGCTCGTGGTGCGCGTACGCGATCGATCCCCCGCCCGCCGCCAGCAGCGTCCGTGAGATCGACAGCCCGAGTCCCGAGCCCTTGATGTTCTGGTGGGCCGCACCGCGCCAGAAGCGGTCCCCTACGCGGGCGAGTTCCTCGTCGCCGAGGCCGGGGCCGCCGTCGGTGACCACCACCGTGGCCCACTCGCCCTCCGCCACGACCGCGACCTCGACGCGCTCCCCCGCCGGAGTGAACTTCACCGCGTTGTCGATGACCGCGTCCAGCACGCTGGAGAGGGTGACCGGGTCGGCCCAGGCGGTGGTGGCCGGGCAGGTCCCGGTCAGCCGCACGTCCCGGGCCTCGGCGGCCGGACTCCAGGCCGCGACCCGCTCGGCGGCCAGCGTGCCCACGTCGGTGACCCGCAGGTCGGCCTCGGCGTGCTCGGCGAGCGCCAGATCGAGCAGGTCGTCGAGGACCTGGGCGAGGCGCTTGCCCTCGGTGCGCACCGAGGCGATCTCCTCGTTGCCCTCGGGCAGTTCGAGCGCGAGCAGTTCGATGCGCAGCAGCAGCGCGGACAGCGGATTGCGCAGCTGGTGGGAGGCGTCGGCGACGAACGCGCGCTGCTGCTCCAGGACTTCCTCGACGTTGTCCGCCATCTCGTTGAACGACCGGGCCAGGCGCCTAAGTTCCGGCGGTCCGCCGGCGGCGGCGACCCGGGACTTCAGGCGCCCGGTCGCGATGTCGTGGGTCGTCGCGTCCAGGACCCGTACGGGCCTGAGCACCCACCCCGTCAGTCGCAGCGCCGCACCCACCGCCAGCAGCATCGCGGCGATCTCCCCGGCACCGATGAGCAGCCAGCCGTGCAGGATCTTCGACCGCATCTGCCCGGTCGGCGAGTCGGTGACGACGACGGCGATGACGTCGCCGTCGCGGATGACCGGGGAGGCGACCACGAGCCGGGTCCGCTGCCAGGGCCACACCTGCTCCGGGTCGTGGCTGCGCCGCCCCAGCAGGGCCTCGTTGAAGGCGTCGCGGCCCTCGCCCTCCTGCGGCAGGAACCAGTCCTCCGGCGCGTTGGCCATGGGTACGTCGTCGCGGTAGAAGACACCGGCGCGGATGCCGTAGACGCTGTCGTACATGGCGAGTTCCTTGCGCAGGGTCTCACCGCGCTCGTCCTCGCCCCCCACCCGGGAACCGGTCGGGGGCCGGTCGGTGACGAACTGCGCGAGGGCCGCGAAGCGCGCCGTGTCGTCGATCCGGTCCACGACGACCCGCTGCTGCTGCGCGGCGGCGAGGCTCACCGCGAGCGGAACGCCGAGCGCGAGCAGCACGGCCGCCATCAGGACGATGAGCAGCGGAAGCAGACGTGCGCCCACCCCGTCACCGCTGGGCGGCCGGGGCGACGAGCCGGTACCCGACGCCTCGCACGGTCTCGATCAGCGCGGGCATCCGCAGCTTGGAGCGCAGGGAGGCGACATGGACCTCCAGGGTGCGCCCGGTCCCCTCCCAGCTGGTCCGCCAGACCTCGCTGATGATCTGCTCGCGGCGGAACACCACGCCCGGACGCTGGGCCAGCAGGGCGAGCAGATCGAACTCCTTGCGGGTCACCTGGACCACCGATCCGTCCACGCTGACCCGGCGAGTGGGCAGTTCGATGTGCAGCCGGCCGAGGCGCAGCACGGTCTCGGTGGCGCCGGTGTCGTCCAGGTGGGGGATGCGCCTGCTGACGGCATGGATGCGCGCGAGCAGCTCCCCGGTGTCGTAGGGCTTGACCACGTAGTCGTCGGCGCCGAGGTTGAGGCCGTGGATCCGGGAGCGTACGTCGGAGCGCGCGGTGACCATGATCACGGGGGTGTTGGTGCGCTTGCGGATCTTGCCGCAGACCTCGTAGCCGTCCTGGTCGGGCAGGCCCAGGTCGAGCAGGACGACACTGAAGCCCGCGCTCTCGGGGACCAGCGCCCGCAGGGCCTCCTCGCCGTTGCGGGCGTGTGTGACGTCGAAGCCGTGCCGCGCCAGCACGGCGGACAGGGCGGCCGCGACGTGGTTGTCGTCCTCGACGAGAAGCAGTCTCATGCCGGCCCCCTCCGGACTCTCGGTCTCACGATCCCCGTTCGCTGTCAGCCTGTACAGGAGTCGATGTCAGCCTGTCCGGAAGCCGGCCCGCGACCTGTACCGGAAAGCGTCATCCACGCGAAGCCGGAAGCGTCATCCATGCGAACGGATGCACGCGTGCGCGTGCACCATGGCAGTCACGCCGATGAACAAGGACGGCGTCAAGAGGGTTCCGGTTGCGGATGCCTTCCGTTATTCAGCCGGTACGCGGGCGGCATCGGGTGACTACGACAGGTGAACGACCGCTATCGGATCGTGATGCTCAGATCTCCCTCAGATGTAATGACGCTGGTCGGGCGGCGTCACTACTGTCCTCCGAAACCGAGTGAGGACGGAGCCAACCAGCAATGACCGAAGTATCGGTGGCCAAGGACTCGGTGGCCGCGACCGACGAACTGGTCGTCCTGAAGAGCGTCAACAAGCACTTCGGCGCGTTGCACGTGCTCCGGGACATCGACCTGACCATCACCCGCGGTGAGGTCGTCGTGGTCATCGGCCCCTCGGGGTCGGGAAAGTCCACCCTGTGCCGCACCATCAACCGCCTGGAGACCATCGACTCGGGCGAGATCCGGATCGACGGCAAGCCGTTGCCCCAGGAGGGCAGGGAACTGGCCCGGCTGCGCGCCGATGTCGGCATGGTCTTCCAGTCCTTCAACCTGTTCGCGCACAAGACCGTGCTCGAGAACGTGATGCTGGGCCAGGTCAAGGTCCGCAGGACGGACAAGAAGAAGGCCGAGGAGAGGGCGCGCACCCTGCTCGACCGGGTCGGCGTCGGCACGCAGGCGGACAAGTACCCGGCGCAGCTCTCCGGCGGCCAGCAGCAGCGCGTCGCGATCGCCCGCGCACTGGCGATGGACCCCAAGGTCATCCTCTTCGACGAGCCGACCTCGGCCCTGGACCCCGAGATGATCAACGAGGTTCTCGAGGTCATGCAGCAACTCGCCCGGGACGGCATGACCATGGTCGTCGTCACCCACGAGATGGGCTTCGCCCGCTCGGCCGCCAACCGGGTGGTGTTCATGGCCGACGGCCGCATCGTCGAGGAGGCGGTGCCGGAGCAGTTCTTCAGCAACCCGCGCAGCGACCGCGCGAAGGACTTCCTGTCCAAGATCCTGCACCACTGAAGGCCTCCTCGCGCCCCCTTCGCGGCCCGTTCACGGCCCCGGCGATCTGCGGCATCACGCCGCCACGACGTGTCTTTCCTCACCACCCAAAGGATGTTCACCATGAAGTTCCGTAAGGTCACCGCCGCCACGGCCGCCGTGCTCGCCCTCGCCACCGCCGCCACCGCCTGCGGCTCCGGCGACAAGAAGGACGGCGGATCGTCCTCCGCCGGCGGCAAGACCATCAAGATCGGCATCAAGTTCGACCAGCCCGGCATCGGCCAGAAGACGCCGCAGGGGTACTCCGGCTTCGACGTGGACGTCGCCACGTACATCGCCCAGCAGCTCGGCTACAACGCGGACAAGATCGAGTGGAGGGAGTCGAAGAGCGCCGACCGCGAGACCATGCTGCAGCGCGGTGACGTCGACTTCATCGCCGCCTCCTACTCGATCACCCCGGAGCGCCAGCAGAAGGTGGACTTCGCAGGCCCCTACCTGCTCGCCCACCAGGACGTGCTGCTCCGCGCCGACGACAACAAGATCAAGGCGCCCTCGGACCTGAACTCGAGGAAGCTGTGCTCGGTGACGGGTTCGACCTCGGCGCAGAACGTCAAGGACAAGCTCGCCCCGAAGGCCGACCTCCAGCAGTACCCGACCTACTCGGCGTGTCTGACGGGTCTGCAGAACGGCGCCATCGACGCGCTGACCACCGACGACTCGATCCTCGCCGGTTACGCCTCGCAGGCCGCCTTCAAGGGCAAGTTCAAGCTCGGCGGCTTCAAGATGACCAACGAGAACTACGGCATCGGCGTCAAGAAGGGCAGCGATCTCAAGGCGAAGATCAACACTGCCCTGGAGAAGATGGTCTCGGACGGTTCGTGGCAGAAGGCCGTGGACAAGAACTTCGGCCCCGCCAACTACAAGAACGAGCCCGCGCCGAAGATCGGCAACATCGTCCAGTAAGCAGGGCCTGACGACCGTGCGCCGCCCTCGGGGGGCGGCGCACCCGGCCTGTCCGACACGCGGAAGCGCGGGACCTCATGTTCGACTTTCTTGATCGCTACGACCTGCTGGGAGCGTTCTGGACGACGGTGCAGCTCGCCGTCCTCTCCGGGATCGGCTCCCTGATCTGGGGCACCGTGCTGGCCGCGATGCGGGTCGGCCCGGTACCGGTGATGCGCGGTTTCGGGACCGCCTACGTGAACATCGTGCGCAACATCCCGCTGACCGTGATCATCCTGTTCACCTCCCTGGGGCTCAACCAGACCCTGGGCATCACGCTCGGCGCCGCGAACTTCGACACCATCAACTTCCGGCTGGCGGTGCTCGGTCTGGCCGCGTACACCGCGGCGTTCGTCTGCGAGGCGCTACGGGCCGGCATCAACACCGTGCCCGTCGGGCAGGCGGAAGCGGCCCGTGCGCTGGGGCTGTCCTTCCCCCAGGTCCTGACGCTGGTGATCCTGCCGCAGGCGTTCCGCGCGGTCGTGGGCCCGCTGACGAACGTACTGATCGCGTTGACCAAGAACACCACGGTGGCGGCCGCGATCGGTGTCGCCGAGGCGGCCCTGCTGATGAAGAAGATGATCGAGAACGAGGCCCAGCTCCTGCTGATCTCCGGGGTGATCGGCTTCGGTTTCGTGTGTCTGACACTGCCGACCGGCCTGCTCCTCGGCTGGGTGGGCAAGAAGGTGGCGGTGAAGCGATGAGTTCCGTCCTCTACGACGCCCAGGGCCCCCGGGCCAAGCGGCGCAACGTCGCCTGGACCCTGCTGTTCCTCGCCGCCCTGGCCGCCCTGGCCTGGTGGGTGTTCACCAGCCTCGACGACAAGGGCCAGCTGGACTGGGAGAAGTGGAAGCCGTTCTTCGGCGGTACGGAGGCCTGGACGACGTATCTGTGGCCGGGTCTGCGGAACACGCTCGAGGCGGCGGTCCTGGCGATGCTCATCGCCTTGCCGCTGGGCGCGGTCCTGGGCATCGCCCGGCTCTCCGAGCACGCCTGGATCAGGGTCCCGGTCTCGATCGTGGTGGAGTTCTTCCGGGCCATCCCGGTCCTCGTTCTGATGATCTTCGGCAACGCCCTGTTCGCCGAGTACACGAACGTCACCACGGACGACCGCCCGCTGTACGCGGTGGTCACCGGCCTCGTCCTCTACAACGCCTCCGTCCTCGCGGAGATCGTCCGCGCGGGCATCCTGGCCCTGCCGAAGGGCCAGTCCGAGGCCGCGCTGGCGATCGGTCTGCGCAAGAACCAGGTGATGCGACTGGTCCTGCTGCCGCAGGCGGTCACCGCGATGCTGCCGGCCATCGTCAGCCAGCTGGTGGTGACCGTGAAGGACACGGCGCTCGGCGGCGCGCTCCTCACGTTCCCCGAACTGCTGTCCTCGGTCTCGCCGATGAGCGCCTACTACGGCGCCAACACCATCGCCAGCTTCACGATCGTGGCCCTCATCTTCCTCGTCCTCAACTTCGCGCTGTCGACGTTCGCGGGCCGGCTGGAGAAGCGGCTGCGGCGGGGCAGGAAGTCGACCGGAGCGGTCCTGCCGCCGGCGGCGGTCGGGGGCGCGGAGTCGACGGGCATCGCCGTCTGACGGTTCCTCAGTCAGTTCTGAGTCAGTTCTCAGTCGGTTCCGAATCGGTTCTCCGCCAGCCCTCCGCCGGTGCTGAATCGGTCCTCGGCCCGGTCCTCGGGCCGGTCCTGAACCGGTCCTCGGGCCGGTCCTGAACCGGTCCTCGGGCCGGTCCTCGGCCCGCCCCTCCGCCGGAGCGGCGGTTTCTCGAACCGCCTGTCTGCCAGGGCAGTGGCGTCACGCCACTGCCCTGCTCGCTTGACGGGGCGCAGCGGCAGTGGGTTGCATACGTTCTGTGATCGTGCACCCTGCTCCAACTGCCTGTTCCCGTACGTCCCTCAGGACACCGCTCCGGGCAGGGGGCACCGCGTCGTGGACCCGGTGATCATCGCGGGAGCGGGGCCCGTGGGGCTCGCGCTCGCGCTCGCGCTGGCGCGTCAGGAGGTGCCGTCCGTCGTCCTCGACGAGGGCTCCGGCACGGACGAGCAGCGGGCCGCGCGCACCGTCGTGCTGCGCGAGGACACCACCGCGCTGATGGAACGACTGGCCGGGGGGCCGCTCACCGGGGCCGGGCTGCGCTGGACCGGGTGGCGCTCGATGCGACGCAGGCAGACGACCCGGCAGGTCGTGTTCGCACCGGCCGGTGACGCGCAGGAGCACGGGGGCGGGTACGGCGCCGCCGAGAGCCGGAACCGCACGGCCGAGGAGCCCGAGGTCGCCGACGAGCCGGCTCCGCTGCACATCGCCCAGCATGTCCTTACCGGGCTCCTGCGCGCGGCCATCGCCCGCGAACGGCTGGTCGAGGTCGCGGTGGAGAGCCGGCTGGACTCCATCGAGCCGGAGCCGTCCGGTGTCACGGCACACACGCGCGGTCCTCGGGGCACCTGGTGGCGCGGCAGTTACCTCGTGGGCTGCGACGGCCCGCGCTCGACGGTGCGCAAGCTCCTGGACATCCGCTTCCCCGGACGCACGGCCGTGGAGCGCCATGCCGTGGCAGCTCTGCACGCCGAACTTCCCTGGCCCGGCGAGGCGTTGCTGCACCGGATGCCGCCGTGGCGGACGTCGGGTCCCCCGGTCGGCGAGATCAGCGCGCGCCCGCTGCCCGATGGTGTGTGGCGCCTGGACTGGCTGCTGCCGCCGGGCAAGGACCTGGTCACGCCGGAGCTGCTGGTGACCCTCGTCCGGGAGACGCTGGCCGGCTGGCACGGGGGCTCCACCCCCGCCTACGACCTGCTGGACACGGGCGTCCACACCGTCCACCACCGGCTCGCCCGCCGCTGGCGCGCCGGCCGGGTCTTCCTCGCCGGGGACGCCGCGCATCTGCTCGGCGCACTCGGTACCCAGGGCCTGGACGAAGGACTCAGGGACGTGGACAACCTCGCCTGGAAGCTGGCGTTGGCCTGGCACCAGGGCCCGCGCGAGACACTGCTCGACAGCTACCAGAGCGAGCGCCGCGCCGTGGTCGCGGCCCGGCTGCGCGCCACCGACCAGGCACTGCCGTTGCTGCGCGGCGGCGGACACCTGCGGTCCCTCGTTCCCGGGGCCGCGCGCGGCCAGGACGCGCTGCTCGCGGACGGCCATCTGGGGCGCGGGGTGCTGGGCGCGCCGGGCACCTACGCCGGCTCACCGCTCCAGCCCGCCCCGAGCGAGGCGCAGACACGGGTGGGCACCGAGCCCGGGGCGGCGGTCGCGGATGTGCGGGTGACGGCCGAGGACGGTTCGTTCGTACGGCTGCGGGACCGGCTGGGGCGCGGATCGCTGCTGGTGGTGCTGGTGGCGCCGGGCACCGGGGTGTGGGAGCGCAAGCACTGGGTGTCGGCGGGGATCATGCCCCGGCTGGCGGCGGCGGTGACGGCGCTGCCGCACCGCGCCGAACTGCTGGTGGCGGAGAGCTATCCCGGCGCGGCCGCCCACACGGTCCTCCTGATCCGCCCGGACGGCCACCTGGTGACGGCACTGAGCGGGGTACGGCCGGCGGACCTGTACCAGGCGGCTGAGACGACGCTGGGCTGCCCGGCGAAGGAACAGGCGGCGGCGAACGCGGGCTGAGGGCGTTCCGGGCGCGGCTGAGAGGCCGCGGAACGCCCTCCCTCGAGCACCTGGTCACCGTGAAGTCCACATAGTGACGGTGAGTTGACCGGTCGGTACCTCCATGGTGTACTCCCGATCGTGACCGACACCTGTGTGCACCTGTGGCGGAGGGTCCATATGGACCTCCTCCGCTATGCGGGCTGCGTGTGTCCTCCGTTCTGCTGATCTCGCTTCCTCCCCGCCCGCGCGCCGTCTCCAGCCACCGCGCGCCCCACGCGAACCCCAGGACGGTCCCGTTGTCTGTGCACCCCTCTGTCTCACCGGTCTCCCCCGTCCCGTCTCCCCCCGCCGCGTCGGTCTCCGACTCCGCTCAGGCACCCACCCAGGCCGAACTGCTCGACTTCGCGCGCCGGACGGCCGCCGACGCCGAGCTGGTCGCCTCACTCCCGCTCGATCCCGAGGGCCGTACCTGGGTACGGCTCGAGGGTCCCGGCGGCAGCGAGGCCTGGCTGATCGGCTGGCCGCCCGGCACGGGCACCGGCTGGCACGACCACGCCGACTCGGTGGGCGCCTTCGTCACCGCCTCGGGCGAACTGAGGGAGAACTCCCTCGCGGCCCGGCTGCCCACCGACGGCTGGAAAACCCTGGAACTCACCGAGGGGGTGGACCGCGAACGGCGACTGCCGGCGGGCAGCGGCCGCTCCTTCGGGCGGCACCATGTGCACGAGGTGCTCAACGAGTCCACCGACCAGCATGCGGTCTCGGTCCACGCCTACTATCCGCCCCTGCCGCGGATCCGTCGCTACAGTCGCACAGGGCCGGTCCTACGCCTGGAGCAGGTCGAGCGCCCGGAGGACTGGCAGTGACGTCTCCACCCGAAGGCCCCATAGGCATCGATGTGCTGCTGGAGCGGGTCCGTGAGGGCCTCGACCGCGTGGAGGCGCAGGAGGCGTACGAGGCCGTGCGCGCCGGAGACGCCCTGCTCGTGGACATCCGGTACGCGGCCCTGCGCGACCGCGACGGGCTGATCCCGGGCGCCCTCGTCATCGAGCGCAACGAACTGGAGTGGCGCCTGGACCCCCAGGGCAGCCACCGCGCCCCCGAGGCCACGAGCCACGATCTGCGCGTGGTGATCGTCTGCAACGAGGGCTATGCGTCGAGCCTCGCCGCCGCCTCCCTGCGCCAACTGGGCCTGCACCGCGCCACGGACCTGGTGGGCGGCTTCCAGTCCTGGAAGGCGGCGGGGTTGCCGGTGACGCCGTAGAGCACGGGCCTCCGAGCCCTGAACGCGATCGGCGCCCTCGCGCGTCCACCGTGTCCGGGGCTCGCGCTCCGTGCCCAACCCCACCGGACCGTATGACGCCCTCATGCCACCGGCCGCATCCCGCCGCGAGCCACCAGACCGCAGGGCGCCCCGCCCCACCGGGCGACATCACACCCCGGCCCCCACCCAACTGCATGACGCCCCCCGCCGGCTCAGAAATCCCCGTCCCCCAGCTCTTCCATGTCCTCCCCCTCGTCCTCCAGTGCCTGGCGGACCACCCGGAGGGCCATCCCCTCGGGGTAGCCCTTGCGGGCGAGCATGCCCGCGAGGCGGCGCAGGCGCTTGTCGCGGTCCAGGCCCCGTGTCGCGCGCAGTTTGCGGGCGACGAGTTCACGCGCGGTGGCCTCCTCCTGCTCGGTGTCGAGCTGTCCCACCGCTTCGTCGATCAGCGCGGAGTCCACGCCCTTGGTACGCAGTTCCCGTGCGAGCGCCCGGCGGGCCAGACCCCTGCCGTGGTGCCGGGACTCCACCCAGGCGTCCGCGAACGCACCGTCGTCGATGAGGCCGACCTCCTCGAACCGCGACAGCACCTCCTCCGCCACGTCGTCGGGGATCTCGCGCTTGCGCAGAGCGTCCGCGAGCTGCCTTCGCGTGCGCGGGCTCCCGGTGAGCAGGCGCAGACAGATCGCCCGCGCCCGCTCCACCGGGTCCGCCGGGGGCTCCGCTTTCTCGGCCCTCGACGAGAAAGCGGACCCTCCGTCCTGTGGGGCGCCGGCCGGTTCCCCGAAACCGTCCCGTCGCCCTCGTCCGCGTCCCCCACGCGCACGGCCGTCGCCATGCGGAGCGCCCGCCCCCTGGGCATCCGCGTCGTCTCGTATGTCGTCGTACGCCCCGTCGCCGTCCCCGACCGATCCCCCGTCACCCCGGCTCCCCCGCCCCTGCGGTGCCGCCGGGAAGGCGTACTCGGCCCAGTCGGTTCGTCGTGTCACGGGCTAGCTCTTGGCCGCCGGGGTCTTGGCCTTGGTCGTCCTGGCCGTCGACGCGGGCCCCGTCTTGGCGGTGTCCTCGGCCGCGGGCGTGCCACTCGCCGCGTCCGCACCCGGCTCGGCGGCGGGCTGCTCGGGACGCACGCCGACGCCCAGCTTCTCCTTGATCTTCTTCTCGATCTCGTTGGCCAGGTCGGGGTTGTCCTTCAGGAAGTTGCGCGCGTTCTCCTTGCCCTGGCCGAGCTGGTCGCCCTCGTACGTGTACCAGGCGCCGGCCTTGCGGACGAAGCCGTGCTCCACGCCCATGTCGATCAGGCCGCCCTCGCGGCTGATGCCCTGTCCGTAGAGGATGTCGAACTCGGCCTGCTTGAAGGGCGGGGCGACCTTGTTCTTGACGACCTTGACGCGGGTGCGGTTGCCGACCGCCTCGGTGCCGTCCTTCAGGGTCTCGATGCGGCGGATGTCGATACGCACCGACGCGTAGAACTTCAGCGCCCGGCCACCGGTCGTGGTCTCCGGGGAGCCGAACATCACGCCGATCTTCTCGCGGAGCTGGTTGATGAAGATCGCGGTGGTCTTCGACTGGTTGAGCGCGCTGGTGATCTTCCGCAGGGCCTGGCTCATCAGACGGGCCTGCAGACCCACGTGGCTGTCGCCCATCTCGCCCTCGATCTCCGCACGCGGGACCAGCGCGGCGACGGAGTCGATGACGATGAGGTCGAGAGCGCCGGAGCGGACCAGCATGTCCACGATCTCCAGCGCCTGCTCGCCGTTGTCCGGCTGGGAGAGGATCAGGTTGTCGATGTCGACGCCCAGCTTGCGCGCGTACTCGGGGTCGAGGGCGTGCTCGGCGTCCACGAAGGCGACCTGGCCGCCCGCCTTCTGCGCGTTCGCCACCGCGTGCAGGGTCAGGGTCGTCTTACCGGAGGACTCCGGTCCGTAGATCTCCACCACTCGGCCGCGGGGGAGCCCGCCGACGCCGAGGGCCACGTCGAGCGCGGTCGACCCGGTCGGGATGACCTCGATGGGCTCGTTGGACCGCTCGCCCATGCGCATGACCGCGCCCTTGCCGAATTGTCGTTCAATCTGCGCGAGCGCGGCGTCCAGGGCCTTCTCGCGGTCGGTACCTGCCATGGGTTCCACCCGGTTTGCTTGAGTCGATCGCTTCACGTCAAAGACGCTAACGCCTGCCACTGACAATGCGCCCTGACGCTCGTCCGGCCTGTGGATAAGAGGCCGCGCAGATAGGCGGCACGAGGCAGTCGCGACAGCAAGGCAGGCACAGGTCTGGGCGATCATGGAGTTGCGACGCTCTGTGATCACCGG
>NZ_JBSFXK010000031.1:0-81487 GCF_053595355.1 Streptomyces sp. NPDC002513 | reverse complement strand
TGGCACGCTGTTGAGTTCTCAAGGAACGGACGCTTCCTTCGTACTCACCCGAGAGACTCTCTCAGGCTTTCCTCCGGGCGCTTCCCTTCGGTGTTTCCGACTCTATCAGATCTTTTTCCGATCCGATTTCCTCGGCGCTTTCCAGGTTCCCGCTCTCGCGTTTCCCTTTCCGGCTTTCCCGACTCTATCAGTGTTTTTCCGTCTCTCTGACCACCGTTCTACAGACATGCAGAAGGGATCCCGAGATAGGATCTGACAAGTTGGGTGCTGCCGAGCACGGACGCTTGGTCGCATCTCTCGCCCCAGGCAGGAGTAAGACTGTACACGCAGTGACAGCGGGGCGCAAATCGTCCGGGCCGCGTCCCGAGGCCCGCCAACCCCCACGTCTCATGCGGAACCGTCACTTCATATGACATACGCTGCTGCCCAGTGTGCCGTCCGGGACAGGCAGTGACGGCCCGTTTGGATCTCCACCCCTGGGAGGCTTCCCATGACCACCGTGACGTCCCCTCTCGCAGGGCGCGCGATCGCGCTGACCGCAGTACCCGACCCGGTCTTCTCAGGAGCCATGGTCGGGCCCGGCATGGCGATCGACCCCGTGCGTGAGCCCCTGGAGGCTGTCTCCCCCGTGGACGGGGTCATCGTCTCGCTTCATCCCCACGCCTTCGTCGTGGTGGACGGAGAGGGTCATGGCGTGCTGACTCACCTGGGCATCGACACCGTGCAGCTCAACGGTGAGGGCTTCGAACTGCTCGTCAACAAGGGCGACACGGTCGCGCGTGGGCAGGCCATCGTGCGCTGGAACCCGGCTGCCGTGGAGCAGGCCGGCAAGTCCCCGGTGTGCCCGGTCGTGGCCCTCGAGGCCACAGCCGACGCCCTTTCCGGTCTCCGCGAGGACGGCGATGTGAAGGCGGGCGACCAGCTCTTCGCCTGGCAGTGAGGCCCATGCCGTAGTGATCGGCATGACAGACGACAACCATCGCGGTGGCGGGACTCGCCGCATGATTCGGAGACGGGTGAGATGGACACAACGCTGCGAGGCGTCGGTGTGAGCCATGGCGTGGCGATCGGCGAGGTCCGGCACATGGGAACGGCGGTGCTGGAACCGCCGGCGAAGCAGATCCCTGCCGAAGAGGCGGAGCGCGAGCAGGGGCGTGCACGCCAGGCCGTCGAGGCTGTGGCAGCCGATCTGACCGCGCGCGGCAATCTGGCGGGTGGCGAGGCCCAGGCCGTGCTGGAGGCTCAGGCCCTGATGGCCCAGGACCCCGAGCTGATAGCGGACGTGGATCGTCGTATAGCCGTCGGCAGTACGGCGGAGCGCGCCGTGTACGACGCCTTCGCCGCGTACCGGGAGTTGCTGGCCGGCGCCGGGGAGTACCTCGCCGGGCGCGTGGCCGACCTGGACGACGTACGGAACCGTATCGTCGCCCGTCTTCTCGGGGTTCCCATGCCCGGTGTCCCGGACAGCGACGAGCCGTATGTCCTGGTCGCCCGTGATCTTGCGCCTGCCGACACGGCGCTGCTGGACCCGGCCCTGGTCCTCGGCTTCGTCACCGAGGAGGGCGGGCCGACCAGTCACAGCGCGATCCTGGCGCGTGCTCTGGGTGTCCCCGCCGTCGTGGCGCTGCCGGGTGCGGGTGAACTGGCCGAGGGCACGATGATCGCCGTCGACGGCAGCACCGGCGAGATCTTCGTGAACCCGAGCGACGAGAAGAAGGCACAGCTAGAGGCGGCGGCCGCCGAGCGCAAGGCCGCCCTTGCGGCCTCCAGCGGGCCGGGAGCCACCGCCGACGGGCACAAGGTGCCTCTGCTGGCGAACGTCGGCGGTCCCGCGGACGTGCCGGCCGCCGTCGAGGCCGGGGCCGAGGGTGTCGGTCTGTTCCGCACGGAGTTCCTGTTCCTGGACGACAGCAAGAAGGCACCGTCCGAGGAGAAGCAGGTCGAGGCCTACCGGCAGGTGCTGGAGGCCTTCCCCGAGGGCCGTGTGGTCGTGCGCGTGCTCGATGCGGGTGCGGACAAGCCGCTGGACTTCCTGACCCCGGCCGACGAGCCGAACCCAGCGCTGGGAGTACGGGGTCTGCGGACGCTGCTCGACCACCCCGAGGTGCTGCGCACGCAGCTGACCGCGCTCGCGAAGGCAGCCGAGGGGCTG
Organism: Streptomyces sp. NPDC002513; assembly: GCF_053595355.1. NCBI lineage: Bacteria > Bacillati > Actinomycetota > Actinomycetes > Kitasatosporales > Streptomycetaceae > Streptomyces > Streptomyces sp. NPDC002513. Next base: position 79,335 of record NZ_JBSFXK010000031.1, on the reverse strand, counting down.
CCGGTCTATCTCGAGGTCATGGCTCCCATGGTCGCCGACCGCACCGACGCGAAGGCGTTCGCGGACGCGTGCCGTGCGGCAGGGTTGCAGGCGAAGTTCGGCGCGATGGTGGAGATACCGTCGGCCGCTCTCCGAGCGCGCGCGATTCTGCAGGAGGTCGAGTTCCTGTCACTCGGGACCAACGACCTTGCGCAGTACACGTTCGCCGCGGACCGCCAGGTGGGTGCCGTCTCACGCTTGCAGGACCCATGGCAGCCAGCCCTGCTCGATCTCGTCGCGCTGTCCGCCGAGTCGGCCAAGGCCGAGGGCAAGAGCTGCGGTGTGTGCGGCGAGGCCGCCTCGGACCCGCTGCTGGCATGTGTGCTGACCGGCCTGGGTGTCACCTCCCTGTCGATGGGTGCGGCGTCCATTCCTTATGTGCGGGCCACGCTGGCGAAGTACACGCTGGCGCAGTGCGAGCGTGCCGCGGCTGCCGCGCGTGCGGCCGACACGGCCGACGAGGCGCGCAAGGCGGCCCAGTCGGTGCTGTCCGGCGAGTAGCCGGGGCTCACACTGCGTCGATCACTCGCGTCGATCTTCGTGTGGCGGGGCGCTCCACCTGTGGGTGGGGCGCCCTTCCCCCGTTCAGGCTCCTTCCTGCTGCGGATCGGTGGGGATCTGCCGCCGCTCAGTGCCTGTGGCCCGCCATGAGGCCGTCGTCCCCGAGGTCGGGTGGGGCGCTGTAGTCGACGCCGGATTCCGGTGCGACCAGGTCGCCGGACTCGACGTCGGTGCAGTAGGCGTCGAAGACCTCTCCGGCGGTGAGCGGTTCCAACCGCTCACCGCGCAGGCGCCAGCCGTAGACACGGTCCGTCGCGTCGGGCGCGGTGGTGCGCATGACGAGCCCGCCGGCCGCGTGAGTGGCGAAGCCCAGAGCGAGGACGGTGGTGAATTCGAGGGCTTCCGTCTCGTCGATGCGGTTCGTGCCGTCGGGATCCTCATCGGCGTGGAGCACCGCGACGAGGGTTTCGGGCGGCGCCGTGACACTGCAGACCAGGTGGCGGTGGCCCGGGCTCGCGGTGTCGAGGATGCGGGCGAGGAGTCGAGCGGCGTGGGCGAAGGCGGCGTGTCCGATGTCCTCCCCGCAGGAGGCGCACGCCCCGAGGTGGGCCAGCGCTGTGGTCGCGTACTGCCAGGTGGCCTGGCGGACGGCTTCGTCGACCAGGTCCGGGACGAGTTCGTCCAGCGGCTGGCCCTCGTACGGGATGGCGGCTCCGGTAGCGGCCAGTTCCGCCGTGAAGCGGGTGCGGCTGGACGGGGCGTCGGGCTCCAGGCCGCTGTCGACGCAGAACTCCGCGTATTCCTCCGGGTCGAAGAGGGCGATGGTGGTGTGGGTGCCCTGGGCGGCGCGGGCCTTCAGCAGGGTTTCCACCTGCCGAAGGTAGGTCGTGTGGTCGTCGAAGGTGAAGGTGCGGTAGCGCCGCATCGCGATGAAGTCGTGTTCGTCGGTCAGCAGGCCGATGGTGCCGGCGATCTCGCGGCGCAGAATACGTCGCATGGTCTGGTACTCGGTGTGTGCCATGACTCCCCCTACGTTCAGTCGATCGGTCATCACATACAGTAACGAGGACCACTGACAACGCCCGCCGGTCGCGGTGACCGACGGGCGACGGCCCGGCCTCATCCTGGGGCCTGGGCGCGGTGGGATGCGGCGCGGTGCGTCAGGCGCGTTTGCGGGCCAGGTCCTCGTAGAAGTGGAGCAGGTCGAGGTTGTCGATGGAGCCCGGGTTGACGGCCTTCTCCAGAGGGGTGCCCTGCATGAGGCGTTTGACCGGGACCTCGATCCGCTTGCCCGTGAGGGTGTGCGGGACGCCCGGGACCTCGATGATCTCGTCGGGGATGTGGCGCGGCGAGAGCTGTTCGCGGATGGTCTGCTTGATGCGGTTCCGCAGCGGATCGTCGAGGACGGCTCCGGGGGTCAAGTGCACGAAGAGGGGCATCCAGTAGCCCCCGTCCGGCTGCTCGATGCCGATGACCAGGGATTCCTTGATTTCCGGGAGGCGCTCGACGGCTTCGTAGATGTCGGCCGAGCCCATGCGCACGCCCTGGCGGTTGAGCGTGGAGTCCGAACGGCCGTGAATGATCACGGAACCGCGGGAGGTGAGCGTGATCCAGTCGCCGTGGCGCCACACTCCCGGATACATGTCGAAGTAGCTGTCGTGGTAGCGGCTGCCGTCGGGGTCGTTCCAGAAATAGATCGGCATGGAGGGCATGGGGTTGGTGACGACCAGTTCGCCGACCTCGTCGATGACCGGGTTGCCGCTGGGATCCCAGGACTGCAGGTCGGTGCCGAGGCCGGGTGCCTGGAGTTCGCCGAGGTACACCGGGAGGGTCGGGACGGCGCCGGCGAAGCAGGAGCACACGTCGGTGCCGCCACTGACGGAGGCGATCCACAGGTCGTCGCCGACCTCGTCGTGCAGCCAGCTGAAGCCGTCCGGCGGCAGCGGAGAACCCGTGGTGGCCACGCACTGCAACCCGGTGAGGTCGTAGTCGCGCGCCGGGTGCACGCCCGCCTTGCGGCAGGCCATGACGTAGGCCGCGGAGGTCCCGAAGAGGGTGGCCCCGGTGCGTTCGGCCACGCGCCACTGGGCGCCCGTGTCGGGATGGCCGGGGCTGCCGTCGTAGAGGACGATGGTGGTGCCCGTCAGGAGACCGGAGACGAGGAAGTTCCACATCATCCAGCCGGTGGACGTGTACCAGAAGAAGCGGTCCTCGGGGCCGAGGTCGCAGTGCAGGCCCAGCTGCTTCAGGTGCTCGACCAGGATGCCGCCCTGGGACTGGACGATGGCCTTGGGCAGACCCGTCGTGCCCGAGGAGTACAGCACCCACAGCGGGTGGTCGAACGGCACCTGTTCGAAGACGGGCTCGGTGTCGGCCAAGATCAGGGCCGACCAGTCCAGCGCGCCTTCGGGAGCCTCGGTGCCGAGCAGCGGGATGTGGACCACGGCGCGCAGGGTGGGCAGTTCGCGGCGCAGTTCGGCGAGGGTCTCGCGGCGGTCGTGCTCCTTGCCGCCGTAGCGGTAGCCGTCGACCGAGAACAGGACGACGGGTTCGACCTGCTGGAAGCGGTCCAGGACGCTGCGTGCGCCGAAGTCGGGAGCGCAGGAGGTCCACACTCCGCCGACGGCGGCCGTGGCGAGGAGGGCGACGACGGCCTGCGGGATGTTGGGGAGGTACCCGCTGACGCGGTCTCCCGGGCGTACGCCGAGGGCGCGCAGTTCTGCGGCGAGCGAGCCGACCTGGCGGCGCAGCTCGGACCAGGTGACCGGGCGGGGCTCATGGGTCTCGTCGACCGCGAGGAGGGCCGGTTCGTCGGCGCGGGTGGCCGCGGCGCGGAGGGCGTGTTCGGCGTAGTTGAGGGTCGCACCGGGGAACCATTCCGCGCCGGGCATGGTGCGGTTGCCGAGCACACGCGCGTACGGAGTGGAGAACCGTACGTCGAACCATTCGGTGACGGCTTTCCAAAAGGTGTCGAGCTCGTCCACCGACCAGCGGTGCAGGGCCGTGTAGCCGCCCTGGGAGGGGGCTCCGTGGCGGTCGGCCGCCCAGGTCTGGAACCTGGTGATCTGTGCCCGGGCGATACGGTCGGGGTCGGGCCGCCAGAGCGGCGAGGGGTTCGCTGACGTCATGGGGCGGCTCCCGGACTGTACGCGTCGTGTGCGTGAGTCGCGCACGTGCTGGGGTGTGCGCGTTACGCGGCTGACACGGACGATGCCATGTGATCGACTTCTACACCAGGGTGCGCCGCACATAGTTGGGACCGTGAACCTGTGCTCTCGACACGGGTGAGCGACAGTTGAACGGCGCCCTACCGTGGGATGTCGATGACAGGGTGAGGAGTATGGACGGTCGTGACCTGGTGCGTTCGGTGAAGGCGGTCGGTTCGGGGGGTGCGGTGCAGGGCTGGCGCACCGTGCGGGCCGCGTGGCGCCGGAGGCGTGCCGACGCCACCGGGTTGCCGCGACGGGGTGCGGAGCGGGCGCGGGTGCCTGGTCCCGTGCAGAGTGCGGAGCCTGGTCCCGGCGGTGGTGTCGTGCGGTTCGCCCGGGCCGAACTGCGCATCATGGTCGCCGTGAACGGCGCCGTGTTCTGGGGCTGGGACGGGGCGGAGCCGGAGCCGTCGTACGCGCTCGCGGGCCGCAGTCCGGAGCCGGATCCGCGGGCCGTGCTGGAGCCGGACAAGGACGGCGGCTGGCGGGTGGTGGCGGAGCGTGTCACGGTCGCGGTGTCGCGGCACGGCACGGTCGAGGTGCGCACGCCGGGCGGGGTGACCCTGCGCCGGGATCTGCCACCGCGCTGGTGGGAGCCCGTGGACGGGGGCGGTGCACGCTGGATGCAGCGGTCCGAAGTGGCCGCGGACGCCCGGTTCTTCGGGCTGGGCGGACGGGCCGCGGGCCCGCGGTTGCGGAACGGGACGTACCGGCTGTGGAACACGGACCCGGGTCGGCCCTTCGAGCCCGGCGACGACCCGCTGTACATCACCATGCCGGTGCAGATGGTGGTCGCCGACGCGGCCACTCATCTGGTCTTCCTCGACACGTCGTGGGACGGCAAGGTGACCCTGCGCGAGGGCCAGGAGGGCGCGGGTTCCGGGCATGACCGGGCGGGCACCTCTGAGGTGCGGATGGACGGCGGGCCGCTGCGCTGCTGGGTGATGGTGGGCACCCCCGCGCGCGTGCTGCTCGTCTGGGCGTCGCTGACCGGGACGCCGGCCGTGCCGCCCGCGTGGGCCCTGGGGCACCATCACGCACGGTGGGGGTTCGGCAGCGAGCAGGAGGTGCGGCGGATCGTCGCGGGCTACCAGGAGCGCGGCCTTCCGCTTGATGCCGTCCATCTGGACATCGATCACTACGAAGACCATCGGGTGTTCACGGTCGACCGGGAGCGTTTCCCGAAACTGCCGCTGCTCGCCGAGGAGCTGGGCCGGCACGGCGTCCACCTGGTCTCGATCGTGGACCCGGCGGTCAAGGCCGAGCCGGGCGACCCGGTGTTCGACAGCGGGAGCGCCGAGGACGTGTTCGTGCGGGACGCCTCGGGCCGGGTGGTCGAAGGGGTGGTGTGGCCCGGGGAGGCGGTCTACCCCGACTTCACGCACGCGCGCGTGCGGCAGTGGTGGGGCCGGCTCCTCCAGGAGCGTCTCGCGCAGGGCTTCGAGGGTTTGTGGCTCGACATGAACGAGCCGGTGTCGTTCACCGCCTTCGGGGAGAACACCCTGCCCCGCTCGGCCCGGCACGCACTGGAGGGCCGCGGTGGTGACCACCGGGAGGCGCACAACGTCTATGCGCTGTGCATGGCCCGGGCCGGGTACGAGGGCCTGCGGAACCTGGCTCCCGAGCGGAGGCCCTTCCTGTTCTCGCGCTCGGGGTGGGTGGGGATGCAGCGCTACGGGGGGACCTGGTCCGGGGACGTGGCCACGGGCTGGCCCGGGCTGCGCGCCTCGCTGTCGCTGGTACTGGGCCTCGGGCTGTGCGGAGTGCCGTACTCGGGGCCGGACGTGGGCGGCTTCGACGGAAGTCCGTCGCCCGAGCTGTATCTGCGCTGGTTCCAGCTTGCCTCGTACCTGCCGCTGTTCCGTACGCACGCGAGCATGCGGGCCGGGCGCCGGGAGCCCTGGGAGTTCGGTGACGACGTCCTCGAGCACGCGCGCGTGGCGCTCGGCGAGCGGCGCCGTCTGCTGCCGTACTTCGTCACCCTGGCGCATCTTGCCCGCCGCACGGGGGCGCCCTATGTGCGGCCGCTGTGGTGGGGTGAGTCCGAGGACCGGGCGCTGCGGGACTGCGAGGACGCCTTTCTGCTCGGCGATGCTCTCCTGGTGGCGCCGGTGCTGGATCCCGGCGCCGACCGGCGGACGGTGCTGCTGCCGCGGGGGCTCTGGTACGACGCGGTGACGGAGGAGGCGTACCAGGGTCCGGGCCAGGTGGTGGTCGATGTCTCCATGGCACGGGTCCCGGTGTTCGCGCGCGCCGGTGCCGTGCTGCCGGTGCGGGGCGAGGACGGCGGTCTGGAGCTCGAGGTCTGGGCGCCCGCGCGCGGGAGGTCCGGGGGCGGGCTGGTGGTGCCGGACACGGGCGACGGCTGGGACGAGCCGGAGGTCGAACGCTATGTGACGCGGTGGAAGGGCCGTCGGGTCATGGTGAAGCGGGACGGCCACGAAGGCCGGACCGAGCCCGTGTATCCGGTACGCGTGCGGGGACTCGGCCGCGAATGACGCCGGTGGGCCAGGCGCGGGCCGGCACCGCGCGCGGTTCGGCCGTGCGCGAAGGTGCGCGGGCCTGCCACGGGCCGGCTCCGGGTGCGCGTCGCGCGGGCGAGGGCGGCCCGGGTGGGGACGGAAGGCGGGACGCGCGCAGGTGCCGTCCCGTCTCTGGTTCACACGTAGCGGCCCTCGAACCACCCCTGCACGGCAAGAGTGTGCAGCGGGAAGGCGAGTTCGGCCGGTCGGCGCAGCAGGTGCCAGCCCTCTGTCTCGTCCGTGCCGACGGACGGCGGCAGTTCGGCCGCCGGGCGCTCGGGCAGGAGTCCGAAGAGCAGCAGATGGCCGTCGGGCGAGCTCATCGCGTCGACGAGTCGCACGTCGCGGCCTGTCGCGTCGATGCCGGTCTCCTCCCTGAGCTCGCGGACGACCGCATGCCGCCAGTCCTCGCGGTGGTCGATGAACCCTCCGGGCAACGCGACGCCGCCGCGCGCGGGAGGGATGGTTCGGGTGATGACCACCAGGGCGGTGCCTTTGGCGTCGTACACGGGCTGGAGAGCCACCGCGACGGGCAGCGGATTGCGGTAGGCCACCGTGCCACAGGCGGCGCAGGTGCGAGGCCAGCCGGAGATGCCCCCTCCGTAGGGCGCCCCGCAGCTCGAACAATGGGAGCCCGGCACGAAGCCGACGGCTGGGAACGGGGATTCGGACACGGGCGGACTGTATCCGATCACCCGGAGGGCCCCTGCCGCTGCTCCGACGCCGGGTGCCTCCCCCGTCGTCGCCGATCCCTGCGGCTGGTCGACATCTGCGCGACCTCGGACGGCGGCGCGGCACTCGTGCTGTCAAGCGTGGAGTTCGCGCGACGGCACGGCGTGGTGGAGCCGGCCGGCGAGACGTTCCGCGCCTCGATCGCGCGTACCGCCTACGAGGAAGCGGGCATCGGGCCGGAGGGCCTCTCACTCGCGGAGGTCCACGACCTGTCCACGGTCTTGGAGTTGCAGTGGTACGAGGACCTGGGGCTGTGCGCGCGGGGCGAGGCCGCGAAGCTGCTGCGCGAAGGGTCCACGACGCTCGGCGGGCGCATACCGTCAACGTCAGTGGTGGGCCGGAGTCCTTCGGAGTGGCGGTTCCGGCGCAGGCGATCGCCCAGGTGTGCGAACTGACGTGGCAGTTGCGGGGAAACGCGGGCGACCGGCAAGTGGCGGGGCGCAGGTGGGGATCACCGCGAACCGAGGACGGTTCGGTCATGGCTCCGCAGTGATCGCCGTACGGTGATCACTACCTGTCGTCCCGGCATGGCACCGGTCTTCCGCGCCCTGGTCGGGCGACGGACACGGCGGCCCGCCAAGTCGCCCCTCAGGGCGGCTCCGCGCGCGCCCGGAGACCGTTCGCGACCATTCACACGCTCTGTGACCACCCAGGAATCCTATGTGAACAGCCGGACGCCAGTCGGCATCGCCGCTTTCAGGCGTATTCACCCGTGCGCCCCTGAGGCCCGCCTCCGCGCGGGCCGTCCCCCACCGGACGATTCCGCTGCACAGGAACGCTCGTCGCGGACGCCTGGCCGGGCGCGGCGCGCTCGGCATCACCGACCAGCGCGGGACGACGGTGCTGCCGGCCCGCGCCACGTGCACACCCATGCACAACGCGATCGTCTGGCAGGACCCCCGGACGGCCGTACTGTGCGACGAACTCGGTGCACGTCCGCGGCCCGTACCCCGGTCGGCGGGGTACGGGCTGCCGGTGGCCTGTACGGAGGATCAGGTGGTGACGCTCACGCGGTGGCCGGCCGTGGACGCCATGGCGTGCCGGACGACCTCGACCAGGACCTCCTTCACCGACTCGCGCTCGCGTGCGTCACAGAGGATGACCGGCACGGCGTCGTCGAGGTCGAGGGCCCGCCGGACGACTTCGGCGGGGTAGCGGGCCGCGCCCTCGAAGCAGTTGACGCCGACGATGAAGGGTATGGATCGGCGCTCGAAGTAGTCGACGGCGGCGAAGCAGTCCTCCAGGCGCCGGGTGTCGGCGAGGACGACCGCGCCCAGGGCTCCGGTGGCCAGTTCGTCCCACAGGAACCAGAAACGGTCCTGGCCCGGCGTGCCGAACAGGTAGAGCGCCAGGTCCTCGCGGAGGGTGATGCGGCCGAAGTCCATCGCGACGGTGGTGGTGTGCTTGCCCTCCACACCGCTGGTGTCGTCGACGGGGCGGCCTGCCTCGGTGAGCACCTCCTCGGTGCGCAGCGGCCTGATCTCGCTGACCGCGCCGACGAGGGTGGTCTTGCCCACGCCGAAACCGCCCGCCACGAGGATCTTGAGCGTGACGGGCTCGACGGGAGGCTTGCCGCGCTCACTGCGCCCGAAGATCATCGTTTTCTTCTCCTGCTTGATGGGGGGCGGTCTGCGGTGGTCCGTAGCCTCCGCCGCCGGGGGTTTCGACGACCAGTACGTCGCCGGGGCCCACATCCGCCGAATCACTGCCCTTGAGGTGCAGCGCCGTTCCGTCCGCCCGCTCCACACGGTTGGCACCGAGCGCGCCCGGCCGGCCGCCCGCCATGCCGTAGGGAGGGACCCTGCGGTGCTGGGAGAGCGTGGAGACGGTCATGGGTTCCTGGAAGCGGATCCGGCGGACCGCTCCATCCCCGCCGCGCCAGCGGCCGGCACCGCCGCTGCCGTTCCGTACCGCGAACTCGTCGAGCAGGACGGGCAGGCGCCACTCGAGGACCTCGGGATCGGTCAGACGCGAGTTGGTCATGTGGGTCTGCACCACGGGTGCGCCGGGGAAACCGTCGCCCGCGCCGGAGCCGGAGGCCACGGTCTCGTAGTACTGGTACCGGTCGTTGCCGAAGGTGACGTTGTTCATGGTGCCGGAGCCCTCTGCCTGCACACCGAGCGCCGCGTACAGGGCACCGGTGAGGGACTGGGAGGTCTCGACGTTGCCGGCGACGACGGCGGCCGGGGGCTCGGGCGCGAGCATCGAGCGGGGCGGTACGACGATGTCGAGGGGGCGCAGACAGCCGTCGTTCAGCGGGATGTCGTCGGCGACCAGGGTGCGGAAGACATACAGAACCGCGGCGTTGACGACCGAGAAGGGCGCGTTGAAGTTGGTGGTCAACTGTGGGGACGTACCCGTGAAGTCGACGGTCGCGGAACGACTGTCGCGGTGCACCCGCACACGGACGCGGATGACCGCACCGGAATCCGTCTCGTAGGCGTACTCGCCGTCGTCCAGGGCGTCGATGACGCGGCGGACCGCTTCCTCCGCATTGTCCTGGACGTGCTTCATGTACGCCTGGACGACATCCAGGCCGAAGTTCTCGATCATGCGGCCGACTTCGTCGACGCCCTTGTGGTTGGCGGCGATCTGGGCGCGCAGGTCGGCAAGGTTGGTCTTCGGGTTGCGGGACGGGTGGGGCGCCTCGGTCAGGAGCCGGAGGGTCTCCTCCTCACGGAAACGGCCGTCCACGACGAGCAGCCAGTTGTCGAAGAGGACGCCCTCCTGCTCGATGGTGCGGCTGCGCGCGGGCATGGAGCCGGGAGCGATGCCGCCGATCTCCGCGTGGTGGCCGCGGGAGGCGACGTGGAACAGGATTCGTTCACCCTCCGTGTCGAAGACCGGGGTGATGACGGTGACGTCGGGCAGATGGGTGCCGCCGTGGTATGGGTCGTTGACGGCGTACGTGTCTCCGGGACGCATGGCACCGGCGCGCCGTCGGATGACCTCTTTGACGCTGGTGCCCATGGAGCCCAGGTGGACGGGGATGTGGGGGGCGTTGGCGACCAGGTTGCCCTCGGGGTCGAAGAGGGCGCAGGAGAAGTCCAGGCGTTCCTTGATGTTGACGGACTGTGCCGTGGACTCCAGGCGGGCGCCCATCTGTTCGGCGATGGACATGAAGAGGTTGTTGAACACCTCGAGCAGGACGGGATCGACTTTTGTGTCGAGGTCGGAACTCTCCGTAATCGCCAGGCGTTCCATGACCAGATGCCCGTCGTCGGTCGCCGCGGCCCGCCAGCCGTCGTCGACGACGGTCGTGGCACTGGTCTCCGTGATGATCGCGGGGCCGGTGACGGTGTCGCCGGGGGGCAGGAGCTCCCGGCGGTGGAGAGGTACGTCGCGCCAGGCGCCGCCCGTGTGGAGGCGGACGGTCTCGGGGGCGGCGGAGCGGCCCTCGTACGGGGCGAGGGCGGACAGATCGGGGGGTTGGGTGATGCCGGTGGCTTCCACGGAGAGGGCTTCGACGACGATCGGGCGGTCGAGGGTGAAGGAGTATGTGGCGCGATGACGATCTTCGAAAGCGCGCCTCATCGTGTCGGGCTCGGTCAGCTCGACGGTGAGGGTGGTGTCCGTGCCGTCGTAGCGCAGCTGGGCACGGCGGACGACCCTGATGCGGTCCCCGGGCACGTCCTCGGCGAGGAGTTCGGCGCGGGCGGCGGCCACCAGGTCGTCGGCGGTCTCGCGGACACGGGGCATCGACGCGGGTTCCAGAGGCGTCTCGACGGACTGCTCGCGCATGGCCGTGGTGTCGGCGAGCCCGATGCCGAGCGCGGAGAGGACCCCGGCCATGGGTGGTACGAGAACGGTGCGAATACCCAGGGAGTCCGCGACCCTGCACGCGTGCTGGCCGCCGGCTCCGCCGAAGGTGGTGAGCGCGTAGCGGGTCACGTCGTGACCCTTCTGGACCGAGATCCGCTTGACGGCGTTGGCGACGTTGGCGACCGCGATCTGGAGGTAGCCCTCGGCGACCTGCTCAGGGGTGCGGTCGTCACCGGTCCGCTCGCGGATCTCGTGTGCGAGGGCGACGAACCGGTCGCGGACCAGGGCGTCGTCCAGTGGCTGGTCTCCGTCCGGGCCGAACACCCTGGGGAAGTGGGCGGGCTGGATACGGCCGAGCATGACGTTGGCGTCCGTGACGGTGAGCGGGCCGCCGCCCCGGTAGCTGGCCGGCCCAGGTGTCGCGCCCGCCGAGTCCGGCCCTACGCGGTAGCGGGAGCCGTCGAAGTGGAGGACCGAGCCGCCGCCGGCCGCCACCGTGTGGATGTCGAGCATCGGCGCGCGCAGCCGGACGCCCCCGATCTGGGTGGTGAAGACCCGCTCGTACTCACCGGCGAAGTGCGAGACGTCGGTGGACGTGCCACCCATGTCGAACCCGATGACGCGGTCGAAGCCGGCGAGCTGCGACATCCGCGCCATGCCGACGATGCCGCCCGCGGGCCCGGAGAGGATGGCGTCCTTGCCGCGGAACTGTCCGGCCTCGGCCAGTCCCCCGTTGGACTGCATGAACATCAGCCGCACGCCTTCGAGTTCGTCGGCGACGTGGCGGACGTAGCGACGCAGGACGGGCGAGAGGTAGGCGTCGACGACGGCAGTGTCGCCGCGCGGGACCAGTTTCATCAGGGGGCTGACCTCGCTGGAGAGCGAGATCTGCTCAAAGCCCGTCCGGGCGGCCAGCTCGCCGATGGCTCGCTCGTGGGCCGGGTGCAGATGGCTGTGCATGCACACCACAGCGACGGCGCGGATTCCGTCGTCGTATGCCTCCCGGAACACTCCGGTGAGAGCCTCCAGATCGGGGGCGCGCAGGACGGTGCCATCGGCGGTGATGCGTTCGTCGACCTCGACGACCCGCTCGTAGAGCGGCTCCGGGAGCTCGATCGCGCGGGCGAAGATGCTCGGACGGTTCTGGTAGGCGATGCGCAGGGCGTCGCGGAAGCCGCGGGTGATGACGAGGAGGGTGCGTTCACCCTTGCGTTCCAGGAGGGCGTTCGTTGCGACGGTGGTGCCCATCCGGACACCGTCGATCGGCCCGTCGTGGTCGAGGAGTTCACGCACACCCGCGACGGCCGCGTCGGCGTAGTGGAGAGGGTTGTCCGACAACAGCTTGTGGGTGAGCAGGCGGCCGTCCGGGCGGCGCGCGACGATGTCGGTGAAGGTGCCGCCGCGATCGACCCAGAACTGCCAGCCCGTGGTCACGTCCGTCTCTCCGATCGCGCTGCTCGGAACCGTGTCCGCGGGCGGATGATCGGCTCGCCGCAGCTGGTGGTCGACGATCGATCAGATCATAACCGGCGGTCCCTGCCGTCGCCGGTCCACGCGCGGGAAGCCGCACCGCTGACCGTCTGTGCTCCCGGGTACTCCCGCACCCGGCCTACCCCTTCTCCCGGGTGCTCCCGTGCCCGGCCGGCTCCCGGTTCCGGGTGTCCGCGCGCTCTCCGGAAGGGCGCGGACACTCTCTGCTCACAAGGCCCGCAGGCCGTTGATCACATCGCGCAGGATGCTCTCGTCCACCAGTTCGGCGGGCGGCACGGGACGCGAGACATGCACCAGTTCCTCGTCCACGAGGTCCCCTACGAGAACGCGGACCACGCCGACGGGCAGATCAAGTCCGGCGGCGAGTTCGGCGACCGACTGGGGAGTGTCACGGCAGAGTTCGACGATGTCCATGTGCTCCGGGGACAGCGACGGGTCCGCCTCGAGGTCGTCCACGTGCGGTTCCGTGACGACCACCGCGATCAGGTCCAGGCGGTGCTGGACACCATGGCTGGTGCGGCCGCGCGTCATGGCGTACGGACGGACCACGGGCCCGGCCTCGTCGTCGAACCAGTGGCTGCTTCCCTGACCCTCTCCGCTCATACCGTCTCACTACCCGCCCGAGGGCAGATCGGTGCGCGGAGTCGAGGCGAGATGTGCGCCGACGCGCTTGACCAGGAGGGTCATCTCGTAGGCCACCTGCCCGACGTCGGAGTCCGCGTCCGACAGGACAGCGAGGCAGCTGCCGTCACCGGCGGCCGTGACAAACAGGAACGCCTCGTCGAGTTCCACGATGGTCTGCCGGACGCCACCGGCGTCGAAGTGCCGGCCGACCCCTTTGGCGAGGCTGTGGAATCCGGAGGCGACCGCGGCGAGGTGCTCGCTGTCCTCCCGGCTCAGCTCCTTGGAGACCCCTGTCGGCAGGCCGTCGCTGGAGAGCACGAGCGCCTTGCGGATGCTGGCTACGCGTTCCACCAGTTCGTCGAGGAGCCAGTTCAGCTCTCCCGACGCCTTGTTCGTCGCGGTGGACCCTGCGGCCTTCGGTGCGGTCATCGGCCGTCTCCCTTTGTCGTTCCTCGTGCTGAGCCGTCGCGGGCCTCGTCGTCCGCGGCGTTCTCCTCGCGGCCGCGCTGCCAGCCCCGCTGGAGCGAGGCGAACCGGCTGCGGACCTCGTCGGCGTCGCGCTCGGCCGGACCTGCCCGGTTCGCGGTGCGGGACCGCTCTCGATCAGCGAGCCGATCGGGGCCTTCCTTCAACTGCGGTGCCAGACTGGCCTGCCGAACCCGGCGGGGCAGCGCACCCGCGCCCGATACTGCCGGTCCGTCCTGCGTGTCCCGCTGCGGGACGGGCCTTTCCGGGCCGGCCGACGGGCGGGTGCGACGCCGCTGCGGCAGAGCAGGGGCTTCGGGCCGGTCACCGTGTGGACGTGGGAGGCCTCCCGTGGGTTCCGTCGGGCGACCGGATGGCCGCCTGGCCCCCTGGAGATCCGTCACCCGCCGTTCCAGCGGCTCCACTTCCGTCTCGGCCCGTCCGCGCGGTGACCCCGGTCCTGTCACCGGGCGGCCGTGCGAGCTGACAAGCTTGGGGGCACGGTGACGCGGCAGCAGAACCGGGGCGCCCGGGTGGTCGGTATCGGCGGGTCCGGCCGGATCGCGCTCGGCGTCGCGTGCCGATGGGCGCTGAACGCCCGGGTCATCGGCGAGCGACCGCCGGGGACGGAAGAGACCCCCGCGTTCGCTGTCCTCTTCGCCAAGAGCCCCGGGGAAATCGTCGATCGCGTCCAGATCGACGGGTGCCTCCAGCTCCACCGGACCGTCCAGGATCGACGCCGCGCCGCCCGGGAGCTTGACGGGCCTGTGGGAGAGTCCCGGCCTGTGGTCGTCGGTCCCGGCTCCCTTGGTGTCGGGCAGCGGTCGGTCGAGACGGAAGCCGATTCCGTCGGTGTCCGGGACGTCGTCGGTGAGCAGCATGTCGGGGATGAGGACGACGGCCGTGGTCCCGCCGTAGGGAGAGGGCTGGAGGGAGACGCGGACGTTCTGCCGTCGGGCGAGTCTGCTGACCACGAAGAGGCCGAGCCGGTCGGTGTCGGACAGCTCGAACTCGGGAGTCTCGGCGAGTCTGAGGTTGGCCTCCAGGAGCGCCTCGGCCCCCATGCCGAGGCCGCGGTCGTGGATCTCGAGGGTGAAGCCGTTGGCCACGCGCTCGCCGATGACCTGCACGGCGGTGTGCGGCGGCGAGAACACCGTGGCGTTCTCGAGGAGTTCGGCGACCAGGTGGGTGAGGTCGGCGACCGCGGAGCCGGTGACGGCGACGCGCGGCAGGCGTCGTACCTCGATACGCTCGTAGTCCTCGACCTCGGCGACGGCGGCGCGCACCACGTCCATGAGCTGCACGCGTTTGCGCCACTGCCGGGAGGGGGCGGCGCCGGAGAGGATGACCAGGCCCTCGGCGTGGCGGCGCATACGGGTGGTGAGGTGATCGAGTCGGAAAAGGTCGGCGAGTTCCTCGGTGCCCTCGGTCCTGCGTTCCATGGCATCGAGGAGGGTGAGTTGTTTGTGCAGCAGGACCTGGCTGCGGCGGGCGAGGTTGACGAACACCTCGGAGACCCCGGCGCGCAGCTCGGCCTGTTTGACGGCGGCCTCGACGGCGGCGCGCTGGAGGGTGTTGAGAGCCTGACCGACCTCGCCGATCTCGTCCGGGTCGTACTCCAGGCGCGGTACCTCGGTCTCCGCGTCGACCCGCTCGCCCGCCGAGAGACGGCGCATCACGCTGGGCAGCCGCACCCCGGACGCCTCGTGGGCGTCCAGGCGCAGCCGGCGCAGATCGCGGATGAGGCCACGGCCGATGCGTACGGACATGATCAGGGAGACCAGCAGGGCAACGAGGCCCAGAACGCCCGCGACGACGGCCTTGACGATGACCTCGACGGCCAGGGGGCGGACGCGGTCCTGGTAGCGGTCGCCGGCCTGGGTGCCCATCGCGTCGAGCCGGTCGAGAACCGGCCCTGCGGCCTCGTCCCAGCTCTTCGCGGTCACGCCGTGCGGGGTGCCGGGGGTGGCGTCGACGACGGACTGCTCTGCCATGCGCAGGGGGGCGGTGTCGGCGTTCTTCCAGTAGCGCCGGAAGCGTTCACTCTCCGAGCCCGGCAGCAGGGAGAGGCTGACGTCGTACATCACGGTGCGCTGGGCGACGAGGGCGGAGACCTGGTGGACATCGTCGCGGGTGATGCGTCCGGCGACGAGCGCGGAGCCGAGGAGGGCGTCCTCGCGGGAGAGCAGTTCGCGGGCGCGCAAGACGCCGGCGAGTGCGCGGCCCTGTTTGTCCATGTCCACGTTGTCGAGGAGCTGAAGGTTGGCCAGGAGCGTGAAACAGGGGTCGACCAGGCGGTTGTAGAGGTCGAGGGCCTGGGTGCGCTTGACGGTGCCGTCCTCGACGCCGCGACGCAGCGAGTCCATGCCGTCCAGCGCGTCCAGGATCGAGGTGAGCCGCTCGGCGGTACCCGACCCCATTTCCTCGTGCAGGTCCTCGTCCCTGCTGTTGCGACGGAGCTTCGCCACCACCTCGTCGGTGGCGGCGCGACTGCGGCGGAGCGCGGCGAGGGAGTCGGAGGTGCGCGGGTCCGCGAGGTAGACGAGGGTCTGGCGGCGTTCCTCCTGAAGGAGGCGGACCGTGTCCTCGGTGGGGTAGCCGACCTTTTCGACGACGTACGAGGCGTGGAACACCGACCGGGCCGCACGGCCGGTGAGCACGGTCGCAAACGCCCAGATGGCGGTCAGGGACAGGAGCGGCACGAGAAGGAGCGCCACGATCTTCCGGCGGATGGACTTCCCGCGAAAGCGCATGGCCTCCCCCAGCTCGACCCCCTCCGGCCGGGGGTACACGTGTGCGTCAACAAACGGCGTGAGCCTACTACCGTCACACTGGTATCTCGAAGGGTCGATCAGGCGCACCATCCCATGGACAGCGAACAGGACATGGGGAGTTGTCACGCCATTACGGGGAATTTGCTCCCCGGAACCGGCATGCGGCGCAGGCGGACAACGGACCGGGCGTCCCGGGCGGTTGGCCGGAAATTTTCGTTCGCTGGGAATCTTCGCAGAACGTCGATCGTCCTTCTGTACGGGAATCAGGGGCGGATTCGGTCACAGGCGCCACAAGCCGCACTCAGGCGGCGTAAAACGAAGCAAGCCGGGCACCCACTGAGGAACCGGAGTGGGATGACACCGGGACGAGGGGGCTGCAGGCGGTGGGGAGTGACAAGTTGATGGACACAGCGGAGCGGCGTGGGACGCCCAGGTCGGGTGGTGCGACGCCCGAGACGGTGCAAGGGGATGCGCGGAGGCAGGATCGCACCGCCCTGGTGCGTGCCTCTCTGGGAGCGGCACGGGAGCGCGGCGCGGAGCGCACAGGGGACGTCCCGGCGGCCCGGCGGGGCGCGGCGAGGGACGAGGAGCTGTACGAGAGGGCGGGCTACCGGCCGTTGTGGGTGGAGGAGCCCGCGCGCAGGCGGCGGCTCCCGGATCCGGTGCGTACGGCGGCAGTGCGGGCGGTACTCATCATCGCGGTGACGCTGATCCAGGCGGTCATCGCATTCCTGTGCACGATGGCCGGCTCCTGGCTGGCGTTCCCGATGGTCCTCTCGAGCATCGCCAGCACGGTGGCGGCGACCTGGGGCGCGCTCGACGTCTGGGTGACACGCCAGGTCTGGCACCAGCGCCATGGAGTGGTGTCAGCCCCCAGCAGCACGGCCCGGGAGCTGCGCCGCGAGCGTCGCGCGGAGCGTCGGCGGGCGCGAGCCGGGGAGCGGGCCGAGCGACGTATATCCGGGCAGGGTGGCGCCGGCCAACTGTCGCACCCGTAGCCATACGGGGGCGGAGGGTGGACGTGGTCGCCCCACCGCCGCCCCCGGGGCCTTTCAAGGGGGACGCGTGATGCTACGCGGGCCGTTTGAACATCCGGGTCGCGGTGATCTCGCTGTGCACCGCTTCTCCGGCCTGGGGCTGCTGCGGCAGTCCCGGTCGAAGGTGCTCCTCCACCCGGATGTACTTCAGACCGGCCCGCAGGTCGGCGTCGTTGCGCAACCGGATGACCAGCGGGAACTCGGCGAGCGCGGTGGTGTCGAACAGCCCGGTGGTGTACAGGAGCTGGACGCCGAGCGCGTCCGAGACGGCCCGCTGGAGCTCCAGCAGATACGTGGCGTTGGCGCGCCCGATGGGGTTGTCCAGGAACAGCGTGCCCGCGTGGCGGTGCTTGTCGCGGCCCCGGTCGTTGGAGCGCAGCGCGGCCATCGTGCAGTACAGGGCGATGGCCGCGGTGAGCAGCTGGCCGCCCGAGAACACGTCTCCCATCTGGCCCACCGGAACCCGCTCGGCGCGCAGCACGGCGTCCGGCTTGAGGATCTCGACCGCGACGCCCTTGGGCTGGAGCGCCGCGCCGACCCCCCTCAGCAGCAGCGACATGCCGTCGCGCCGCAGGTCGGAGTTCTTCTTGACGGCCGCACGGGTCGCCTCGTCGATGACCTCGCCCAGGCGTTCGATCAGCGTCGCCTGGTCGGGTTCCTCGAAGCGGATCCGCAGGAACTCCTGTCCGGACCACTCCCCGAGGCCCTCGGGGAGCCGGGACAGCCGCTGCGCGGACCGCAGGGTCGCCAGCGCCGACTCCACCAGACCCCGCAGACGGTCCACGATGGAGTCCCGGTTGCGCTCCAGCTGCGCCAGCTCGTCGGTCAGGACGCGCAGCCGGGGCGCGAAGGCGTCCGCCCACCGCTGGGTGTGCTCCGGCAGCGCGGACGCGGGCAGTTCGCGGATCTGCTGCCGGGCGGGGGTGCGGACCTGCTCGTAGCGGGTGGAGTTGGCGTGCCGGACCAGTACGTCGCAGGCCTCGCGCACGGCGCCCTCGGCGGCGGACAGATCGGCGGCGCAGCCGCGGAGCGACCTGCGGGTCTCCGCGGCGGCCCGGCGGGCCTCCTCAAGCGTGCCGGGATAGGGCTCCGGCTCCTCCTGATCCTCCTCGGACGCGTACTCGCGCAGCAGGTCGCGCAGCATCGCCGCGATCTCGTCGAAGCCGCTCGCCGCGTCCTCGGCGGCCCGGTGGGAGTCCAGGAGTTCAGCGTGGGCCTCGCGGGCCTGGCCGAGCGCCTCGACACGGGAGGCGAGTTCGGCCGTCGCCGTGCGCAGCAGGGACTGCGCGTGCTCGGTGTCCCGGGGCAAGAGGTCCTCGGGCAGCTCGGTGTGGGTCTCGCCGTTCTCGGGCGCGTGCCGCTCGGCCTCGCCGCGCAGTCGCCCGAGCTGCTCGCTCGCCGTGGACGTACGGGTCTCCAGCAGCTGTACCAGCTCCTCGGCACGCGCGGCGGCGGCCTGCCGGGACGGACCGTCGGAGCCGTCGGGGGACTGAAGGAGCTGCTCGGCGCGCGTGCGCACCTTGTTGCTGAGCCGGTCCAGTTCGGCGAGCGCGGCGGACTCGTCGCTCTCGGCCCGCGCCTGCTCTGCCCGCAGATCGGCGCCTACGCCGACCTTCTCGTACACCTGGGAGGCGGCCCGGTAGGCCTCGCGGAGGGCGGGCAGGGACGCCCTGGGCGCGTTCGCGTCGTCCTCCGGTACGTCGTCGGGTGCGCCCGCGATCTCCGCACGCTCGGCGCGCAGCGCACGCGCCGTACGACGGGCGTCGTCGGCGGCGCGCTGCGCGCCGCGGCGGTCCTCGTCGGCGGCACGGGCGCGCTCCAGACAGAACTGGGCGCGGGCCTCCGACTCGACTGCCTCGTCGGCGAGTTCACGCAGCTTGACCTGCCACCCGGCGCGCTCGCGCAGCCGGAAGGCGAGCCCGGCGAGGGCGTCGGCGGCGCGGCGGGCCCGCTGGGCGGCCTCCTGTCGCTCGTCGCGCATCAGGGCGGCCTCGGCCGCGGCCTCGTCGGCCTCGGCGCGGGCGGTGCGCGCCTCGGCCAGCTCGGCCTCCGCCTCCTCGGCGGACGCGCGGGCGTCCCGGGCGGCCGAGGCGAGTTCGGTGAGCCGTCCGGCGGGGCATCCGGTGCGCCAGGAGGCCAGCCGGGCCGCCAGCTCGCGATCCTTGCCGAGCCGGGCCGCGAGTGCCCGGATCTCCTCGTCGCGCGCGGTGGCCCGGGCGCGCAGCGCCTGCCGTTCCTCGTCGGCGGCGTGCTCGTCGTGCATGGCCGGGTTGGGCGGGACCAGGAAGACACCGCCGACGCCGCTGTCGCTCTCGTCCAGGGCCGGGGTCGGGGCGAGCAGCGCGGCGGCGGTGCCGACGGCGACGGTGGAGCGCGGCAGCAGCGCGGCGCCGGTCAGCGCCTCGCGGGCCCGGGCGTGCGCATCCGGATCGGTGATGATCACGCCGTCGACGAGTTCGGGACGGACGGCCAGTACGCGCGCGTGGTCGGCCGGGTCGACGGCCTGGGCGAGATAACGCCAGCCGGGCAGCGCGGGAATGCCGTGTTCACCGAGGAACTCTACGGTCGCCAGCACATCGGGGCCCGGCGGCAGCAGCCCGCCGTCACCGAGCGCGCCCAGGATGCGCGCGTCGTCGGCCGCCGCGGTGCGCAGCTCGAAGAGCTGCCGTTCGGCGGAGGCGACCGAGTCCTCGACCAGGGCGCGCAGTTCGTCGGCGAAGCCGTCCAGTTCCTCGGGGGTGAGGGGGCCCTCGCCTGTGGCCTGGGCGTCGGCCGGGTCCGTGTCCATGGCGCGCCGGGGGCCGGGGACCCGTTTCGGGGCGCCCGTGCCCGACAGGCTCAGCAGTTCCGTCAGCCGCTCCTCCGCGGCGAGTGCCTCGGCGGTCCGGCGCTCGGCCTGGTACGCCCGCTCGGCTGCGGTGGCCGCGTCCGCGGAGCGGGCCGCCGTCAGCTCCGCACGGGACTCGGCGGAGGCCGCCTCGCGTGCCTGCTCGGACGCGCGGCGGGAGGCCTCGCGAGTGGTGTCCCAGTCCGCGACGGCCGCCTTCTCCGCGTCGCTCGCGGCCAGCGCGGCCCGCGCCGGGTCGGCGTCGGGAGCGCTGTCGTCCAGCCAGCCCGCCCGAACAGCCTGAGCGGTCTCCTGCTCCACCTCCTCGAGCCGCTGGCGCAGATGTCCCGCCTCGCTGCGGGCACGCTGTGCCTCCGTGGCGGCGGCGGTGGAGTCCCGGTAGGCGGACTCGCCGGCCTCCTGGAGGGCGGCGGACCGCTCCTCCCCCTCGTTGGCGAGGGACTCCGCGCTCTCGGCGGCCGCGTGCAGCGCCCGTACGAGATCGACGGCGGCCTTGGCGCGGGCGGCGAGCGCCGGTGCGGCGTCCCGCTCGGCCTCGCGGATCGCGGCGGCCACGCGCGCGGAGCGGTCGGCGGCGGCGCGGTGCCGCAGCACGGCCTCGGCGGCCTGCCAGGCGGAGTACAGCTGGCGGGCGTCGGCCAGTTCGCGCTTCTGCGCGGCGGCGGCCTTCTCGGCGCCGGCGAGCGCCAACGACGCGTGGCGGTAGGCCAGTTCGGCCGCGACCAGCGCGCTGCGCTCCCGGGCGCCCTCGGCGTGGGTGACGGCATAGGCCGCGGCGGTCACCCGCTGGGCCAGATCGGCGGCCCGGACCCGCTCCCGCACCCCACGCGCGGACAGCCGCCGCGCCAGTGTGCGCGTCCGCCGCTCGGCGCCCGCGTGGATGTCCCTGGCCCGCGAGCGCGCCTCGGCGGCGTCGACGATGCGCCCGAGCAGGTCCACCGAGCCGGCGGTGAAGTCCCGTTCGGCGATCAGCTCCGAGCGTCGTCCCAGCTTGTTGCCGAACCCACCGACCAGGTCGGCGAGTCCGTCGGTGTCCCGGGTGTCGGTGACGGCGCGCAGCAGCAGGTCGGTGAAGTCGGAGTCCTTCTTGACCGCGAAGAGACCGGCTGCCTCACCCTCGTCGGCGTTCATCTCCCGCTGGTAGCGGAAGAGTTCGGGATCGAGACCGAGGTCGGTCAGATGCTCGTTCCAGCGGTCGTGGATCTCCTCCCAGTGCACTTCGAGGTGCGGGTACGCCTTGCCGGCCTCCGTGAGGGCATCGCGGAAGCCCTTCATCGTGCGGCGCCGCCCCTGCGCGCCGGACGCACCCTCGACGGGCGGCCGTACGGCGGTGGACTCGGCGACCGGCAGGTTGTCGAGGCTGAGGCCGGGCCCCGGCCGGAAGGAGTACCAGGCCTCCGCGAACTTCCGGGGGTCGTTGGAGACCTGGCGGCCGCGCCACTCGCTCACCTTGCCGACCACGACGCACTCGCCGGTCAGCGTGTGTTGCCACTCCAGCGCCACATGTCCGCAGTCGTCGGCGAGCAGGAACTTGCGCAGCACGCCCGAGCTGGCGCCGCCGAGGGTGTTGCGGTGGCCGGGCAGCATCACCGAGAAGATCAGCTTCAGCAGGACGGACTTGCCGCCGCCGTTCTCCAGGAAGAGCACGCCGGCGGGCGCGGGGCGGCGCGGCGGCCCGGTGGGCTCGTCCTCGAAGAACTCCGCCTGGGTGGGGGCGGGGTCGGGCACCAGATCGCCCACTCCCCGCAGGTCCAGCACGGTGTCGGCATAACGCGCACCGGCCGGCCCGATGGAGTAGAGGCGGACCCGGGACAGCTCGTACATGGGGGGCTCTCGTCGTCTGTCGTGCTGAGTGTTCGGAAACGTGAGGAGGTTCGGGATGTTCAGGAGGTTCGAAGGCCTGTGATGCTCCGCGGGCTTCGAAGGCCCGGGGCTCCGGGGGCCGCACAGGCCCGTTGCGCGTCGGGGTCGGCGAGACTCGTCACGCCTCGGGGGCCTCCAGGGCCTGGGGCGCAGTGAGCCTGCTCCGGGAGCCTCAGGAGTGGAACGGCAGTCCGGCGTCGGCCACCAGCTCCAGGTCGTCGGAGTCCTCGGCGGGCAGCAGGGTGGCCGTGCCGTCGGTCACCGGGACGACACCCAGTCCGAGGAGCTCGGCCATGGCCGCACTGCCCGCCATGTCGCGCACCTGGAGCTGGTAGCGGGCCGTCGTGCGGTAGGTGCCGCCGCTGTCGTCGCCCGTACGCTGCAGGAAGCCGGAGTCCGTGAGGAACGCGACGGCCTTGGCGACGATGCCGGTGGTCGAACCCGCCAGTCTGCGCGCGTCCTTGGTGGCCCCGGTCGCGCTGCGTCTGGTCCAGATGCGCCAGGCCGCCTCCAGGCCGGGGGTGTCCGTCGCCGGATCGGTGTTCTCGCCCTGTTCCTCGGCCCGTTCCTCGATGCGGCGGCAGGCCTGGCGCACGAAAGCGTCGACGCCGTTGACCGTGACCCGGCCGATGTAGCCGTCGTCCGCCAGGTCCTCGGGGCGCGGGAAGGCGAGGGCGGCTACGGCGAGATGGGCGAGTCCGTGCAGGAAGCGGTCGACGGAGTCGGCCGACGTACGACGCGCGTAGTCGCCCATGCGGACGGCGAACACGGAGTCCTCGGCGGCGGTCACGGCCATGCCCGCGCGCGGGGACACCTCCAGGACGACCAGGCCGAGTCCCGTGGCGACGGCGTCGGCGAGGCGTCCGAACGGCGGGTCCTCGCGATAGCGGCGCAGCAGGTCCGTGTACTCCTGGTCACGTGCGGGCTGCAGCTTGGGCTGGAGCCCGAAGGCGACGAGCCGCGCCGCGTCGGCGGCGTCGGCGGGGGTGACGGCGGCGCTCGCCGGCGCGGCGGCGGTCTCCGGATCGCTCCACTCGACGTGCTCGGTCACGGTCGGGACTCCTTGTCGCGCTGGTACTGGTTGCCGTTCATGCCGCCTCCGTCCGGCCCGCCGCCATTCCGGCCGCGTCCAGCAGGGCCGTCCCCACGATCAGATCCGCGCCGCCGAACTCGGGGTCGTCCAGCTCCGTTCCGTCGTCGACGGCGAAGAGCAGCTTCTCCTCGCCCTGCCGGTAGGCCGTGCCCACGGGCGGGCTGGCCGCGTGCACGGCCAGCAGGGCCACCAGATACGGCAGGTCGGGATCTCCCGTCCGACGCGCCTTGGCGAGCAGCCCGGACAGCCGCCGGGGCGCGTCGGCCGGCAGATCGAGCAACTCCGTCGCGGCGGCGAGCTGTTCCTCGCTGAACCGGCTGTCGTCCGGGGTCGCGACCAGGTCCGGCTCGGGCATCTCCGCCCCGAGGTGCGCACGCTCCACCGGGGGCGTCAGCAGCAGGTCGACGAGGTCCCCGACCCGCATGGAACCGGGCGTGCGCAGCCCCGTGCCATGGGCGAAGAAGGCGTCGGTGACGCGGACCGCCTGCTCCAGGGGAAGCGGCAGCACCGGGGCGAGCAGGTGTCCGTAGAGGTCCGTGCCGGACGTCGCCGTCGGTGTGGCGAACGCCTGCCGGTCCTGTTCGGCGCGGAACAGCGGGCCCGCCTCCAGGAGCCGGGACTGCAACTGGGTGTGTCTGCGGATGCAGTCCTTGACGATGTCGACGAGTTCGGCGGCGCGTCGCTTCTGCTCGGAGTCCTCGGACTCGTCGCGGGCCTTGCGGATGTTGGTGAGGATCGCGTTCTCGTGGCGGTAGCGGTCGGTGACGTGGTCGAGGGCCTCGGCGATCATGTCCGGCACCGCGTTGAGCCAGTCCACCGCGCGGACGTTGCGCCGGGTGGCCTCCAGGGCCCTGCGCAGCGACTCCGAGTACTGCACGGTGCGGTAGCGCGCCTGCTCGGCGGCGAGCTGGGCGTCGGCGAGGCGCCCGCGGCTGATCAGCACCTCGAGCTTGACCTCGGCGGCGATCTGGGCGCTGGTGACATCCGTGTCGAGGGCGCCGACGAGGACGTTGACCGCCTCGTCCGTCGTCCGGAGGTAGACGCTGCCCCCGTATCCGGGCACCTCTTCGATCAGCTTGAAGTCGTAGTCACGGCGGACATAAGTGCCATCCGGGTCGAATATCCCGTAGACGGCGCGGAAGCCCCGGTCGACGCTGCCGACGTTGATCAGGTTCTCCAGCACCCAGCGGGCCACGCGCTCGTGCTCGGCGGCCGGGCGCTCCGGGGCCTGGGCGGCGATGCGCGGGATGAGCCGGGTGACTATCTGGTCGTGGTCGGCGCCCGTGTCGAAGTCCATGTTCAGAGTGACCAGGTCGATGGCGGCGAGGGCGATCTCCGCCATCCCGTAGACCGAGTACTCACCCGCGAGGTTGGCCTTGCGCGCGTCCAGGTCGTGCAGCGGCGCGGTGCAGGCGAGCGCGCGCAGCCGCCGCGCCAGCCCTTCGTCGGCGGCCGGGCCCGGAGCAGGCCGCGGCCCCGCACTGAGCTGGTGCGGAACACGGTCCGTCGATGCAGGCGAAGTCACGGTGCACAGATTAGGTCCTCGGTCTGACAACAGCCCAAACGGCGCGGGCCCGCACCGCGGGGACAGGCGGGGCGCTCCGGCCCGCGGATGGTCTGGCGGCACCGCCGCACTCCGCTCAGCCGTCGGCCCGGCCCCCGTCCGCCACCCGCCGGCCTCGCTGCGGCCGCCCAGGCGGCTCCGGACACCCCCTGCGGTTCGCGCTCGTGGGCCACGCCGTTGGGCAGCCCGGTCAGGCGGCGTCCGGCTGCTGGTCGGCCACCGACAGCGCGGCCAGCGCGGACGTCACCGCGTGCGAGGCGCTCAGGTCCAGCCGGGCGCTGGTCCCCCTGGCCTTGTGGCGCACCTCGGCCGCGGCCAGGCTGAGCAGTTGGGGCAGCAGATCCGTGCACCGCCGGGCCACCCAGCCCGTCCCGGCGGTGGCGAGCCACCAGAGGTTGGCCGAGCGGGAGGGCGCGGGGAACTCGGGTTCGGGCGAGGGCGCGGGGCCGGTCGCGACGCCCGCCTCGGCGAGCAGGGCGTGGAACTGCCGGGCGAGCTGCCGGTGCCCGCGCTCCCCCGGGTGCAGCCGGTCCGCGCTCCACATCGCGCGGTCGCTGATCCAGTCCCCTTCCGCCGCGTGCAGATGAACGGCCCCGTACCGCTCGGACAGCGCGTGCACGACCGTGTTCACGGCCCGCTGCCGCCTGGCGAGCGGACGCGCCAGGGCCCCGGGCAGCCGCAGCATCGACCCCGGGTCGGGCAGACAGGCCGTGAGCAGCACGGCGCGCTGGGCCCGGAAGGCCGCGTACACCTGGTCGAGCCGGGCAGCGACGGCGTGGATGTCGAAGGTGTAGCGCAGGGTGTCGTTGACGCCGATGACGACGGAGACGACGTCCGGGCGCAGGGCGAGCCCCTGCGGGGTCTGCAGTTCCAGGACGTCCCGCGTCTGGGCGCCGCTGACGGCCAGGTTGGTGAACTCCGCGGCCCCGTCCGCCGGGGCGAGCCCCTCGGCGAGCAGGGGAGCCCACCCCCGCCAGGTGTCCCCTACGCGGTCACCCACGCCCTCCGTCAGCGAGTCACCGAGTGCCACGAACCGCAGGGGTCTCATGCCACGCCCTCCCGAGCGGCGTCCCGCACCCGGGGCTCGGCCGACGAGGGAGTGACACGCGACCGCGCGTCGTGCGACGGCGCGTCCGGCGACGGCGTCCCGTGCGCCGGTGCGTCCTCCGGCTGCGCGTCGTGCGCGGCGAGGAACGCGTCCACCGCGGTCTTCCACCCGAAGCACTCGGCACGCGCGCGTGCCGTCTCCCGGCGCTCGCACTCAGGCCGCTCCATGAGCAGGTCGACCGCGTCCGCGAAGGCGTCCCCGCTGTTCACGGCGGTGGCCCCGGCGGAGCCGATCACCTCGGGCAGCGCGGAGAAGGAGCTGGCCACCACGGGCGTGCCGCAGGCCATCGCCTCCAGGGCGGCCAGTCCGAAGGTCTCGGCGGGCCCCGGGGCCAGGCAGACGTCCGCCGTGGCCTGGAGCGACCCGAGCAGGTCCCGGTCGCGAACGTGGCCCAGGAAGGTCACCGGCAACCGCCGCTCCCGCGCCCGCTGTTCCAGCCGCGCGCGCAGCGGCCCGTCCCCGGCGACCACCAGCACCACGCGCCGCCCGCGCCGCAGCAGCGCCTCCAGCGCGTCCAGGGCGGTACCGGGCCGCTTCTCCACGGAGAGGCGGGAGCACATGACGAGGAGCGTCTCGTCCCGGCGCGCGTAGCGGTCGCGCAGCCCTGCCTCCCGCAGCGCGGGGTGGCGTTGCTCCAGGTCGACGCCCAGGGGGGCCCGTACGACGTTGCGGGCGCCGATCCGCACGAACTCCCGTTCGGCGAACTCGGTGGTGCACACCACGCGCGCGTACGTGTGGGCCGTACGGGTGTTCAGGGCGTCGGCGGCGCGCCGGGAGAGGTTCTCGGACAGGCCCCAGGTGCGCAGGACTCCGTCGGCGGTCTCGTGGGAGACCATCACGGCGGGGATCCGGGCCCGCCGCGCCCACTTCCCGGTCCAGCGCAGCGTCGTGCGGTCGGAGACCTCCAGGCGGTCGGGGACCAGGTCCTCCAGCAGGGCGGCGACGCGCCGCTTGTCGGTGAGGACCCGGTAGCCGCCGGTGCCGGGCAGCAGCGGCCCGGGCAGGGTGATGACCCGGCCCTGCTCGGTCATGCGGTCGGTGTGGTCTTCGCCCGGCACGATGAGCACCGGCTCGTGTCCGGCCTCCTTGAAGCCCTTGCCCAGTTCGCGCAGGGCGGTGCGCAGTCCGCCGGAGGAGGGCGCGACGAAGTTGGCGAGCCGCACGATCCGCAGACCGTCGCCGAAGCGCTCGGTGGCGAAGCTCATGCCGCCACCACCGTTGCGCGGGCGGCGAGGACGTCCTCGTAGTGCCCGATGAGCTGGTCACCGACGGCTGCCCAGGTGCGGCCCTCGACGGTGGCGCGCCCGGCGGCGCCGTAACCGGTCCGCAGCGCCGGATCGGCCGCCAGGGCGGCCACGGCGTCCCGCATGGCGGCGGCGTCGCCGGGTGGGACGAGCAGCCCGGTGCGCCCGTGGGCCACCAGGTCGAGCGGTCCCCCCGCGGCGGGCGCGACGACCGGCACACCGCTCGCCATGGCCTCCTGCACGGTCTGGCAGAACGTCTCGAACGGGCCGGTGTGCGCGAACACGTCCAGGGAGGCGAAGATCCGGGCGAGTTCGTCGCCCGTGCGCCGGCCCAGGAACACGGCGCCGGGCAGGGCGCCCTGGAGGGTCGTCTCGCTGGGTCCGTCGCCCACCACAACCACGCGGACCCCCTTGAGGCCGCAGACCCCGGAGAGCAGTTCGACGTGCTTCTCGGGGGCGAGCCGGCCGACGTAGCCGACGATCAGCTCGCCGCCCGGGGCGAGTTCCCGCCGGATCGTCTCATCGCGCAGATCCGGCCGGAAACGGATGGTGTCGACGCCGCGCGGCCAGAGCTGCACCCGGGGTACGCCGTGCGCCTCCAGATCGTTCCGGGCCGCGCTGGAGGGCGCGAGGGTGCGGTCGGCGGCGGCGTGCACGGTGCGGATGCGCCGCCAGGCCGCGGCCTCACCGGCACCCATGTAGGTGCGGGCGTATCCGGCCAGGTCGGTCTGGTAGATGGCCACGGCGGGGATGCCGAGCCGGGCGGCGGCCGCCATGCCTCGGACGCCGAGAACGAAGGGGCTGGCCAGGTGCACGATGTCGGCGCCGTGCGCGGTGATCGCCGCGGCGACACGTCGGCTGGGGAGTGCCACGCGCACCTGGGGATAGCCGGGGAGCGGAAGGGAGGGGACACGGACGACGGGGCACGGCGCGAGAGCGTCGGCCCCGCTCCCGGCGGGAGCGCCTCCCTCCTCGAAGGAAGTCGAGGACTTCAGGGAGGCGGTGGGAGCGACGACGAGGGGAGCGTGACCGCGATCGACGAGGTGCCGGACGGTCTGGAGCGCGCAGTGGGCCACGCCGTTCACATCGGGGGGAAAGGATTCGGTCACGATGACGACACGCATACCCGTGTTCTCGCCGCGCCGGACGTGGCCACGTCAACGTCGATCTTTCCGGCCGGGGAACGTCCTATGAGCGTTGGGCTGCGCAGCCAAGCAGGGCAGACTCTGTCCACCCGCTCCTGACCCCCGGGTCACCGAACGTTCACACCGTGGGCACGCACCCTCACGCGGTGGGCATGTCGGGCCCGATCCTGCTGCGTACGGCCGTCTGGACCTCGTCCTCCTCGGCCGGATCCGCGGCGAGCCTGCGCAACTGCTCGACGACGCGGATGTCCCCGGTCTCGGCGTGCCGTGCGGCGATCTCGCGCGTGGACTCCTCGCAGTCCCACAGGCACTCGACGGCGAATCCGGCGGGGAAGGAGGGGTCGGTGGCGGCCAGCGCGCGGGCGGCGCGGCCCCGGAGGTGGGACGAGGCGGTCTCTCGGTAGATGTGGCGCAGCACCGGTGCGGCGCAGGCGATGCCGAGCCGTCCGGCGCCGTCGACGAGGGTCCACAGGGTCGGTGCGTCGGGGCCCTCGCCCCGCACCGCCTCCCGCAGCGCCGCGAGGACCAGGTCGCGGTCCTGCCCGCCGCCCCGGCAGGCGAGCACGCGGCCGGCGGCGGCCCCCAGGGCGTCGGGCCGGCAGGCCCAGCCGCGCGCCCGGTCGACGGCGGCCACACTGCGCATGCGTTCGAAGGCGTCCACGGCCGCGTCCACGACGAGCGCGGACCCGGTGGCCACGGCGTCCTCGATCAGGTCGAGTGCGTCGGGGTCGTGACCGGCGGCGAGGTAGCGCAGGGCGGTACAGCGTGCGCCGTCGCTCCCGGAGCGGGCGGCCCGGACGATCTCGGGCCGGTCCTCGGGGCCCGCGACCGCGGTGAGACAGCGGGCGGCGGGCACGTGGAGGGCGGCGCCGCGCTCGATGCCCTGCTGGGCCCAGTCGAAGACCGCCTGGACGCTCCAGCCCGGCCGGGGGCCCTGGGGCCGCAGTTGCCGCTGCCACCGGTCGAAACAGCCGGCCTCCTGCGCGGCACGCACACGCGTGGCGACACCGGCGCGGGGGTCGTCGGCCCACAGCCGCCAGGGCCGGGGCTCGAAGGCGTCGCGGACGGCGGCGGCGAGTTCGGCCTCGCCCTCGGCGTCGGCCGGGAAGCGGGCCAGCACGGGAGCGGCGAGGGCACGCAGCCCCGCGTCGTCGTCGCGCAGCGCCAGCTCGTCCAGCGCCCAGGCCCAGTTGGTGCCCGAGGACGCGTACCTGCGCAGCAGTTCGAGTGCGTCGCGCCTGCCGTACGAGGCGAGGTGCCCGAGGACCGCGAGGGCGAGCCCGGTGCGGCACTCCTCGTTGTCGAGGACGTCCTCGGCGCCGAGGAGATGGGCCTCGATCCCGTCCAGCTCGCCGTTCAGATCGAGGTAGAGCCGGGCGTAGTACAGGGAGCGGT
Organism: Streptomyces sp. NPDC002513; assembly: GCF_053595355.1. Classification (NCBI taxonomy): domain Bacteria; kingdom Bacillati; phylum Actinomycetota; class Actinomycetes; order Kitasatosporales; family Streptomycetaceae; genus Streptomyces; species Streptomyces sp. NPDC002513. The sequence goes on along the minus strand of NZ_JBSFXK010000031.1, from coordinate 49,919 downwards.
TCTCCACCTGCCAGTCGTGGCGGGGATCGTGCAGCACACAGTGGTTGAGAGCCGCGAGCGCCTCGGCTCGCGGTGCGGTGAGCGCGTGCAGCGTGCCGTCGCCGCGGCCCCTCTGCAGGAGGCCGAGCAGCGTTCCGCTGGGCGCTATGACCGGTTCGAACATGGGAAACAGCCTCACATCAAGCGTCGACGCAACCGGGGAACACGCACTACCTGGCCACGTGACAACACGTCGGAGCGCCCGCCGTCTCTTGCTTGCTGTAGACCATCTTCCTCTGCCTCTCGTCGGTGGCCCGTGCGGACCGCATCACGGCCCGCGCGGTGCGGCAACACCTGCCCAGCCATCGCGTCCGTGAATCACGACGTCATGATGACTCGGTGTCTCACGCTGCCGCGACCTTATTTCGGGCGGCCCCGTACCGCCTCCCCCGTTTTCGTTGTCTTCGCTGGTCAGTGCACTCGGATCAGTGTGCGCCGAACAGTTCGAGCAGATCGTTCTTGCCGAACATGCGGGCGGTGTCGACGGCCGAGGGCGTCCCCGCGGCCGGGTCGGCGCCGCCGTCCAGGAGCGCCCGGATGACCTCCGTCTCACCCTTGAAGACCGCCCCGGCGAGCGGGGTCTGGCCTCGGTCGTTGACGCGGTCCGCCTCCGCGCCCCGCGCCAGCAGGGCCCGGACGGCGTCGGCGTGGCCGTGGTAGGCGGCGAGCATCACCAAGGAGTCGCCGCGGTCGTTGGTGAGGTTGGCCGGAACGCCCGCGTCGACGTACGCCGCGAGCGCCTCGGTCTCGCCTCGGCGCGCCAGATCGAAGATCTTGGTCGCCAGCTCCACGACCTCGGGGTCGGGGGCATCACTCATCGGCCGGACCGCCTCTCACTACGACTGCTGGGGACTGCGGGAGCGTACGACAGCGAGCGGGGCCGTCGTACACAGCGCGCACGACGGCGAGCGGGGCCGCCGTACGGGTGAATCGCCAGCGTACTGGCTTCCTCGGCACATGACCGGCACCGCACCTGGCGAAGATCACCACAGCGTCCGGCGAGGCGCCCGGACCGGCTCCGTCGGTGCGGGGCGGCTCCGCCGACCGGGGGAAATTCCGACGATTTCACCCGTTTGCACCTTTTATCGTATGGATACATCCTGTGAGCTTGGAAGTACTCATGGTGACAGTCCCCGCGATCCAGGAGAGCACATGGTCCTCAACGTCTCCGGTGTGCTGCTGCTCGGCACCTGCGTCTTCCTCTTTTCCCGGAAGGACGGCCTCAAGGGCTCACACGCCACAATCTGCTCCCTCTTCGGCTTCTACCTCGCCAGTACCGGCATCGCCCCGGGGATCAAGGCCGGGGGCCAGAGCCTCGCGAGCCTGCTCGGCGGGATCAATTTCTGACCCCGCCCCCGCCCCGCACGCACCCCCAGGAGAACGACGTGGCCCGGCGCCCGCTCCCCCGCATCCTGCGCAACGGCAGCACCCCGATCGCCCGCAGCCGGCAGCTGGCCCGGACGGCGGCCGGCGGCGCGGGCGACGTCCTCAAGCCGCTGTTCCTCCTCACCCGCGGCCTGCGCCGGCTGGCGGGTGCCGGGCGGCGCAGGTGGGCGGCCACACCGAAGGACCGGCGGGGACCGCTCCTCTTCCTGTTCACCTCGGTGATCCTGGTGGTGGCCCTCGTGCCGTACGGACCGCTGCTCGCCGGCCTCTCGCTCATGGCGGCCGCGGCCTGGAAGGGCCGCGACCGCAGACCGCCGCGGACCTCGGGGCCGGACGACGCGCAGACCCAGCGCCTGCGGACCCTGTACGAGGCGCTGGTGCCCTACTTCTCGGCCGCCCAGGACCCCGATCCGCTCTACGCGCACGGCGGGGACTGGACTCGGGCCTTCTCCTCGTACGACTTCGACGACACCGGCCGGGTCTCACGGCTGCGCCTGCGCTACCCCGCCTACTTCACCGACGGCGAGGCCGCGTCACGGGCCCGGATCGAGCATCTGCTGCACGCCAAGTCCGGCCGGGGCCGCGAGTACCACTTCGCCTGGGACGAGGAGGCCAACGAGCTGACGGTGACCGTGCTGCCGCCCCTGCCCACCGACATCGCCGCGCAGCGCTTCGTGACCGCCCCGGGCGAGACGGTCCTCGGCTTCACCGACCAGACCGGCGTCCAGCGCACCCTCCCGCTCACCCACGGCGACGAGCAGCGCGACGTACCCCCGGTGGTGTGGCGCACGGGTCCGCGCTCCACCGAACCACACCTGCTGATCGCCGGCGCGCCCGGCAGCGGGACGACGACGCTGGTGCGGTCCATCGCCCTCCAGGCACTGCAGCACGGCGACGTCCTGATCGTCGAGGGCGGGGACAGCGGTGAGTACGCGTGCCTGACGGGCCGGGACGGCGTGCTGTCCGTGGAGTCGGGCCTCGTCGGCGCGGTGTCGAGCCTGGAGTGGGCGACCCATGAGACGGAGCGGCGGCTGATCGCGGCGAACCGCGCCCGGCAGGCCGGGCACCCCTCGCCGGACGACCTCAGGCGCCCGCTGTGGATCCTGCTGGACCGGCCCGGTGCTCTCGGTCACCTCGCCGCCGCCGACGGCCGCGCGGATCCCCAGAGCCTGCTCCAGGTGCCCCTGCGGCACGGGCGCGCGGCGAACGTCACGGTCGTGGCGGCCGAGCAGTTCGACGCGCTGGACGGACTGTCCGACGCGGTGCGGCAGTACACCCGCGCGCGCGTGGTGCTCGGCCCCGCGACCCCGGACGAGCTGGAGACGGTGCTCGGTGTGCCCCCGCACACCACGCCCGTCCGTGACGTCCCGCCGGGCCGGGGCTACGCCCGCCTGGGCTCGGGTCCGGTCCACCGTCTGCAGGTACCGGCCACCCCGGACCCGTACGACGACGCGACCAGCGAGAGCCACCGGCAGGCGGTGCTGGGACTGCTGCCGCGGCACAGTGCGACGGTCGCGCCGGTGGCGGTCGAGGCACTGGCCACGGAGGGCTGAACCTGACCGGCCGAGCCCCGCGTCAGGCGACGAAGGTGCGCGGCGGCTCCGCGGGCCCGGGGACCCCGGTCTCCACCAGGCGCGCGGCGGCGGCCAGACGGACCGCCGCCTCCTCGGCCACCGCGCCGCCCACCGTGAACGGAAGCCGGACATACCCCTCGAAGGCGCCGTCCACTCCGAAGCGGGGCCCGGAGGGCACCCGGACGCCGACCCGCTCCCCGGCCTCCGCGAGCCGGGAGCCCGACAGGCCGCCGGTGCGCACCCACAAGGTCAGACCGCCTCGCGGCACCGAGAACTCCCAGGACGGCAGCTCCCTGCGCACCGCGGCGACGAGGGCGTCCCGGTTCTCCCGGGCCTGCGCGCGCCGCAGGCTCACCGCCTGCTCCCAGCCGTCGGCACTGAGGAGCCAGTTCACGGCCAGTTGCTCCAGCACCGGCGTGCCGAGGTCCGCGTAGGCGCGGGCGGCGACCAGGCTGCGGATCACCTCGGGGGCGGCCCGCACCCAGCCGATGCGCATCCCCGCCCAGAACGCCTTGCTCGCCGATCCCACGGTGATGACGGTGGAGCCGGCCGGGTCGAAGCCGCTCACCGGGCGCGGCATCTCCAGGCCGTCCTCCAGGTACAGCTCGCTCATGGTCTCGTCGACGACCAGGACCGTCCCGGCCGACCGGGCCGCCTCCACCAGACGGCGGCGCTGGTCCTCGTCGGCCAGCGCGCCCGTCGGATTGTGGAAGTCCGCGACGACGTAGGCCAGCCGTGGCGCGGCCTCCCGCAGCACCTGGCGCCAGCGGTCCAGGTCCCAGCCGCCGAGCCCCTCGGCCATGGCCACCGGCACCAGCCGGGCGCCTGCCTCCCGCATCAGCTGGAGGATGTTGGCGTACGACGGCGACTCGACGGCGATGCGTTCGCCGCGCCCGGCGAAGAGGTGGCAGATCGCGTCCATCGCACCCATGGCTCCCGTGGTCACCATGATCTGCTCGGGCATGGTGGGGATGCCGCGTGCCGTGTAGCGCTCGGCGAGCATGGCGCGCAGTGCGGGCAGCCCCGCCGGGTAGTCGCCGTGGGTGTGCGCGTAGGGCGGCAGTTCCTCCAGGGCGCCCCGCACGGCGCGGGTGAGCCAGGGTTCGGGCGCGGGCAGCGCGGCGCAGCCCAGGTCGATCATGGAGCCCAGAGCCTCCGGCGGGAGGGGCTCGAGGCCGCGGGCCGGCAGCGGGTTCCCGGCCGGTACGGCGGTCCAGCTGCCCGCTCCCCGGCGGGACTCCAGGAAGCCTTCGGTGCGCAGCGCCTCGTAGGCGGCGGCGACCGTGGTCCGGCTGACGGACAGGGCGAGCGCCAGTTCCCGCTCGGCGGGCAGCCGGGCCGCGACGGGCACCCGGCCCTCCAGGACGAGCAGCCGGACGCCGTCGGCGAGCGCGCGGTAGGCGGGCGGGCGGCGGGTGCCGGGGCCCACGGGACGGTCCTGCTGGGAGGTGAGCAGCCGGGCGAGCTGTGCCGCACCCACCGCCGAGGTCCACTGTGCCATGTTCCCAGTCCACCTTCCCTGAATTGGCCATGGATGGCTTCTCTTTCCAAGCCACAGAGTGACATGCACCAGGCCAACACCACCACAGGGGGGTACCTTTTGTCCGCCGACCCGTCTCTCGATCCGTCCCTTGACACGCGCATGAAGGGCCGGCTCGGACGCCGGCTCTTCCGGCTGTACGCGGGCCTGGCGCTCTACGGTGCGAGTTCCGCCCTCCTGGTGCAGGCGGGCCTCGGCCTGGAGCCCTGGAACGTCCTCCACCAGGGCCTGGCGCAACTCACCGGACTCAGCATGGGCGTGGTGCTCACGATCGTCGGCGCCGTCGTGCTGCTGCTGTGGATCCCGCTGCGCCAGCGTCCCGGTCTCGGCACCGTCTCCAACGTGCTCGTCATCGGTCTCGCCATGGACGCCACCCTCGCCGTGCTCCCCGAGGTCCGCTCCCTGGCCCTGCGGGTACCCCTTCTCCTCGGGGGCGTCGTGCTGAACGGCGTCGCGACCGGCCTGTACATCACCGCGGACTTCGGGCCCGGACCGCGCGACGGCCTGATGACCGGACTGCACCGGCGCACGGGCCGGTCGATCCGGCTGATCCGTACGGCCGTCGAGGTCGCCGTCGTCGCGACCGGCTTCGCCCTCGGTGGCACCGTGGGAGTGGGCACCGTCCTGTACGCGCTGGCCATCGGCCCGCTCGCCCAGTTCTTCCTGCGCGTGTTCGCCGCCCCCCGGGCATCGGGCGGCAGCGCGGTCGTTGCCACCGGGCAACCGGGACGGGCGATACTGCCTCGGTGACCACCCGCATACGCCATCCCTATCTCGACCACCCCGGCCCGATCGCCTTCGCCCACCGGGGCGGGGCGGCGGCGGGTCTGGAGAACACCGCGGCCCAGTTCCGGCGCGCGGTCGCGGCGGGCTACCGCTACATCGAGACGGATGTGCACACCACGGCCGACGGGAAGCTGGTGGCGTTCCACGACCCGACCCTGGACCGGGTGACCGACGGGTCGGGCCGGATCGCCGACCTGCCCTGGACCGAGGTGCACCAGGCCCGGGTGGCGGGCACCGAGCCGGTGCCCCTGTTCGAGGAACTGCTCGAGGAGTTCCCCGAGGTGCGCTGGAACGTGGACGTCAAGGCGGAGCCCGGCCTGCTCCCCCTGCTCGATCTGATCGGGCGCACGAACTCCTGGGACCGGATCTGCGTCGGCTCGTTCTCCGAGGCACGTGTGGCGCGCGCCCAGCGGCTGGCCGGGCCGCGCCTGGCGACGTCGTACGGCACCCGCGGTGTGCTGGGCCTTCGGCTGCGCTCGTGGGGGATACCCGCGCCGGTGCGCGGCTCGGCGCTCGCCGCCCAGGTTCCCCGGGCCCAGTCGGGCGTGCCCGTGGTCGACCGCCGTTTCGTACGCACCGCGCATGCGCTCGGGCTCCAGGTGCACGTGTGGACGATCAACGAACCCGGGGACATGCACCGGCTCCTGGACCTGGGCGTGGATGGCATCATGACCGATCACATCGACACGCTGCGCGAGGTTCTCGAGGACCGGGGCACCTGGGTCTGACGCCCGCGCACGACCACGCACCGCGGGGAAGCGAGGGCACGGGGTGGACAGCGACACCGAGCGGGCGATGGGGGTGCCCCCCGGTCAGAGCGTGCCGCCGTCCCCGGGAGAGACCGGCGAGGCCGCCCGGCGCCGGCGTGAACAGCGCGGCTGGTATTTCTACGACTGGGCGTGCTCGGTCTATTCGACGAGCGTGCTGACCGTGTTCCTCGGGCCCTACCTCACCGCGGTGGCCAAGGCGGCGGCGGACGCGGACGGTTATGTGCACCCGCTGGGCATCCCGGTGCGGGCGGGCTCGTTCTTCGCGTACGCGGTCTCCGCCTCCGTCGTCCTGGCGATCGTGGTGATGCCGCTCGCGGGTGCGGCGGCCGACCGCACCGGCCGCAAGAAGCCCCTGCTCGCTCTCTGCGCGTACCTGGGCGCCGCGGCCACCACGGGCCTGTTCTTCCTCGACGGCCACCGCTATCTGCTCGGCGGCCTCCTGCTGATCGTCGCGAACGCGTCGATGGCCGTCTCGATGGTCGTCTACAACTCCTATCTGCCGCAGATCGCCCGGCCCGAGGAGCGCGACGCGGTCTCCTCGCGCGGCTGGGCCTTCGGCTACGCGGCCGGCTCCCTGGTCCTGATCGCGAACCTGGTCCTGTTCACGGCGCACGACTCCTTCGGCTTGTCGGAGTCCACGGCTGTCCGTGTCTGTCTGGCCTCGGCGGGCCTGTGGTGGGGCGCCTTCACGCTCGTACCGCTCCGACGGCTGCGCGACCGCCGTACGGCATCCACCACACCCGCGGTGCACGGCTGGCGGCAACTGGCGGCCACCGTCCGGGACATGCGGAACACACCGCTCACCCTGGCCTTCCTGCTCGCCTACCTCATCTACAACGACGGCATCCAGACGGTGATCTCGCAGGCATCGGTGTACGGCTCCGAGGAACTGGGACTGAGCCAGTCCACGCTGATCACCGCCGTGCTGCTGGTGCAGGTGCTGGCGATCGGCGGCGCCCTCGGCATGGGACGGCTGGCCCGCACGCACGGCGCCAAACGGACCATCCTCGGCTCGCTCGTCGCCTGGACGCTGACGCTCGGCGCCGGCTACTTCCTTCCCGCGGGCGCACCGGTGGGCTTCTTCCTCCTCGCGGCCTGCATCGGGCTGGTGCTCGGTGGCAGCCAGGCGCTCTCCCGCTCCCTGTTCTCGCATCTCGTGCCGCCCGGCAAGGAGGCCGAGTACTTCTCGGCGTACGAGCTGAGCGACCGCGGCATGAGCTGGCTGGGCCCGCTGCTGTTCGGGATCACCTACCAGGTGACCGGAAGCTACCGGGACGCGATCATCTCGCTGGTGGTCTTCTTCGCCCTCGGCTTCGTCCTGCTGGCACGCGTCCCGGTGCGGCAGGCGGTGCGCGACGCGGGAAATCCGGTACCCGAAAGGATTTAGTACCTCAAGGCAAAGGGCGGTAGTGTACGCGTTTGGCCTGCCAGGCGTACCGTTACTGCGCGTCAAAGGAGCCGAATCGCTGGGTGACATCTGCTAGCAGATGTGACAAACCGGGCGCCGGTGGGTACAACAAAGGGCGGCTACGACGGCGACGCACGACCCGGTACGGGACTCGGAACGGGAATCTTTACCGCCGACCGGACGTTGACCGGATGACGACGACAGCGACACCTGTCCTGTGGGCGACAAGCCCGGGAGGCACGATTCATGAGTGAGCGAGCTCTTCGCGGCACGCGCCTCGTGGTGACCAGCTACGAGACGGACCGCGGCATCGACTTGGCTCCGCGCCAGGCCGTGGAGTACGCATGCGAGAAGGGGCACCGGTTCGAGATGCCCTTCTCGGTCGAGGCGGAGATCCCGCCGGAGTGGGAGTGCAAGGTCTGCGGGGCCCCGGCACTCCTGGTGGACGGCGACGGCCCGGAAGAGAAGAAGGCCAAGCCCGCGCGTACGCACTGGGACATGCTGATGGAGCGGCGCACCCGTGAGGAACTCGAAGAGGTCCTCGAGGAGCGTCTGGCCGTTCTCCGTTCCGGCGCGATGAACATCGCGATTCATCCGCGGGACAGCCGCAAGTCCGCGTAGTCCCCACGGGGACCGGGCGGCATCACAGCGCACGCGGTTCAGCGGGCGCCGTACGTCAGCAGGACGTGCGGCGCCCGTTGCCGTGTCCGCGGGTGCGCCGACGGCACCGAGTCGGCCGTTCCGGGGCACCCGTCCGGACCCGGAGGACTCGACGGGCTCCGGCCGCAGCGGGTGCGGCGCCCCGGCTCGTCGGGTTCGGCGCTCCGGCTCCGCGCGCTCGCGGGCCCCGGCCTCAGCAGGTCAGCGGGTCAGCGGTGGGCGCGGCTCGCGCGGGGTGTCCCCCGATTCGTCCGTGATGACCTCACCCTGGACGATCTTCCCGTCGGGACGATGAATGCGGGCCTGCCGGAAGGCATCACCGAGGCTGCCGTACGGTGCCTCGCTGAGCTTGCGGTCGAAGGTGCGCTCCGCACGCCGGCCCACCGTCCGCTGGACCGGCGGGAGCAGGAGCAGCAGGCCCACCGCGTCGGAGATCAGACCCGGCAGTATCAGGAGCAGACCGCCCAGCATCATCAGACCGTTGCCGCCGCTCCTCGGCTCGGGCTCCGAGGAGCGGGCCCCCAGCGTCTCACTGAGAGTGCGGAAGGCGCGGCGCCCGGCCCGCTTGACGACCACGGAGCCGAGCACGAAACCGGCGACCAGCAGCAGGAACACGGTCAGCCCTCCGGCCGCGTCCGCCACCAGTGTGAGCAGCCAGATCTCCAGGACCAGCCAGGCGGCGACGCCCAGCGGCAGGAACCTGCGCGTCCGGGAGCGCCGCGGTCGGGCCGGGTACGAGGAAGTCGGTGCGCCAGTCATGCTCCCAGTGTGCCTGGACCATGCTCAGCAGGGGATAAGCGGGATCACAGGGGCAGTCGGACGATCGGCACGGGGACGATCAGCCGTCCTTCGTCGCGGCTCCGGAGCCGGATCGGGGCCCCGTACGGGCGACCACCGAAAGCGGCTCGCAGTTGACGTGAGGCCCGCACGGACCGGGCACGGGGCTCAGGACGCGCTGGAGCCGGTGCCGCGGCCCTTGACCTTGGCCACGCGGTCCCCGACGCCCCAGGTCGTGACGCGCCACAGCGCCTCGACGAGGATGTCCCGGCTCATCTTGGAGTCGCCCAGCTCCCGCTCGACGAAGGTGATGGGCACCTCGACCACGTGGTAGCCGGCCTTGACGGCGCGGCGGGCCAGATCGACCTGGAAGCAGTAGCCCTGCGAGGCGACCTCGTCGAGGCCCAGGCCCTCCAGGGTCTCGCGGCGGAAGGCTCGGTAACCGCCGGTGATGTCGCGCAGCGGCAGATCGAGGGCGAGGCGCGAGTAGAGGCTGCCGCCGCGGGAGATGAACTCCCGGCTCTTGGGCCAGTTCACGACCCGCCCGCCGGGCACCCAGCGGGAGCCGAGCACGAGGTCGGCGCCCTTGAGCGCGGTCAGCAGACGGGGCAGTTCCTCGGGCTGGTGGGAGCCGTCGGCGTCCATCTCGACCAGGACGCCGTAGTCGCGCTCCAGGCCCCACTGGAAGCCGGCGAGATACGCGGCGCCCAGTCCCTGCTTGCCCGCGCGGTGCAGGACGTGGACGTGGTCGTCCTCGGCCGCCAGTTCGTCCGCGAGCTTGCCCGTCCCGTCGGGGCTGTTGTCGTCGGCCACGAGGACATGCGCCTCGGGCACGGCCGACCGCACCCGGCTGACGATCGTCTTGATGTTCTCCGCCTCGTTATAGGTCGGGATGATCACCAAGGCGGTGCCGAGCGGACCGAACTGCCTCCCCTGGGCCTCTGCCGCAAGGGTCCCGTCGCCGTCGTTCACTGCTGCCCCTTCATGTCCGTAAACAGGGACCACCATAGTGGCCGTCGCCTGCGCCGACGTGATGGCACGTTCGTATGGGGGTGTCGATTCCACAAGAGTCGGGTAAGAGGGTGGGTTTGGGCGTTCTGCGCGGATTGACGGCGCCACCCGGCGCCCCCGCCGGGTGGCGAGCGGTCCGTGGGCCCGGATCCGCTGCGCCCCGGCGGGGACGGGCTGCGGATGGGGGCCCGGCGCCCTTCGGGCCGACCTGGGACCCGCTGGCTGCGGGTCGACCGAGAGCCGTTGTCTACTGGACGTCCGGGCCCCACCCGGGTCACACCCTGCCGACCGGCCGGAACGTTCCCGTGCCCTGGCGCGGGCGCTGAGCCTGGCTCCCAGTGGTGATGTGCCGGTGGCACACCATCCCTGACCCAGCGGCGCTCCGGCGACTGCGCGGAGGTTCCCCCGGTCGGACGTCCGACGGTGGACGCGGCCGAACCTACCGGCCCCCTGCGCCTCACTGTCAACAGCCGTGCGACCTGCGGTTTCTTCACCCGTTCCCCGGCAGAAGGGGAGGATGCGCAGGTCGCGCGACGGGGTCTTGGGGCGCGGGGACGAGCCCGCCACCCCGGCAGATCACTCGCCCGGCCGTACGAACACCGTCCGGCCGCCCACCACGGTGCGCAGGCAGACGGGGAGGTCGGAGCCGGGCGTCAGATCGGGCAGTCCCGGAGTGCCGGAACGGGGGTCGGTGGACCAGCGGGCCACCCGGTCGTCCGGCGCCTGGACGACGAGGGCGTTCGTGTGCCAGACGGCGTAGTCGGCGGGTGCTCCCGGTACCAGCACCCCGGCGTCGTCGCGTCCGATCGCCCGCCAGCCGCCGCGGGTGTGCGCCGTGAACGCGGCGCGTACGGAGATCCGGTGCTCGGGGGTGCGGTGGAAGGCCGCCGCCCGCACCGTGCCCCACGGGTCCAGGGGCGTGACGGGGCTGTCGGAGCCGAAGGCCAGGGGGACGCCGGAGCGCAGCAGGGCCGCGAACGGGTTCAGTGTCCGGGCCCGCTCGGCGCCGAGGCGCGCCGCGTACATGCCGTCCGCACCGCCCCACAGGGCGTCGAAGGCGGGCTGCACGGAGGCGGTGAGACCGAGTTCGGCGAAGGCCGCGACGGTCTCGGGGGTGAGCATCTCGGCGTGCTCGATCCGGTGGCGGCCGGCCCGGACACGGGCGAGTCCGACCTTCTCGGCGGCGGCGCGCACGCCCTCGACCACGGCGGTGACGGCGGCGTCACCGATGGCGTGGAAGCCCGCCTGGAGCCCGCTCTCGGCGCAGGCGACGACGTGCGCGGCGACGGCGGCGGCGTCCAGGTAGGCGGTGCCGGTGTGGCTCGCGTCGGCGTACGGCTCGTGCAGGCACGCCGTGTGCGAGCCGAGGGATCCGTCGACGAACAGATCGCCCGCGGCACCGAGGGCGCCCAGCTCCCGCGCCTTGTCGACGTCCTGCTCGGCCCAGTAACCGAGGACCCGGGGTCCCGGTTCCCCGGCGGCCAGGCGGAGCAGCCCGGTGAAGTCCTCCTCGGAGGAGATCTCCGGGCCGGCGCACTCGTGGACCGAGCCGATGCCGAGGGAGGCGGCGTGCGCGAGGGCGGCCCGCTGGGCAGCGGTGCGCTGGGCGGGGGTCACCGCCGCGAACGCGGCGGCGCGCACGGCGTGGTGGGCGTCCCGGGTGAGCGGTTCCCCGTCACTGAAGCCGTCCCGGTCACGGACGCCGGGCGTCAGCTCCAGCAGGGCGGTGGTGACGACGGCGGAGTGGACGTCGATGCGGGTGAGGTAGAGCGGACGGCCGCCGGCGGCCTCGTCGAGTTCGTCCCGGCGCGGCGCCCGCCGCTCGGGCCAGCGGGCGGCGTCCCAGCCGTGGCCGAGCAGAACCCGGTCCTGCGGGCGGGCGGCGGCGAAGTCGTGGACGAGGGCGAGAGCGGCCGCCAGGGAGGGCGCGCCGGACAGGTCGAGACCGGTGAGCGCGAGACCGGTGGAGGTGGTGTGCACATGGGCGTCGGTGAAGGCCGGGGTGACGAGCGCGCCGTCCAGGTCCACGACCTCGTCCACCCCGTCCGCGAAGGCGTCGGCCGCGCCTTCGGAGCCGACCCAGGCGATCTGCCCGCGCTCGACCACCATGGCCGTGGCGAAGGGGTCGGCGGGGCTGTGGACTTCTCCTCGGCGCAGCAGGACGGTCTGCGGCGGGGCGGTGCGCTCATTCATGGGGACAGTCTCGCGCTTCGCCGAAGCGGCCCCGTACGCAGGTCCGGCCGGACGCGTCAGATCCGGGGCGGCCGCGCCTCGTACGGGGTGGAGAGGACCACCGTCGTGCGCGTCGACACCCCCGCGAGCGTGCGCAGCCGCGCGAGCAGCTCCTCCAGCTCGTGGGGCGTGGACACGCGGACCTTGAGGATGTAGTTCTCGTCGCCCGCGACGCTGTGACACGCCTCGATCTCGGGAACGCCGGCCAGACGGTCCGCGATGTCGTCGGGGGCGCTGGGGTCGAACGGCTTCACCGAGATGAAGGCGGTCATCGGCAGACCGACGGCCTCCGGGTCGACGACCGCGGCGTACCCCCGGATGACGCCACGCTGCTCCAGCCGGCGCACCCGCTGGTGCACGGCCGACGTGGACAGGCCCGTGGCCTTGCCCAGGTCGGTGTAGCTCATCCGCCCGTCCTTGACGAGCAGCTGCACGATCTGTCGGTCCAGCTCCTCCATGGCGCTAGAACCTACCGTGCGTTCGATCTCCGCGGATACCTCAGGCGCAGGTCATACCCGGTTTGTGACGTTGGCGGGAGCCGCCCGGGAGCCCTCCGCGGCAGCCGGCCGCCGCCCGCGTGGGTGCCGTGTGCCGCGGGAGAGGGCGGGCGCACGCGGCATCTGCGGGCGGCATGTGACGAACGCCACAGTACGTGAACAGGCTTCGTGATGTGCTCGTGATTACCGCCGAGACCGGACGGGAAGTGCTTGCTGTGGTCGAGGCCGCAGCGCCTTGTCGGCCCAGCCCGAGGGGGAGAATCCCATGCAGAGTCTGAAGCGCCTTGGTCGTAGCGCGGCCAAGCGGCAGCAGCCGGTCGTCGAGCCCGAGCCGGAGGGCGTCGAACCCGACGACGACGAATTCGACGCGTACGACACCTTCGAGATGTACCGGGTGATCTGCCCGGACTGCGCCCAGCCCATCGCGCTCCTGGCGGACGAGGAGGTCCTGCCTGAGCACGCACTGTGCGCCTCACCGTGGAATCCGTTCGGGCTCACGGTCTGCGCCGGTACGGGCCGTGCGGCGGCCGAGGCCCGGCCCGCGGACGAGTCCGCGGCACCCCAGGAGCAGGACACCGCCCTGCTGTTGACGCTCCCTCAGGGACTCGACTGGCGGACGCAGCCGTTCTCGCACGTCGGCGGCCCGGGCTCGCGCCCGATGCGGATGCCGGTGCTGCCCCGTCAGGCGGCCTGACCGGGTACGTCGTTCGACCGTCGTCCTACGGCCCGGGGCAGCTCTCCGGCGTCTGCGCCACCGGTTGCCCGGCACAGCGAAGTGCCCGTCGGGGCTACGGAAGCCGACCGCGCGTCAGGTCGCTCACCGGCCCCTGACCGCCGGATACCGCGTCGCGGGGCGACGCGCCCGAGGAAGGCGCACCGTGCCCCCGTACGAGCCCTCCGGGAACTCACGCTCGATTACCGGGGCCGGTGACCTGGGCACACGGCCCGGCGTTCCCCGTGCATGACCGGCACACAATCGGCGACCGGCCGTCGGCGACGGGTGTTCGTTCCGGCGTCGGCAGCACTGCTTCCGCCGCCGCCCCAGCCCCAGGACCCGCCCATCTACCGCGCGCTGATGCGGACCTGGGCCGACCGCGGGCGTACGCTGCCGGGGCGTCACGACCCGGAGTGGGTGCGGCTCGCCGCACCCCCGGCCGACTCGGGCCGGCGTGCGGCGGACCGGGACCCGGTCAGCGCGTCTCGGGACCCACGAGGTGACGGGCGATGACCATCCGCTGGATCTGATTGGTCCCCTCGACGATCTGCAGCGCCTTGGCCTCGCGCATATAGCGCTCGACCGGGAAGTCGGCGGTGTAGCCGTACCCGCCGAGCACCTGGACGGCGTCGGTGGTGACCTTCATCGCCGTGTCCGTGCAGTGCAGTTTCGCCATGGCCGCCTCCTTGGCGAACGGCCGGCCGGCGTCGCGCAGTCGCGCCGCCGCCAGGTACAGTGCCCGGCCGGCCTCGATCTGCGTCGCCATGTCGGCGAGCATGAAACGCAGTCCCTCGAAGTCCGAGATCGGCCGTCCGAACTGCAGGCGCTCCGTCGCGTACCCGACGGCCTCGTCCAGGGCCGCCTGGGCCAGGCCGATCGCGCAGGCGGAGATGCCGAGCCGCCCGGAGTCGAGCGCCGACAGGGCGATGGCGAAGCCCTGGCCCTCCTCGCCGAGGCGCCGCCCGTCGGGCACCCGCACCCCGTCGAGGTGGACCTGCGCGGTGGGCGAGCCCGTCATGCCCATCTTCTTCTCGGGCGTCACCCCGCTCAGCCCCTCGGCATCGCCGGAGACGAGAAAGGCGGTGATGCCGCGCGGCCCCTCCGCTCCGGTGCGCGCCATCACGGTGTAGAAGTCGGCGATGCCCCCGTGTGTGATCCACGCCTTCGTGCCGTCGATCACCCAGTGGTCGCCGTCGCGGCGGGCCCTGGTCCGCAGGGACGCCGCGTCCGACCCGGAGGACGGCTCGGAGAGGCAGTAGGCGCCCAGCAGACCGCCGCCGAGCATGGCCGGCAGATGCTCGACCTGCTGCTCCTTGGTGCCGTAGTACGCCAGGCCGTGGCAGGCGAGGGTGTGGACGCTGACGCCGAGGCCGACGGTGAGGCGGGCCGCCGCCAGTTCCTCGAGGACCTGGAGGTAGACCTCGTACGGCTGGTCACCGCCGCCGTACTCGGAGGCGTAGGGCAGGCCGAGGAGTCCGGATGCGGAGAGCAGGCGGAAGACCTCGCGCGGGAAGTGTCCGGCGTACTCCTCCTCGGCCGCCTTCGGGGCGATCTCGCGCTGCGCGATGTCACGGACGAGCGAGATCAGATCCCGGGCCTCGTCCGTGGGCAGTTGACGATCCACCGGCTGCGGGGCGCGGTCGGGCATGGCGACGCTCTCCTCCCTTTTCGGGGACATCGACGGATGCGGCCGTGGGTGGGGCGGCTCCGCCGGTTCTTAACGGGCCTGGCCGATGCTCGCCGTTCCGGGTCTCGGAGGCGGCTGACCAGCGGTTGTGGCGCTTGGAGTATGCCCGATCGGAGGCATGGAGTCACCAGTTAACGACCGCTTACCCGAAGAAAGATTCCCCACCCGAAATTGGTCCGAACCATTGACGCACTGGTCTAGTCCTCCTAGGGTTGCGGACCGATCACTTCATCGCGTTCATGCCAATCGGCACGCGTTCAGTCAGCGCGCGTTCCCCTCACCCCCACGGAGGAGACACGATGCTCACACCGCACCCCTTCCGCGCCCGCCCCCTTCGGGTACTCCTGTCCGCCGCGTGCAGCGCCGTCCTCGGGGCGGGACTGCTCGCGGGCGCCGGCACCGCGACCGCCACCGAGGCCCGACCGCCCGCGCAGGCGGCCTCGGCCGACACGGCGGCCGCGGCGGGCTCCAAGGTCGTCGGCTACTTCACCGAATGGGGCACCTACGACCGCAAGTACTTCGTCAAGAACATCGAGACCTCCGGGTCGGCGGCGAAGCTCACGCACATCAACTACGCCTTCGGCAACGTCACCGGCGGCAAGTGCGCGATGGGCGACGCCTACGCCGCCACCGACCGCGCCTACACCGCGGCCGAATCGGTGGACGGCGTCGCCGACACCTGGGACCAGCCGTTGCGCGGCAACTTCAACCAGTTGCTGAAGCTGAAGAAGAAGCACCCCAACCTCAAGATCCTCTGGTCCTTCGGCGGCTGGACCTGGTCGAGCGGCTTCGGCGAGGCCTCGAAGAACCCCGCCGCCTTCGCCCAGTCCTGCTACGACCTGGTGAAGAACTCCAAGTGGGCCGGTGTCTTCGACGGCATCGACATCGACTGGGAGTACCCGAACGCCTGCGGCAACACCTGCGACACCAGCGGCCGGGCGGCGTTCAGGAATCTGATGGCGGCCCTGCGGTCGAAGTTCGGCTCCGGCTCGCTGGTCACGGCGGCGATCACCGCCGACGGCACCAGCGGCGGCAAGATCGACGCGGCGGACTACGCGGGAGCGGCGTCGTACGTCGACTGGTACAACCCGATGACGTACGACTACTTCGGCGCCTGGGACGCCACCGGCCCCACGGCCCCGCACTCGCCGCTGAACTCCTACTCCGGCATCCCGAAGGCCGGCTACTCCACATCCGACACCATCGCCAAGCTCAAGGGCCTCGGCGTCCCGGCCTCGAAGCTGCTGCTGGGCATCGGCTTCTACGGGCGCGGCTGGACCGGTGTCACCCAGGCGGCGCCGGGCGGGACGGCCACCGGCCCGGCGGCGGGCACGTACGAGCAGGGCATCGACGACTACAAGGTGCTCAAGACCACGTGCCCGGCGACCGGCACGGTCGGCGGCACCGCGTACGCCAAATGCGGCACCAACTGGTGGAGTTACGACACCCCGTCGACCATCGCGACGAAGATGACGTACAAGAACCAGCAGGGCCTGGGCGGCACCTTCTTCTGGGACCTGAGCGGTGACACCGCGAGCGGGGAGCTGATCAAGGCGATCAACTGACCCGTTCGGCAAGGAACGTGGGCGGGAGCCTCGGCGGCTCCCGCCCACGTGGGTCATCCGGGTGGGTCGTCAGACGTCCCGGCGGGAGCCAGGCGGGGCGGCGTAGGCGGGTTCCAGTTCCCCGATGGCGCGCAGGGTGCCGAAGAGCGTCTTCACGAGCAGTTCGCGCATGGTGTCGCGGGACAGCACCGGGCGGTCGATCCAGTCGAGGGTCGCGCCCTCCACGCCGCACACCCAGCCGAGCAGACCCATGCGTGCCAGCGGAGCGATCTCCCGTAGGCCGTACGCCCCTTCCGCGACGGTGGCGACGATCGCCTCGCGCACCCCCTCCCGGATGGCCTGCACCTGGGTGTCGAAGCCCACCCCGCCGCTCACGATCGTGCGATAGGCGGCCTGGTTGTGCTCGGCGTAGCGCAGATAGCTGTCGATGGTGCGGTGCACCCGCTCCGCCGGTGGCAGGGCGAGGCCGCCGGCCGCCAGGGAGACGAGGCTGGCCACCGAATCCTCGACAATCGCGAGGTAATAGCCGCGCTTCGAGGTGAAGTAGTAGTAGATCAACCCTTTGGCCACATGGGCGTGGCGTGCGATGTCGTCCATCGACAACGCGTCGTACGAGGTATCGGAGAATAACTTCCGCCCGATGGCGATGAGTTCGGCGCGGCGTGCCAGAGAGCGAGCGGTGCCACGCGCCTGCGGGCGCGCGACGCCTCGCTGTTGACTGATATTCAATTTCGACCCAAGCCTCCGACTGCCGGCGGGATATCCGCAGTATTTCAGAACGACATCACCAGCATGTTCGACTCTGATCGACTTGGTGGGACGCTGTTCGGAATTCGCGAGCCGATTCAGGAAGGGCGTGGCGCCCGGGTCACAGCCAGCCGAGCTGGGTGACGAGCATCGCGAGGACCACCACGAGGGCCCAGCCCACGACGTGCTCGACGGTCTTCGGGTCGTCGTCCCGGGGGCCGCCCGCGCGGACGCGGAGTCGGGCGGCGGTGGCTGAGAAGGCGGTCATGGCTGCTCGCTGGTCTTGGGGCGTGCGGTGGACTCCCCCCGTCTGTCCACCTTGCCACCGGAATGTGCCGCCGCGGCGGAGACCTTGGTCACATGCCAGGACCCCGGATCGGGCGGGGTCAGGCCGTCGCGAAGCGCGAGAAGGCCCCCGCCGTGGCCAGGGCCTCGGGGGCGGTGGCGCGGGCGCTCCCGGGTCAGCGCACGCCCACCGCCGCCAGCGCCTTGCGCTGCTGGGCGGTCGGGTGCGCCGGGAAGTACAGGTAGCAGACGCCGCCGGTGCCGGAGACGACCTTGCCGGACGCGTTGTACCGCCTGGTCCTGAGCCAGATGTTCTCGAACTCCCGCCGCCGGTAGACGCGCCGCACCGCCTCGTCGTCGGGCGAGGCCGGGTCATGGGCGATCACGTCCCCGGCGGCGGTGAAGCCGATCACCGTCATCAGATGACCCGAGGTGCCGTACCCGGCGCCCGTCAGCTCCTCCTTGAGGAACGACTGGGAGGTGATCGCGGGGATCCCCGCCGCGATCAGCCGCTCCAGGTCGGTGAGCGAGGAGAGTCGGGTGACCACACCCTGAAGGTCCTTGAACGTGGCCGCGTAGGCCGCGTTGAACGGCCAGTTGCCACAGCCCCGGTACTGGAAGTCGTAGGTGAAGCGGGCCGCGTGGCAGACCTGCGGGTCGGCGTACGAGGGGTCGACCCAGGACACCTGCTCGGGGGTGGGCCGCCGGCCCCAGTACTCGATGATCATCTGCGAGGAGGTGGGGCTGCACCACGCCTCGCCGCCGTTGTCGTACTCGGGGTACTGGCCCTGGTGGATCTCCTGCGAGTAGCGCGGGACCGCCAGCTCCCGGGTGAGGCCGGGGGCGGAGGCCGGGACGGTGAAGCGGTCCGGGATGTCGGAGCCCATGGCGCCGAGCCGCCACACGGTCGGGGTGAGCCGGGTGCCCGGCGCGCGGTAGAGGGTCAGCCGCAGGCGGTACGACACCAGACGCAGGCCCGAGGCCGGGTCCGCGAGGGCGAAGGTGTCGGTTCCGATGCTGCTCCTGCCGTCGGTCTGGCCGTCGACGGAGGTCCGCCGGATGTCCTGGTCGCCGGCCGCCCAGCGGCCCATCACATACCAGGGGGTGTCCGTGCCGTCGGAGTAGGTGCCCCGCAGCTCGACCTGAAGCCAGGTGCCCGCGGGCGTGTGCGCGTTCCAGGAGGCGACGGCCTCGGTGGCCGGGACGGACAGCCGGTGCACCGGCGAGGTCCAGGTGGCGTACTCCCAGCTCGCGGTCTTCCCGGTGTGCGGGTCGGTGTAGTCGGTGCGCCCGGTCGGGGTGGCGATCGCCACCCCGGGGCGGGTGCCGGCCAGGGCTCGGACGCCCTGGCTGCCGCCGCTGCGCCAGTCGGCGTACGTGGTCCAGGCGCGGTAGTCCACGGGGCGAGGGGATTCCTTCGCCGGTCCGGCGGCCGGACCGGCCGGGGCGGCCACGGCCGCCGGGCCCGTGGCCGCCCCGGTCGCCGCGGCCACCGCGACCGCTGCGGCGAGGACCCATCTGCGGGACGGCTCTGAAGCTGTGCTCATCGGTGGGTGACCCCCAGGTGTTCTGAAGCGGTGGTTCAGACGCACGGTGTGCGCCAACTATGGCGGGCGTCCGGGGAGTCCGCCACCGCATCGGCCCTCGGCGTGTCCACCACTATTGGTCCCGACCACTGACAGGACCGGGAACCGCCGGGCGCGGCGGACGCACGCGCTCGCCGCACACCCGCCGCGCCCGGCCGGCGAACGCGCGCACCGCACACCTCGCCGCACCGGCGAGTGAGCCCGGGCGTCGCGCTCCCCGCCGGACGCGGCGCCGGGGCCGCGGCGCGCCTCAGACGAGGTCCATCGCCGCCACCTCGTCCGGGCGGCCGTAGCTGACCGGTCCCCGGAAGCGGCGGCGCGCGGTGGCGAACCACCACACCGTGGCGACGACCAGCACGACCGCGAGGGCGATCGGTGCGTAGTTGAAGGAGTCGATGGTGATCGGCGATGCCTGGGGCAGCATGAACAGCACGCTGCTCAGCAGGACCCAGGCGACGGCGACCACTCCCACCGGCCGGCTCCAGCGTCCGAGGTGCCAGGGCCCGGGACGGAAGTCCGCGCCGAGCCGGAGCCGCAGGAAGATCGGCACGGCGTAGGCCAGGAAGAGCCCCACGACGTTGACGCTGACGATCGCGGTGAAGGCGGTGTGGGACCACCAGCCGGGCAGCACCAGGGCGAGCGAGCAGACGACGGCGAGCCACACCGCCTTGACCGGAGTACGGGTGCGCGGCGAGACCGAGTGCCACCAGCGGGAACCGGGCATCGCGCCGTCCCGGGAGAAGGCGAAGATCTGCCGGGTGTTGCTGGTCAGGTTGGCCAGGCCGCAGAAGAGCATCGCGCCGATGACGATCAGCAGCAGCGCCTTCGCCGCCCCCGTGCCCAGCCCGTCGATGAGGATCTGTACGGGCGGTGCCGAGGAGCCTGCCACCTTGGCGTAGTCGCCGATGCTGTACACCAGGGCCAGCACGAGGACGAGTCCGGTGACCGCCGACCAGGCGATGGAGCGGGTGATGCCCCGGGGCGCGTTGACCGTCGCCCGGACCGTCTCCTCGGACATGTGGAAGCTGCCGTCGAAGCCGGTGAACGTCCAGCTCGTGACGAGCAGGCCGAGCATGCCGCCGTAGAGCCCGTTGGTGAAGCCGGTGTTGTTCACGAAGTGCGTCACGAACGAGGCCGGCCGGTGTTCCTCGGGGCCGGCGACCAGGGCGCCCACGATCACCACGAGCCCGACCAGCAGCCACCACACGGAGATCCGGTTGAGGACCGCGACCAGACGCACGGTGTAGGTGTTGGCCAGCCCCTGGAGCACGATGATCAGCGCCGTGATCAGCACGGTCTGGTGTGCGGTCGGCCGGTAGGAGGTCCACTGCAGGGCGAGGAACGCCTGGATGAACGTGGCGGCCGCGTATCCGGTGGCCGCGGTGCCGCCCACCTGGCCCACGAAATTCAGCCAGCCGGTGTACCAGGACCAGGCGCCCCGATGCCGTCGGGCGAGTTTCGCGGCGGAGAAGTACAGGGCCCCGCTGGTCGGATAGGCGGATGCCACTTCCGCCATCGCGGCGCCGATGAACAGCACCATGACGGAGACCCCGATCCAGCCGAAGACGAGAATGCGGGGGCCGCCCGCGTTCATACCGAAACCGAACGAGGAGAAAATGCCGGAGAGGATGTTGATGATGGTGAAGGATATGGCGAAATTGTCGAAGGCCTGGAACCTCCGGGTGAGCTTGCGTGGATAGCCCATCGCGTGCAGCGTCGCGTCGTCGTCGATCGCGACGGGATCCCGGCCCGCACGGCGTCTCGTACGGGGCATCGACGTCCGTTCTGACACAACCGGACCCTTTCTGTGTGGGGGACATGGAGGGTTGACCGTTGGACAAAGGGAGGTCAGGCGCCTCCCGGCACGGGCAGTCCGCAGGCGCGGCGGGCGCGCGAGAGCTGGTCCTCGGGGTCCCCGAAGACGCTCCACGGCATACGGGAGGCGTAGGGCCCCATGGCCGTCAGGACGGCGCGTGCCTCGAACACGCACTGGGCCATGACCAGCGCGTGCGCGAGGTAGGCCTGGTCGAGCACGGGTGTGAAGCGGTATCCGGCGACCTCCGGCAGCCAGTTCTGGTAGACCGCGAGCGCGGTGGAGCGCCACTGGGGCTGCTCCCAGACGCGGTCCGCGAGTGACTGCGCCGGGTTGTAGCTCTCCACGAGCGCGACCAGGGGCAGCAGCCGCAGCGGGGAGGTGACGGGCGCCCGCTGACCGAGGAAGGCGGCGACGTCCCAGGCGGCGTTCGCCGAGCCCCGGTGGCGGGTGAAGAAGTAGGTGAGGAAACGGTGGTGGCCCTCGCGGTGGAAGGGGTCGAGCCGCAGAATGTGCGAGAACAGCTCCCAGGGGCCCGGTGGCGCGGTGAGCAACCCCTGCGGGGCGCGTTCGCGGATGTCGTGCAGACGCGCGAGCGACAGCCTGGCCACCCAGGGAGTGGGGTCGTGCGGCGCCATGACGGTGGCGCGTGCGCAGGCCTTCAGCGCGATGCGTTCCAGCGCGCGGGTCCGCTCGTCGCGGGCGTCCGCGGCGCGCAGCGCCCGCAGGACGGCCACGCGCGCCCATAACAACGCGGCCTCGGGGCCGGGCTCCTCGGCGAGCCAGCGTTCGGCCAGGTCGGAGTCGGCGGCCTCGGAGGCGAGGACCAGGGAGCGGTGGGCGCGCAGCCCGGGGTCGTCACGGGTCTCGGCGAGCAGTCCGTGGGCGCTCAGATAGCGGCCGGCCCGTACTTCCACGCATACGCTCGCCAGCTCGCGGTCGTCGGCCGCCGGATGCCACACGTACTGCCCTGCGAATAAGCCCGCGGCCATGCTCCCCTGTCCGTCCCCGTACCGACACCGGCGGTTGCGCACCAGCACCTTACTCACCGCGTGGCACATCTGGAATGCCCATTCCTGCCCCCGGACCGCACCGGTGATTGATCAATGAACAGTTCGATGCGGCACCGATTCCCCTGGCATGGGACCCTGGCACGGTCGCGTAGGATGACCCCTCGAAAATGCCCCGCCCGCGCCCTTCCAGGGCCCTGCCCCTGCCCCTCCAGGAACCGCCATTCACACGCTCGCCTCCCGTCTGCGACGGCTGCCGCCGTCCTGCGGCCCCGTCCGCCTCATCGGCGTCGACGGGCACGCCGGCTCCGGGAAGTCCACGTTCACCGGGCAGTTGGCGGCTGCGCTCGACGGGGCGCCGGTGCTGCACCTCGACGACATCGCCACCCACGAGGAGCTGTTCGCCTGGACGGACCGGCTGCTGCGCGAGGTGATCACCCCGCTCGGCCGCGGCGAGACCGCGCACTACCGGCCCTACGAGTGGCGCACCCGCGGCTTCGCCCCCGCCCGCCCGCTGCCACCCGCCCCGGTGGTCCTCGTCGAGGGGGTCGGCGCGGGACGCCGCGCCCTGCGCCCGTATCTGGCGCGGCTGCTGTGGATGGAGATGCCGCGCGAGGAGGCGTGGGAACGCGGGCGGTCCCGGGACGGCGAGGAGCAGAGCGCGTTCTGGGCCGCATGGGTGGCCGCGGAGCGGCGGCACTTCGCCGAGGATCCGTCGCGGCCGTTCGCCGATCTCCTGGTGCACCAGAGGCCGATGGGCTATCAGGTGGTGCGCGGGCCCGCCGGGACCCCTGGTCCGGACCACGAGATCACCCACAGTGACGGACCCACGTCGTTGTGCTGAACTTGTGAAGACCCTTGCGGACGAACTTCCTTGAGTGCTTCAGGTCGGCTTGACCCGGGGGCGGGACAGGACTTACGTTCTCAATGTGCGGTTTCGAAGCCGCCCCTGTACGCGAAGCCCCCGGTTGTTCCCCCGTGACCGGGGGCTTCGTTCTGCCCTGAACACCCTTGTGGTGCGCCGCGAGGAACGATCTGCTCACCCTCGGTCACCATCCGCGGTGCACCCCTGTGTCTCCACCTCGCCAAGCGCCTCGTGCGGCACCCTTCGGTGCGCCGCTCCCCCGCAGGTACGATGCCTCTCGGTGCGACCTTCGGACTGCCGCTTCGCGCACCGTTCCAACTCCGGTGCGCGGCACAGCGGTTCGAGCACGGCGGCCGGCGGGCACGGGCCCGGCGGTGAACCAACGGGGGCACGGTTTGTGGGGGACGTGATGGACTTCGGCACGCGGGGCCCCGAGGCTCCGGCCGACCTCGCCTGGCTGCGAGGTGTCGACGCCTACACCATGGGCGCCTATCCGCAGGCGGAGGAGGAGTTCCGCACGGCGGTCCGGATGGATCCCGGGATGGCCGACGGCTGGCTCGGGCTGCACGCGCTGCGTGTGGACACGACGACCGCGCTGCTGCGGATGTTCCGCCATCGCGACCGCTTCGGGGAACAGCGGGCGCGGCACCGGCGGAACCTCAACTCCTGGTACTGGCTCGGCTGGTGGGTGCAGCCGGTGCTGGAGAGCCCGCGGGACCTGCTGCTCGCGCACGCCTCGCACTGGCTGGACGGCCGCCATGTCCCGGAGCTGGACCGGGCGCTGGCCGGGCTGCCGCCCGTCGACACCGACGCCCAGGTCCGCTTTCTGCACGCCTGCCGCGCCTACCTCGTCAAGGACTGGGAGCAGCTCGTCCGGCACACCGATCCGCTGATCGACGACCCGATGCTGGGGATCGAGGCCGGACTGTTCGGCGGGATGGCCCGGGTCCGCCTGGAGATGTACGGACAGGCCGAGCCGCTGCTGTCCGCCGCGCTGATGCGCTGCCGCAGCGAGCAGCCGCAGCGCAAGGAGCTGCGGTACTGGCTGGCCCGGGCGCACGAGGGCACGGGCCGTTCGGCGGCCGCCCTGCCCCTGTACCGGGCGGTGCACCGGGTCGACCCGGCGTTCATGGACACCTCCGCGCGGCTCGCCGCGATCGCCGAGGGCGACGGGTACGACGAGTCGGCCGACCTCACGACGGTGGCACTCGCCGGGGGCGGCGATGTGCTGGACGGGCCGGACGGTCTCGATCCGCTCTTCGGTACCGAGAGCCGGGAGGTGAAGCTGTCCGAGCCGGACCCCCCGCCGACGGGCGCGCTGCCGGCGCAGAACGACCTCGTGCGGGAGAAGGCCACGCCGGCGGCGCCGCCGCTGCCGACGGGCCCGACGGATCCGGCGCTGCTGGAGGAGGCACTGGCCGAGCTGGAGCGGATGGTCGGTCTGGAGCCGGTCAAGCGCCAGGTGAAGGCCCTCTCGGCGCAGCTCAACATGGCGCGGCTGCGGGCGGGCCAGGGCTTACCCGTACAGCCGCCCAAGCGCCACTTCGTCTTCTCGGGTCCCTCGGGCACCGGCAAGACCACGGTGGCGCGCATCCTCGGCCGGGTCTTCTACGCACTCGGCCTGCTCGGCGGCGACCACCTCGTGGAGGCCCAGCGGGCGGACCTGGTCGGCGAGTACCTGGGCCAGACCGCGGTGAAGGCCAACGAGCTGATCGACTCGGCGATCGGCGGCGTGCTGTTCGTGGACGAGGCGTACTCGCTGTCCAACTCGGGCTACGGCAAGGGCGACGCGTACGGCGACGAGGCCCTGCAGGTGCTGCTGAAGCGCGCGGAGGACAACCGCGACCACCTGGTGGTGATCCTCGCCGGTTACCCCGAGGGCATGGACCGCCTGCTGGCCGCCAACCCCGGCCTGTCCTCCCGCTTCACCACTCGCGTCGACTTCCCCTCCTACCGGCCCCTGGAGCTGACCGCGATCGGCGAGGTCCTGGCCGCCGAGAACGGCGACGTCTGGGACGAGGAGGCCCTGGACGAGCTGCGCTCCATCGCCGGTCATGTCGTGGACCAGGGGTGGATCGACGAACTCGGCAACGGGCGGTTCCTGCGCACGCTGTACGAGAAGAGCTGCGCGTACCGGGACCTCCGGCTGAGCGGGTATCCCGGGATTCCCACGCGGGACGACCTGTCGACATTGCGGCTGCCGGATCTGATGCAGGCGTACGGGGAGGTCCTGTCCGGGCGCGGGCCGCACGATCCCCCGGGTCTGTGAACGGCGTCCGCGGTTGACCACGCGGTTCCCCGCGCCCCGGTCGGGGCGCGGGGAACCATACCGGCTGCGGCTGGGTACCGCCGCGTCAGCCGGCCACCGCTTCCCTCTCCTCCGGCATGCGCGGCTGGGGCGGGGCCTCCCGGTGGGCCGGATCCCGGACCTCGCCCACCAGGAGCTCCAGGACGTCCTCCAGGGCGACCAGGCCGAGCACCCGGCCGGAGCCGTCGGCCACCGCCGCGAGGTGGGTGGCGGCCCGCCGCATCACCGTGAGCGCGTCGTCGAGCGGCAGCTCCGCCGCGAGCGTGATCATCGGGCGCCACAGCTGCTGCGGCACCGCCCGCTCGGACTCCTCCAGGTCGAGGACGTCCTTGACGTGCAGATAGCCCATGAAGCCACCGTTCCGGGCGACCACCGGGAACCGGGAGTACCCGGTGCGCGCCGTGAGCGCCACCACCTCGCCCGGGGTCACCGTGGGCTCCACCGTCACCAGCAGCGCCGGATCGAGGAGCACGTCGGTCACCGGGCGGGAGCCCAGCTCCAGCGCGTCCTCCAGCCGCTCCTGCTCCTCGGGGTCGAGCAGTCCCGCCTGGCCGGAGTCCTCCACGAGCTGGTTGAGCTGCTCGCTGGTGAAGACGGCCTCGACCTCGTCCTTCGGCTCGACCCGGAACAGCTTCAGGATCATCCGGGCGCAGGCGCTCAGCGCGACCGTCACCGGCCGGCACAGCCGTGCGAACGCCACCAGTCCCGGGCTCAGCCACAGCGCGGCCTTCTCGGGCGCCGCCATCGCCAGGTTCTTCGGCACCATCTCGCCGATCACCAGGTGGAAGAAGACGACGGCGGCGAGCGCGAGCACATAGCCGAGCGGATGGACCATCCCGTCGGGCAGATGCGCGGCCTCGAACACCGGTTCAAGCAGATGGGCCACCGTCGGCTCGGCGACCGCGCCCAGCGTCAGCGAGCAGACGGTGATGCCGAACTGGGCCGCGGCCATCATCTGCGGGAGCCGTTCGAGACCGTAGAGCACCTGCCGGGACCGTGCGGTGCCGAGCGGCTCGATCTGGCTGCGCCGCACGGACACGAGCGCGAACTCGGCGCCGACGAAGAACCCGTTCACGAACACCAGCAGCGCGGCGAACAGGAGCTGGAGCAGGCTCATCGCACCGCCTCCGCGGCCGGTGCGGGGGCGTCCGCGAGCTTCACGAGCCTGACCCGCTCGGCGCGGTAGTGCTCCACCTCGCGCACCGTGAGCCGCCAGCCGGGCAGCTCGGCCCGGTCCCCGGGTGCCGGGATCCGGCCGAGCAGATCGGCGACGAGCCCGGCGACGGTCTCGTAGGGTCCCTCCGGCACGTCCAGGCCTATCCGCTGGAGAGTGTCCACCCGGCAGCTGCCGTCGGCATCCCAGGCCGGGCGCCCGTCCTCGGGCGGCACGGCGGCGAGTTCGGGCAGGTCCTGTACGTCGTGCTCGTCGCGCACCTCGCCGACGAGTTCCTCGACGATGTCCTCCAGGGTGACGACACCCGCCGTGCCGCCGTACTCGTCGACGACGACCGCGATCGGCTGCTGGCTGCGCAACAGCTCCAGCAGGGGCTGTACGGGCAGTGTCTCGGGGACGAGCAGCGGCGTCTGGGCGATGCTGACCACGGGCGTGCGCAGCCGGTCGTGTGACGGCACCGCGAGGGCGTCCTTGAGGTGCACCATGCCGACGACCTCGTCGATCTTCTCTCGGTAGACGGGGAAACGGGACAGTCCGGTGGCCCGGGTCAGATTGACCACGTCACCCGCCGTGGCGGTCGACTGCAGCGCGCTCACCTTGACCCGGGGGGTCATCACGTGCTGCGCGGTCAGCTCGCCGAGGGACAGCGTCCGCACGAACAGGTCGGCCGTGTCCTGTTCCAGCGCTCCGGCCTGCGCCGAGTGCCGGGCCAGGGACACCAGCTCGCCGGGCGTGCGGGCGGAGGCCAGCTCCACGGCGGGCTCGACGCCGAGCGCGCGCACCAGCCGGTTGGCGACCGCGTTGAGGGCCGCGATGACGGGCCGGAACAGCCGGGAGAACAGGTGTTGCGGGGCCGCGACGAAGCGGGCGACCTGAAGCGGCCGGGACACCGCCCAGTTCTTGGGTACCAGCTCGCCGATCACCATCTGGGCGGCGGACGCGAGCAGCATGCCGACGACCACGGCGATGCCGTCCGTCGCGCCCTCGGGGAGGTGGATCAGACGGAGGGGGCCGCGCAGCACCTGGCTGAGCGCCGGTTCGGCGAGCATGCCGACAAGGAGCGAGGTGATGGTGATGCCGAGCTGGGTGCCGGAGAGCTGGAAGGACAGCTCCCTGAGCGACTCGACGACCGTACGGGCCCGTCGGTCACCCGCGTTCGCGGCCTTCTCGGCGTCGGCCCGTTCGACCGTGACCAGTCCGAACTCGGCCGCGACGAAGAATCCGTTGGCCAGGATGAGCAGAAATGCCGCCCCGAGGAGCAGCAGCGTGAGGGTCATGAGGCGGCCGCCTCCATGTCGACGCGGACCGCATGGGTTCGGTCCGCGCTATGTCGGCAGGGGGCGGCGCAGGTACTACAGGACGATCCGTCCATCGCCGGAGGGAGTCACTCCTCGGGTAGCAGGAGCCCCTGAGCACCGGGCGGAACCTCAGGGGCGAAGACGCAACACAAACGCCTCCGCCACCAGATTAGTAAAGATTCCGTCGCATGTGTCGCGGAGGGCGGCTCGGAGTCAGCTCTGATGTCGCTCGGCACCGGCCGAGGAACGGGCCTCGGCGAGCGCGCGCAGCGTGCGCGCGTCCTCGATCGCCCGCTGCTTGGCGATGCCCGGCTGGATGCCGAGAGCGGGCAGGCTGGTGCCGTCGCTCAGGTTGAGGAACACCCAGGGGTCACCCGGACGGAGGTTGACCTGGAGGATCTCCGCCCAGGCCAGACGGCGCCGGCTGGCGATGTTGACGACGGTGACCCCGGATTCGTCGGCGACGACCTTGGGCCGGGAGAGCAGCAGCAGGACGCCGCCGAGCAGGGCCGCGGTGAGGACGAAGCTGAGCCGTTCCCCGGCGGTGAGCGTCTCCAGCAGCAGGGCGACGGTGGTGATGACGACGAACAGGGCGATCCCCGCCGTGAGCAGCACGGCCCGGGTGCGGGAGGGCCGGAAGGTCACGGGGAGGGCGGGCGGGTGCGGCAGGTCCGACATGGCTGTGCGATCCCTCACAGACGGCAGGCGTGGATCGCCGTGGTCAGGATGGCCCGGGCGCCGATCGCGTACAGATCGTCCATGATCCGCTGGGCCTCCTTGGCCGGGACCATGGCGCGGACGGCGACCCATCCCTCGTTGTGCAGCGGGGAGACGGTCGGGGACTCCAGGCCCGGAGTCAGGGCGACGGCCTTCTCCAACTGCTCGACCCGGCAGTCGTAGTCCATCATCACGTACGTCCGGGCCACCAGGACGCCCTGGAGGCGGCGCAGGAACTGCTGGACCTTGGGTTCCTCGCCGTCGGCGCCGGTACGGCGGACGACGACCGCCTCGGACTTCATGATCGGCTCGCCGACGACCTCCAGGCCCGCGTTGCGCAGCGAGGTACCGGTCTCGACGACGTCCGCGATGACCTCGGCGACACCGAGCTCGATGGCGGTCTCGACGGCACCGTCCAGGTGGACGACGGAGGCGTCGATGCCCTTGTCCGCGAGGTGCTTGGCGACGATGCCCTCGTAGGAGGTGGCGACCGTCATGCCCGTGAGGTCCTCGACGCCGTTCGCGGTGCCGGGCTTGGTGGCGAAGCGGAAGGTCGAGCGGGCGAAGCCGAGCGGAAGGATCTCCTCGGCGTTGGCGCCGGAGTCGATGAGCAGGTCCCGCCCGGTGATGCCGATGTCGAGACGGCCGGAGGAGACGTAGATCGCGATGTCGCGGGGGCGGAGGTAGAAGAACTCGACCTCGTTCTCCGGGTCGACGATCCTCAGTTCCTTGGACTCCCGGCGCTGCTGGTAGCCGGCCTCATGCAGCATCTCCGCCGCAGGGCCGGACAGTGAACCCTTGTTGGGGACGGCGATGCGCAGCATGAGGTCGGCTTCCTTTGCTCGTTCGTTCGTACGGAACTGTGTGCGGGCTGGTCAGAGGTGGGCGTAGACGTCGTCCAGGGAGATTCCGCGCGCCACCATCATCACCTGGACGTGGTACAGCAACTGGGAGATCTCCTCGGCGGCCGCCTCCTTGCCCTCGTACTCGGCGGCCATCCAGACCTCGGCGGCCTCCTCGACGACCTTCTTGCCGATGGCATGGACGCCCTTGCCGACCAGCTCGGCGGTGCGGGAGGTGGCGGGATCGCCGTGGGCGGCCTTGTGCTGGAGCTCGGTGAAGAGCTCCTCGAACGTCTTCTTGGACATGGTGGTGCTAACCCTACGCGCTCCGGGCGCTGTCTCAGCGCCAGGGCTCGGACACCGAGCGGAGCGTCGCGGCGGTCGCCACCGCCGCCGTCACGGCCTCGTGGCCCTTGTCCTCGCGGGAACCCTCCAGACCGGCGCGGTCCAGGGCCTGCTCCTCGGTGTCACAGGTCAGCACACCGAAGCCGACCGGGACACCGCTCTCCACGGACACCTGGGTGAGGCCCTGGGTGACGCCCTGACACACGTAGTCGAAGTGGGGCGTGCCGCCACGGATGACGACCCCGAGGGCGACGATGGCGTCGTAGCCCCGGTCCGCGAGCACCTTGGCGGCGACCGGCAGCTCGAAGCTGCCGGGGACCCGCAGCAGTGTCGGCTCGTCGATCCCCAGGTCGCGCAGGGCGCGCAGGGCCCCGTCGACCAGACCGTCCATCACCTTGTCGTGCCACTGTGCCGCGATCACGCCGACCCGCAGGTCGCTCACGTTGCGTACGGACAGCTCCGGTGCACCCTTGCCGCTCACGTCTCTCCTCAGTGCTCTCTTACTGGTTGCCGCAGGCGGACACGGCGGTCGTGTCCAGCCAGGGCAGGTCGTGCCCCATCCGGTCCCGCTTGGTGCGCAGGTAACGGAGGTTGTGTTCGCCTGCCTGCACGGGCATCGGCTCCCGCTCGATGACCTTGAGGCCGTGCCGGGCCAA
Source organism: Streptomyces sp. NPDC002513 (assembly GCF_053595355.1). Taxonomy (NCBI): domain Bacteria; kingdom Bacillati; phylum Actinomycetota; class Actinomycetes; order Kitasatosporales; family Streptomycetaceae; genus Streptomyces; species Streptomyces sp. NPDC002513. Next base: position 19,626 of record NZ_JBSFXK010000031.1, on the reverse strand, counting down.
CGCCTCGGTCTTGTCGGGGTTGTTGGTCATCAGCCGCAGGCTGCGCACGCCGAGGTCCGCCAGGATCTGGGCGCCGGCGGCGTAGTCACGGGCGTCGGCGGGCAGGCCCAGTTCCAGGTTGGCGTCCAGCGTGTCGCGGCCGCGCTCCTGGAGTTCGTAGGCGCGCAGCTTGGACATCAGCCCGATGCCGCGTCCCTCGTGGCCGCGCAGATAGACCACCACGCCCCGGCCCTCGGCCTGGATACGTTCCAGGGATGCCTCCAACTGGGGGCCGCAGTCGCAGCGCAGGGAGCGGAAGACGTCGCCGGTGAGGCACTCGGAGTGCACGCGGACCAGCACGTCCTCGCCGTCGCCGAGCTCGCCGTGGACGAGGGCCACGTGCTCGACGCCGTCGGCGGTCGACCGGTAGCCGAACGCCGTGAAGGTGCCGAAGGCGGTCGGCAGGCTGACCTCGGCCTCGCGGCGGACGGTGGGCTCGGCGGCACGGCGGTAGGTGATCAGGTCCTCGATGGAGATGATCGTCAGGCCGTGCTTGCGGGCGAACGGGACGAGTTCCGGCAGGCGCAGCATGTGGCCGTCCTCACCGGCGATCTCCACGATCACACCGGCGGGGCGCAGCCCCGCGAGCCGGGCGAGGTCGACGGCGGCCTCCGTGTGGCCGTTGCGGACGAGGACACCGCCGGGCCTGGCGCGCAGCGGGAAGACATGGCCGGGGCGGACGAAGTCGCCGGGGCCCGCCTCTCCCCCGGCGAGCAGCCGCAGGGTGGTGGCGCGGTCCGCGGCGGAGATCCCGGTGGTCACGCCGTGAGCGCCGGTCGCGTCGACGGACACGGTGAACGCGGTGCGCATCGACTCGGTGTTGTGGTCCACCATCTGGGGGAGTTCGAGGCGGTCCAGTTCGTCGCCCTCCATGGGGGCGCAGATCAGGCCGCGGCACTCGCTCATCATGAAGGCGACGATCTCGGGGGTGGCCTTCTCGGCGGCGATGACGAGGTCGCCCTCGTTCTCCCGGTCCTCGTCGTCGATGACCACGACCGGGCGGCCGGCCGCGATGTCGGCGATGGCCTGCTCGACGGGGTCGAGCGCGAAGTCCTCGATGTCATCCATGCGGTACAGGACCGGCGCGGTCGTCATGTGTGGGCTCCTTCCAGCACGGGCCGCGCGGCCTTGCGGGAGCGCTGCCACCAGTCGCGCATGCCCCACAGGACGAGCGCGCCGTAGAGGACGTAGACGAATCCGGAGAAGGCGAAGCCGTTCGCGAAGTTGAGCGGGACGCCGACGGCGTCGACGAGCAGCCAGGCGAACCAGAACTCGACCATGCCGCGCGCCTGGGCGTACATGGCGACGACGGTGCCGACGAAGATGTAGGCGTCGGGCCAGGGGTCCCACGACAGCGACGGGACGGCGGTGAACAGGCCCGCCACGGCGAGCGTGCCCACGGCCGCGGCGCCGGCCAGGGCGGCGCGCTCCCGCCAGGTGGCGAACCGTACGGTGATGTGGCCGTCGTCCGCCTGGCCCTTGCCGCGGTTCCACCGCCACCAGCCGTAGACGGCGACGACCATGACCACGATCTGCTTGCCGGCGCTGCCGGACAGATGGGCGGTCGCGAAGGCCGCGAAGAGGATGAGTCCGGACAGGAACTGGGTCGGCCAGCTCCATATCGAGCGCCGCCAGCCGAACACCAGGGCGACCAGACCGACGACGTTGCCGATCATGTCCGACCACTTGATGTGCTGGCCGAAGAGGACGAAGGCCTCGGAGTTGAGCCAGTTCACCGGGTGGCCCCGTTCTCCAGCAGCCGCTCGACGTACTTGGCGACGACGTCGACCTCCAGGTTGACCGGGTCGCCGGGCTGCTTGTGGCCGAGCGTGGTCAGGGCGAGGGTGGTGGGGATGAGGCTGACGGTGAAGTGGTCGGGCCCCGCGTCGACGACGGTGAGGCTGATGCCGTCGACGGTGACGGAGCCCTTCTCGACGACGTAGCGCGAAAGCTCCGCGGGCAGCGCGACCTTGACGATCTCCCAGTTCTCGGAGGGCTTGCGCTCCAGCACCGTACCGGTGCCGTCGACGTGGCCCTGCACGATGTGCCCGCCGAGGCGCGCGCCGACGGCGGTGGGGCGTTCGAGGTTGACCCGGGAGCCGACCGTGAGGGCGCCGAGGCTGGAGCGGTTCAGGGTCTCCGCCATGACGTCGGCGGTGAACTCGTCGCCCTCGTGCTCCACGACGGTGAGACAGACACCGTTGACGGCGATGGAGTCGCCGTGCCTGGCTCCCTCGGTGACGACGGGTCCGCGGAGCCGGAAGCGGGAGGAGTCGCCGAGATTCTCTACGGCGGTGACCTCACCCAGCTCTTCGACGATTCCGGTGAACACTTCCCGGGTCCTCCTGCCTCAGTAGGGCACGGACTCCGGGGCCTGTCGATGACGACAGCAGATACGGGCGAGGACACCGGGACGACGCCGGACAGAACCCGCCCTGAGGACGAGCCGGTACGGCGGCGGCATGGCTGCCCGCCCGCCGCGCACTGCCTCCCATCCGGACTTTAACCGTCGGTCCAGGAATTTCACCTGGTCAACCGATCGCTGGAAGCGACCGGGTCGCGGACTGTAACCGCCGGTTCGGACTTTCACCGACCCCGGAGTGCGCTGCTTTTGGTACAGGCCCAGTGTGCCACGCCCGATGCGCGGCCATGCGGGTGAACCGTTGTGCAGTGTCTCACATGTTCACATGCTGGACTTCCGGGATCCGCCGAGCGGGCCCCACCTCGCACGACGGGGCCGCACCGGCTCTCTCGCATCCCGGACAACACCCGTTCGGTCAACGGCACTTGACAAGTGGTCCATACCTATTGACGGTCCTGGTCTAGTCCTTTTAGTGTCGGCGGTCCCGGCGCGGCGCGCCGTCCCTGAACGGCCCGGCGGCGGTGACGGAGGCCCTTGCCCCGCCGCCGGGCTCCCACCCGGGCGTCTGGGAGGCTGTCGGCGTGACGCCGCACGCCGACGAGTTCGAGAGCCACCGCCCACGCCTGTTCGGCCTCGCCTACCGGATGCTGGGGTCCGCCCAGGAGGCGGAGGACACGGTGCAGGACGCGTATCTGCGCTGGAGCGCGACCGACCGGGAGGCCGTGGAACGGCCCGGAGCCTGGCTCGCCAAGGTCGTCACGAACCTCTGTCTCACCCGGCTCACCTCGGCCCGCGCCCGGCGCGAGGTGTACCCCGGGCCCTGGCTGCCGGAGCCCGTGGTCACCTCGGACGGCACACTCGGACCGCTGGAGTCGGCCGAACAGCGCGATGCCGTCTCGTACGCCCTCCTGGTCCTCCTGGAGCGGCTCACCCCCGCCGAGCGGGCGGTGTACGTCCTGCGCGAGGCGTTCGCGTACGGCTACCGGCAGATCGCGGAGGTGCTGGACCTCGGGGAGGCCAACTGCCGCCAGCTGTACCGCAGGGCGGCGCTTCGGCTGACCGCCGACGACACGCGGTTCGAGGCGGAACCCGAGCGCCGGGATCGGCTCGTGGAGTCGTTCCTGACGGCGGCCCGGGACGGTGATCTGGCCGGTCTGGAGACGCTGCTCGCGGCGGACGTGACCTGGTGGGGCGACGGAGGCGGCAAGGTCAGCGCGGCCCGGCGGCCGATCGAGGGGCGCGAGAAGGTCGTCCGGTTCCTGGCGGGCGGATTCCGGCGCTTCTTCGCACACGTCGGGTTCACGGTCGAGGAGGTCAACGGTGCGGCGGGGCTGGTGGCCCGGGACGGCGACCGGATCGTCGGGGTCGTCGCGATCGAGGTCCGCGGCGGGCTGGTCGCCCGGGTGCGGGCGGTGGTGAACCCGGACAAACTGGCGTTCGTGGAGCGGCAGCTCGGCCGCCTGTGAGGCTGTCACATTCGGCGGGTGCCGTCCGGTCATAGCGGCGAAGGGGCGTTCCAGGAGGGAGCGCCCCCGCGTGAAGGGACGCAACGGCATGACCACGATCCTGGTGACCGGCGGTACCGGAACCCTCGGCCGGCTCGTCACCGAACGGCTGCGGGCGGACGGCCACGAGGTGCGGGTGCTCGCCCGGCACACGCAGCCCTACGCCGTCGATCTGATCCGGGGTGGCAGCGGTCTGGAGGCGGCCGTCACGGGCGTCGACACCGTGGTGCACTGCGCGAGCACGCCCCGCGGGGGCGACGAACGGGCCGCCGCCCATCTGATCGAGGCCGCGCGCCGGGCGGGCGTGGCCCATCTCGTGTACATCTCGATCGTGGGGGTGGACGCGGTGCCGATCGGCTACTACAAGGCCAAGCACGCCGTCGAGCGGCAGATCCAGGAGTCGGGCCTGGGCTGGACGATCCTGCGCGCGACCCAGTTCCATGATCTGCTCGTACGGCTGCTCGAGGCCATGGGCAGGCTGCCGGTGCTGATGCTTCCGGCGGGGGTGAGCGACCAGCCCATCGCGGTGGCGGAGGTGGCGGACCGGCTGGCGGAGCTGGCGGCGAACGGGCCGGCCGGGCGGGTCGAGGACATGGGCGGCCCCGAGGTGCGGACGCTCCCGGACCTCGCCCGTGCCTGGCTGCGGGCGACGGGCCGCCGTCGCCCGGTCGTGACCGTGCCGGTCCCGGGCCAGGCCCTCCGCGCACTGCGCGCCGGTGGCCAGCTGACCCCCGGGAACGCGGTGGGCAAGGGCACGTTCGAGGAACACCTGGCGGCGCGGTACGGGGGCGGGTCGACGGCGCGCTGACCGGCGGGGCGGTCGCGGCGCCGCGGCTCCGGTCAGCGCGCCGGGGGCGCGAAGAGGTCGTCCTGCGCGCCGTCCCGCGCGGTCAGCAGCGCACCGCGCAGGACCGCGCCGCCGCCCAGCACACTCGCCCGCACCTCGGTCGGCAGCGGCGACATGCGGGCGAGCCGCTCCTGCACCCGCCCGGCGAGCGCCTGCCCGCCCGCCTGTCCGACCTCGCCGCCGAGCACCACACAGCCGGGGTCGAGGACGGCGGTGACGGACGCGGCGCCGATGGCGAGACGGTCGGCGAGGGCGTCGAGGAAGCCGGACGCGGAGTGCTCGTCCGGGGTGGCGTGCGGGGCGGCGTGCGGGCCTGCTCCGGCAGCCTCGCCCGCGGCGGCGGCGGCCCGGCCGGGACCGGCGTCCTGGCCTGCCCCGACACCCTGACCGGCCCCGGCACCCCGGCCGCCCCCGGCACCGTGGCTGTCACCGGCACCCCGACCGGCCCCGGCTTCCCGGCCCTCCACCGCCCGTACGGCCCAGCCGACCAGTGCGGCCGCAGCCGGGCCGTCCGCCTGACCCTGCGTCACCATCCCGTGGAGACCAGCCAGTTCAGCGATGGCCGCCGCTCCCACCAGGGAGTGGAAGCCCCCCTCGCAGCCCGACGCCGACGGCAGCGTCGCGGTGCCCGGCACCGGCAGGAAGCCGATCTCGCCGGTGCCGCCCGAGGCGCCGCGGCGCAGGGCGCCGTCCAGCACCACGGCCGCACCGGTGCCGTGCCCCAGCCACAGCAGCACGAAGGTGTCACGGTCCCGCGCGGCGCCCTCACACTGCTCGGCCAGCGCGGCGAGGTTGGTCTCGTTCTCCACGAGCACGCGCGCGGGCAGCCGCTCCTGGAGCGCGGTGACCAGACGGCGGTGCCATTCGGGCAGCCCGGTGGAATCACGCAGTTCCCCGGTGGCGGGGTCGATCAGTCCGGGTGCCCCGATCCCGATCGTGTGCAGCGATGCGGCACCGGCCTCCTTCACGGCGCGTTCCACCAGCGCCACGGCCTGTTCGACCGCGGGCCCCGTCCCGGTGTCGCCGCCGATGGGCGCCGACGCCTCGGCGAGGACTCCGCCGAGCAGATCGGACACGAGGACGGAGACGCCGCCGGTGCGCACGTCGAGGGCCGCGAGATGGGCACGGTCGGCGACGATCCCGTACAGCCGCGCGTTCGGACCGCGCCGCTGCTCGCCCGACTCCCCCACCACCGTGATCAGTCCCGCCGCGGCCAGCCGTTCGACGAGGTCGGCGACCGTGGGCCGGGACAGTCCGGTGAGCTGCTTCAACTGCCCGGCCGTCAAGGGGCCTTCCTGTTGCAGCAGACGCAGGGCGAGCCGGTCGTTGATGGCCCGGGCGGTGCTCGGGGATGCGGGCATGCCGGGATCCTTCCAGGTCGACGGGGCCGTTCGAGGGGCGGCTCCTTTCCCCGCCCTATCTATCAGGCAGGGTTCCTGATAGTTTACGCCCGCAGCGGGGCGGACACCTTGGGAGGGGCCCGAGAATGAGCGTGATGACCGACAGGGGTTCCACGCAGCGCGAGGTGAGGCGCGCCCGGTATGCCGTGGCCGCCGTGTTCGCCGTGCACGGCGCCGTCACCGGCTCGTTCGCGACCCGGGTGCCATGGATCCAGGACCACGCCTCGGTCAGCGCCGGCCAGCTGGGACTGGCGCTGGCGTTCCCCGCGCTCGGCGCGTCCGTCGCCATGCCGCTCGCGGGGGGCATCACCCATCGCTTCGGCGCCCGCACGGCCCTGCGCGGCCTGCTCGCCCTGTGGACGCTCTCCCTGGTCCTGCCGTCCCTCGCCCCGAACCTGCTCACCCTGTGCCCGGCGCTGTTCGTCTACGGCGCCGCGGCGGGCACATCGGACGTCGCGATGAACGCCCTCGGCGTGGAGGTCGAGAACCGGCTGGGCCGGTCGATCATGTCCGGACTGCACGGCATGTGGAGCGCGGGCGCCCTGTTGGGCTCGGCGGCCGGCACGCTCGCCGCGCACCTCGGCTCGGACGCCCGGGTGCATCACGCCCTGGCGTCCGCCGTACTGACTGTGCTGGGGCTGGTCGCCTGCACCTGGGTGCTCGACCTTCGGCCCACGGAGGACGAGGAGCCGCCGCCCCGGTTCGCGCTGCCGCCGAAGTCGGCGCTGCTGATCGGTGCCATCGGGTTCTGCGCGGTGTTCGCGGAGGGCGCGAGCCTGGACTGGTCCGCCGTGTATCTACGGCACCAGCTGGACACCTCCGCCGGGCTCGCCGCCGCGTGCACGACGGGCTTCACCCTCACCATGGCCGTCGCCCGGATCGCGGGTGACAAGGTGGTGGACCGTTTCGGCTCGGTGCGCACGGTGCGGGCGAGCGGCGTCCTGGCCGTCCTCGGGGGCCTGCTGATCGTGAGCGCGCGCCATCCGGCGGTGGCGATGGCCGGGTTCGCGCTGATGGGCCTCGGCATCGCGGTGGTCGTCCCCCTGTGCTTCGCGGCGGCGGGGCGCAGCGGACCGAACCCCAGCCAGGCGATCGCCGGCGTCGCGACCATCACCTACACCTCGGGGCTGGTGGCGCCGAGCGCGATCGGCGGACTGGCCCAGGCGACCAGCCTCGTGGTGTCGTTCGGCCTGGTGACGGTGCTGGCCTGCGGACTCGCCGCGTTCGCGGGGGTGCTGCGCGCGGGCGACCGGGACCGTCCGAGGATCAGCCGGCCGGACGCAGCAGTTCCCGGCCCACGGCCCTGAACCGCTCGCTCCACGACGTGGGGCGCAGCGTCGCCGCGTCGAGCCGGACGAGGACCCGGGTGCCGTGCGCGTACGTCACCGCTCCGTCGGCCGAGCAGAACCGGAACCCGTAGGTGAGGCCGGTGGTCCCGAGCCGCTCCAGCCACAGGTGCACGGCGTACGCGCCCGGCTTGCTCACCGGGGTCTCGTAACTGATCCGCAGCTCCTTGACGGCGTTACAGAAGTCGCCCGCCGCCTGCCAGTCGCCCTCGAAGCCGAAGCCCCGCTCGTGCCACAGCGCCGCCCAGGCCCGCTCGACCAGGACCGGATAGCGGGCGTTGTGGAGCAGCCCGAGTGCGTCCAGGTCGTCGAAGTGGACGGTGACGGGGATCAGCCGGCCGTACGACGGTACGGGCGCGGACTCGACCGGCGCGGGCTGGACTTCGGCGGTCACGGGCGGGGCTCCTCGACAGGGTCTGGAGAGGCGCTCGCGACAGTGCGGCGCTGGAACAGACCCATGGTAAGCGGTTGCTCAGCCGCCTACTCTCCAGGAGCCCGCCCGCGACGCGCCTCTCCCCCGGCGGTCTCAGCCCGCGATGGAATCCAGTTGCTCGGCGGCGGGACGCAGGGCCCACAGATCACCGCCGGGCGGGGCCTGAAGCAGGTGGACGGCCTGCGCGGCCCGGGCGTCGCCCGCGTCCGCGGCCGCGTGCACGACGTCCGTCGCCGCGTAGCGGTAGAACTCCAGCTCCGGATGGCTCCAGGACGCGGCACCGGTGGCGGCGGGCAGCAGATAGTCGACGGCCTTGAACAGGCTCTGCCCGTCCGGACCCTGGTAGGACCACAGATCCACGCCGACATGCCGTCCGATGGCCGCGAGCCGGGTGTACGCCACCAGGTCGAAGGTCGAATAGTGCCAGCTGCGCGTCCGGGCCAGTTCCTGCGGCTGACTGCCGTCCCCCGCGATCTGCGGGTCGATGCGCGCGGCGCGCGCGGCGAGGACGGTCCGCCGGGCGAGGTCCTTGTCGCCGGTCGCGTAGGCGAGGGCGGCGAGCTGCATGTCGTAGAAGGTGCCGTGGTTGTTCTTGGCGGCGCCCTCCTCCTTGCCGAAGGCGCTGTCCGTCAGCCAGGTACGGAAGGCGACGTTCCATTGCTGCATCGCGGTCCGGTCCGCCGTGGACCAGCCCGGAGCGCCGGTGTTCAGAAGGGCGATCGCGTCGAGGACGCTGGTGTAGGACTGCGAGAAGTCGATGATGCCGATGGCGCGGCCGTCGTACTTGCACGGGATGAACTGCCCGTGGTCCAGGTTGGGGTTCATCCGTGTCGCCGGGTCGAGGAACCAGGTGCGCAGGACCTGGGCGGCCTTCTGGGCGTACTGCTTTTTGCCGGTGTAGTACCACGCGAGCGAAAGGTCGTAGGACGAGTCGAAGACCTTCTCCACGTCCTGGCGGTCCGTTCCGCTGTCGACCTCGGGGTTGCGCTGCCCGTCGCGCTGCACATAGGGGCAGCCCCAGGGGTTGTCCGCGGTCTTCGGCTGCGTGGGCCACCAGTAGGGGGCCTGGCTGAGGTAGTCGTGGACGTCCCCGCCGGGCGCGGGCTTCGGTTTGTCGACCACCGTCCACGGCCCCTGGCCCAGCCAGGCGTCGGCGCGCGCGGTCAGGCTCCTGAGCGCACTCCGCAGCCCGGGGTCCCCATCGTCGAGGCGGAGTCTGGTCTGCTGCAACCGGGCTCCGTCGAGGACGGCGGTCGCGGGGACGTTCGGGGCCGCGTGGGCGGAGGCGGCCGGTACGCCGGCGACCGCGACGGCCGCGAAGGCGGTCGCCGCTGCCAGCAGGGCGGCCAGGCGGGATCGTGCACTCATCAAGGCTCCGATCATCTATGTGAACGCAGTTCATGAGTGGGACCGTGTGAGCGTAGGACCGCCTGGTCCCCCTGACAATGGTTCGGACAGTTCTTCACGTACAGAGAAAGAGAAGCTTCACCGTGGACCTTGGCGTGCGCTGGAAGCTGCACGGTGACGGGCGTGCGTCCAACCTCGTTCGATTAGTTGATCTTGATCAGGTAGAGCCTGGGACTCGTGCCAAGTGATCATGTTGCTGGCGGGAGCCACCCGGAGCGGCTGCGGTTGGGGCTGCTCACGCGTACCTTCACGCCCGAGTTGGTGGACCTGGCGGTCGAGGAGGCGGGGGCGCGGGAGGAGCGGACACGGTCGCTGCCTTCGACGCTGATTCGACTCCTTCGCGGCCGGTGAGCGCACCCTCGCCCGGAGGCTGCTGCCCCACTTGGCCCCGGGGATGCTGCTGATGGCCGACCGGGGCTTCCCGGCGTACGGCCTGTGCACCGCCGCGGCGGCAACGGGAACCCAACTCCTGTGGCGTGTCTCGGAGTCCTACCGCCTCCCGCTGGTCGAGGTCCTTCCCGACAGCACCTATCTGAGCGAACTGCGCGGCAGGCGCAAGAGCGAGCGGATGCCGGTACGGGTCATCGAGTACACGGTCACCACGACCACCCTCGGCGAGGACGGCGCCACCGAACAGACCTCCGAGCTGTTCTGCCTGATCACCACACTGCTCGACCCCGCCCAGGCGCCGGCCGACGAACTCGCCGAGCTGTACGCCGCCCGGTGGACCAGCGAAACGATCTACAAGAACATCAAGATCGAGCGGCGCGGCGGGCGGAGCGCAACCCTGCGCTCGAACAGCCCCGCCCTCATCGAGCAGGAACTGTGGGCCATGCTCTGCGTCTACCAGGCCCTGCACCACCTGACCGCCGACACCGCCCACCGCGCCGGCCTGCCCGTGACGCACATCAGCTTCAAGAACGCCCTCGCCGCCGTCCGACGCACCGTCGGGACGGACTTTCCCCCCTCGGAAACAGGCCGCCAAGCTCGCATCGGTGTAACCGCCACCATCTATGCCCACGTCCACCTCCGCCTCCAACGCCAGGCCATCGACCTCCTCGGACACGCACTCGGCGACCGGGCCGAGGGCGACGCCGGAGACGATCCGCCGCCTTGTGCAGCACCCGTCCGCTGACGTTGCCGTCAACTACTGCCGTCAGACATGCCTGTGGCCCCACCGGCGGGGCCACAGCCTTTCTTGAGGAAACGCCCCAGGTCGCCAAACCAAGAGGCACGCAGACAAAAAAGCATTAACCTCGGGCTTTCACGTAGGGGCCGTCCGAGGGTTGATCAAATAAGCGAAGAGTGCCTCTGACCTGGGACGATAGGGCTTGTCGAAGGTCCTGGTCGTCGTCAAGAGAGAAGCACTCCCCGGGTGAAGAAGCGTAGCGGGTCGTACCCGCCTGTCCGAGTCGAGGGCAACGGCCGTGCGGTGGTCTCGCAGGCCGGTGCGGTCCTGCTGGTGGAGACGGTCCGCAAGAGCGGTGTGGATGCTGCGTTGTCGGCGGCGCTGGCGCCGTGGTGCAAGCCGCGGGCGGTGCACGACCCAGGCAAGATCCTGCTGGACCTTGCGCTCGTGACCGCCCTGGGCGGGGACTGCCTGGCCGATATCACGATGCTGCGGGCCGAACCGGCCCTCTTCGGGCCGGTGGCCTCCGACCCGACTGTCTCCCGCCTGGTCGACACGCTTGCCGCAGCGGGCTCTGGGGCGCTGGCCGCCGTCCGCACCGCACGGGCCGAAGTCCGCGACCATATCTGGCAGTTGGCCGGGCCCGATGCTCCGAACGCCGACGGGCAGGTGATCGTGGACATCGACGGCGTGCTGGTGCTGGCCCACTCCGACAAGGAGGACGCCACACGGACCTGGAAGAAGACCTATGGGCATCATCCGCTCATGGCATTCGTCGACCATGGACGCGGCGGCACCGGAGAGCCGGTCGCCGGGCTGCTGCGGCCGGGCAGGGCAGGCAGCAACACCGCCGCCGACCACATCGAGACCACCCGCATGGCGCTGGCCCAACTACCGAAGAAGTTCCGGCGCGGTCGGCGCACCCTGATCCGCACCGACTCAGCCGGCGGCACCCACACGTTCCTCGACTGGCTCACCGCGCGCGGCCGGTGGCTGTCGTACTCGGTCGGCATGACCATCACCGAGCAGATCCATCAGGCAGTGCTGAAGATCCCCGCCTCTGTGTGGACGCCGGCCGTCGAACCCGGCGGCGAGATCCGTGACGGTGCCTGGGTCGCCGAACTCGCCGGAGATGTACTGGACGGCTGGCCGCAGGGCATGCGGCTGATCGTCCGCAAGAAACGCCCGCATCCCGGCGCCCAGTTGCGTTTCACCGATGCCGACGGCATGCGCCTGACGGCGTTCGCCACCAACACCCAGGACGCCGCGATCGCGGCGCTGGAACTGCGGCACCGCCAGCGGGCCCGCGCCGAGGACCGCATCCGCGCCGCCCGCGCCACCGGCCTTACCAACCTGCCTCTCCACGACACCGCGCAGAACCGCATATGGCTGGAGATCGTCCAGATCGCTCTCGACCTGCTGGCCTGGATGCCGATGCTCGCCCTGACCGGCTCCGCCCGGTTGTGGGAACCCAAGCGCCTGAGGCTGCGGCTGTTCTCCGCTGCCGCCCAACTCGCCACCACAGGCCGGCGCCGCATCCTCCGCCTCGCGAAGCGCTGGCCCTGGACCGACGTAATCACCGAAGCCTTGCAACGGCTCACGGTCCTGCCGAACCCTGGCTGACCAGCAGCTTCCCGTCCCTACGAGCAGTTACCACCCGGCCGGAGCCGTGGAACCCGGCGCCCACCCGACGCGACAGCCGGGCCGCAGACCTGCCCGTGATCAGCCCGAATGACCAAAACGGCCTGCCAGAGAACCTGACGGACTGTCACGAAAGATCGAGGTTAAGCAGGGCACCCTACTGCGGCGAACTCTTGGCGTCCCGAAGGACATCCACAGCACGGCTTAGGGCTTCAGAAAGTTCTTGACTTCGCAGCTGGATCGACTTGCGGACTTCCGAATGTTCACCCTGACTCGAAGTAGCATCCTGAAATCTCTGCCAAGACTCATATACGAGCCGAGTTTGCTCGCGAGCAAGACCAGAAAACCGAGCCAGCTGTCGCGCATCCTTTCCCGACGCTTTCGCATCGCGAAGGAACCATAGATTATACAGCGAATACTCGGCAACGAAGCCGCCTACAAGTACGCGGACTTCGTTGCTCAAAATGTCGCACGACAGCATCTTGATCGCGAGGTTAATCGCGACGGGCCTCACCGGCCCACGCAATTCCTCGGGCGGATCCCAAATGGGCAGCTCATCGAGCCAGTCCCATCCCTCCGGCCATGCCATGCCCAACCTCCCTGACCCTTGGCCTATGTGACAGCCGCGGCTGCACAATACTACCCATGACGTCTGATTAGCCATCTGAGCGCACTGTTTGTATCCAAGGGAATATCGGAAATACCACCAGCCCTCAGCACCTGCGCGCAGTAGGTGACGCAGCTCTGATCTTCTAGGTCGTAGCTTGGATAGACGCCTCTAGCGGTCTTTGCCATCTGAACCTCGGCATAGGCCATGGCAGCTTCGGGATTAGGCAGCGGAATCCGGACGTTAATCGTCGTGGGAGAAAGCGTCGCCGGATCGAACGTCGACACTCCATTCTCCGGATTTCCCACTCCGCCAAATTGCTCAGTGCTTAGAACTTCGTCCCCGGACCTAATCGTAATGAGCGCGTGCGCCGCGGGCCGATCCAAATGGACGGTCGCTTCACCTGCTGGAGTCCCCTCGCCGTTCTCGCCGTCGGGTCCACAGGAATTATGAACCAAGATCGGGACGCCGCCCGCCAGCACATAGTACGTGTGCTACGCGACCCTCCCCACCTGCGTTTTCGCAGGTCAACGGCGATTCGGCAGTCCGCTGACGTCCGTGGAAGTGCGGTGGTGTCGGGTCCGGTTGCCGTCAGCGTTGCCGTCAGAGGTGTAGACCTATTGCCGCTCGGATCGCACGGCAGTGATCGCGATCATTTCCTTGTCGAGCAGCGCCCGGACCGCGATCCGCTACCCGAGCCAGGACATCCGAGCTACTGTGGATGTCATGACGACGGCCTACGAGGACGTGCCCTTCAGCGAACTGCTCCACCACCCCGCTGCCACTGCCCGGCGTCTGGACGCGGTCCGCGCACTGCGCCTGCGCCGACGCGACGCGGGCGACCTGGCGCTCATTCGGGCCGACCAGCTGGAGCAGGACTCCACCGTGGTCGACTTCACCGCGCGCCTGCTCGCAGCGCTGGTCCGTACCGAGAACACCGCCGCACTGCGCCAGGCCCTGCCTGATGCTCTGCCCTGGTCGGTCTTCCTCCCGGAGGACGACGTCGAGGCGATGCTGGGCGAGCTCGTGGACACTGCCCGCGGGGCTGCTGCGCTGGAGAACTTGGCTCCCATCGCGCTGCTGCTGGCCCAGTGGCGGCACAGTGCCGAGATCTACGCCGACCCAGCCCTGCACGACTTCCTCACCCGCGAGCCCGACGGCGACCTCGGCCCTGTCCCCGTACCCGAAGGCGAGACCACCGAGTGAGCCCCAAGCGCGGTGACCGCGCGGCCCCACCCCCGATCGGCGACGAATTCGACCTACGCTTCGCCAACACCGAGGCGGCCAACGGCTGGGACCACCTCTCCCGCCACGCCGCAGGCAACCTCCGTCGCGCCTTCGACAAGATCCGATCCGCCCCGCGGGCCGCCGACGACCCCGAGCGCCACCATCGCCTCAAGGGCAAGCTCGGCTCTACGGTCTGGAAGGGGCAGACGCTGGAGCGCTGGCAGTACGAGGTCACCGGCGGCGGCCGCATCTGGTACCTGGTCGACGACGCCGACCGCACCGCAGCTGTTGGCGCGACCTTGGGCCGGCGGCCTGCCCGATCCCGGGCCCCGACCTGGGCAGGTGGGCGGTCCGGGGGCTTTCAGCGGCTGGGCGCTCGATTACCGGGGCGGCCCTCGGCCGGCGTGCGGCGGGGCTGGTGCGTCGGTCAGTCTGGCAGCGCGGGACCGGGGCGGGAGGCGATCCGGTCGACGGCGAGTGGCCGGGAGCTTCGCTCCCCTGCCGGAGGAGACGCCATCCACCCACCCGATGGTGAGCCCGGCGAGGCACGTTGACGGTCGACCCCCTGGGTCGGCCCTCTTCCCGTTGGTTAGCCCGTTGGGATATCCAACGGGCTAACTTGCCGACGCACCAGCAGCCAGGTTGTGGTCGGCCCGGTCGCCCTGCCGGTCGCCTGATGCTCAGTCCGCTTCCGCCTGGACTGACATGCGTCCGCCGGCCCGGCGGTGGGCCGGCCTCGACGGGCGGCGGTCACCGCAGAGGAGTCGCACGTCCGGACGCCGGACGGGAACGGGTCCGCCGCTCAGCAGGTGGCCGGGAGCTTCGCTCCCCGCCGGAGGTAAACGCCAGCCACCGCCCCCGGTGAGCTGACGTGACGGGCGGAAGGTCGGCTCCCTGGCCGGCCCTTGCCTGCGATCCGGCCGTAGGACGGTCGTAGGCGACAACTTGCTGTGCGACGCGCGAGGGCTCCACGCCCACAACATGCGTCTGGCGACACCAGATTGGGCCCAGCTCGCGCCTGGGTCCGGCCGTCTACCGGCGCCTCGCGCAGACCTCGGCTACTTGCCCGACGGTGGGTCAGTCGGCAATGTTCGGCCAGCTCCGGCGGGCGCGGCCCGCCTTGAACCTCGTAGAGAAAATCTGAACGCACAGCCCTGACCTGCGTCCCGGCACGGCGGGTCAGCGACCCGGCCCGCCGCTGCCCACCTCCAGAACCTCTACGCGGCCACGAAGGTCGGCAATCTGCTGGACAGCCTCGGCCAGCGCCAGCTCCAACGCCTCGACGCGGGCAGTCGTCCCGCCGACGGGGGCGGTCGCCTCCGGGCTGTCGAGGTCATCGGCGTCGTCGGGGTGGGCGACGAAGGCGCCCTTGCCGGGGCGGGAGACTGCCCACCCGTCCTGCTTCAGCAGGGTCATGGCCTTCTGCACGGTCAGGCTCGCTGCCCCGAACTCCCGCATCAGCACGGCCTGCGTCGGCAGCGCGTCACCCGGCCGCAGTCCGCCGGAGCGGATCCGCTCGCGCAGGGTCTCGGCGATGACCTCGAACGTCAGCCGCACCCCGTCGCCCGCCGGCCTGCGCCCGCGCCTCGCCACCACCACGCCGGTCACCCCCGCTTTCCACGCCCTCTACCAGCGAAATCCGGCCCGTCCAAACCAGGAAACCGGCCCCACACTACCTGCGCCCCACCACCTACCAGAAAGGAATCAGGAGGGATGCACTTGAATGCGCCCGTGAGGCGATGTTAACGTCACGCACCCGCCGGTGATCACCACCGCGCCCTGCCGACCAGCCCCTTGGTCCGGCCCCGCGCCCAACTCCGAGGCGCCCGTTCCCCTGTGAGCCGATCACTTCGGCCTGCTCACGCCGCCCCGCGCCGTACCGCTTCCGCGCTCCCGCCGAAAGGCTCCTTTCCGCATGCCCGCACAGCTCCCACTCCCGTACCCCGCGTCCGTTCCAGCCACCTCACGTCCCTCGTCGTCGACGTTCACGACGCCGACCCGCCCAGCGGACGCCACCGCCTCAGCGGCGGCAGGGCGGTCGGCGCTGGAGCGGCGCGCCAGGCTCACCGCCAAGCTGGCGAAGCTCGCCGCCACCGGCCAACTCGCATCCCTCGCACGACAGATAGCCGGACTCGGCGGCTGCGCGCACCCGATCCGCCTCACCGGGCACCGCACCCGACTCGACAGCGCGACCGGCGAGATCCTCGACCGCTTCGACTCCGGCCGGCTCCCGGCGGGCGAATTGCTGGTCCGCTGTGGCAACCGCCGCGTCACCCGCTGCCCCGCCTGCTCCACTGTCTACCGCTACGACACCTACCAACTCATCGCCGCCGGACTGCGCGGCGGCAAGACCGTCCCCACCAGCGTCTCCGCCCACCCCCGCGTGTTCGCCACCCTCACCGCACCGGGCTTCGGGCCCGTCCACAACCAGCCCGACACCGGCCGCTGCCACTGCGGCCAGATCCACCCCGACGACGACCCACTCCTCGGCACCCCGCTCGATCCCGAGCGCTACGACTACGCGGGCGCGGTGCTGTGGAACGCGCACGCCCCGGCCCTGTGGGCACGCTTCACCACTCACCTGCGGCGGGAGATCGCGAAGGCGGCGGGGCTGACGCAGCGGGACCTGCGGCACCACGCCACCCTGTCGTACGCCAAGGTCGCCGAGTACCAGAAACGGGGCCAGGTCCACTTCCACGCCGTCATCCGGCTCGACGGACCCACCGGCCCCGGCAGTACCCCGCCCGCCTGGGCCACCGTCCAGCTCCTCGACCACGCCGTCCGCGCCGCCGCCACACGCACCCGTGTCCACCACGAGGGCGAACCGCCGAGGCCACCGCAGCCCGCCGGGCACATCCCCGTCTCCCCTCCGCAAGCCTCAGATCGGGCAGGGCGGCTGGTGTTCCGGTTCGGGCGGCAGATCGACGTCCGCGCGATCCGCAGTACGGACTTCACCGGCGGCGGCCCGGTCACCGAGCGGCACGTCGCCGCCTACATCGCCAAGTACGCCACCAAGGGCGCCGAGACCACCACCGGCACCCTCGACCGCCGCCTCCGCCTCCTCGCCGAACTCGCCACCCACGACATCACCGACCACGCCCGCCGCATGATCCACACAGCCTGGCACCTCGCCACCAACCGCCGGCACGCCCACCTCCGACTGCGGCAATGGGCCCACATGCTCGGCTTCCGAGGCCACTTCTCCCCCCGCACCCGCCACTACTCCACCACCCTCGCCCACCTCCGAGCCGAACGTACCGCCTGGCGAACCGGTCAACCTGATCCCCAGACCCCAGCCCCAACGTTGGCTGAGCCGCAGGCCGGCCAGACGGACGGCAGTCCGGTCGATGACTGCGCCGGACACCCCACTGACCTGGCCCCCGGTCACCGCAACATCGCCGGTCAGCGCGTGGGCTCGGACACGACGCTGGTCATCTCCCACTGGCAGTACGCCGGAACCGGCCTCCTGCCCGAACTCGAACACCTCGCCAACCTCCTGGCCGCGACGCGACAGCCCCGACCCGAGCAAACGACCCGAACCCGGCGCTCGGAACACTCTGGTGACCGCGCCGGTCACTCCACTGATCGGCTGACCAGCGCTGCCCGGGCGGGGGCCGTCACGTGACCGTCGGCACGGAACTCCTCACCGTTCCCCAGGTCATGGAACGCCTCCAACTCGGCCGCACCGCCGTCTACGACCTCATCCGCACCCACCAACTCACCTCCCTCACCCTCGGCCGAGCCCGCCGCATCCCCGCCCACGCCCTCACCGACTTCATCCGCACCCGCCTCGACCAGGAAGCCGCCGCCTGATGACCACGCCCCGCGACACCCCCGCCTCCCGCCGCACCCGCGCCAACGGCGACGGAACCGTCTACCAGCGAAAAGACCGCCGCTGGGAAGCCGCCGGATACGTCCTCGCCCCCGGCAACACCCGCAAACGCGTCCGCGTCTACGGCAACTCGCGCACGGAGGCACTGGCCAAACTGACCGAGAAAATCGCCAGCAGCAACCGCGGCATACCCGCCGTCACCGCCCAGGGCAGCGTCGCGGCCTTTCTGACGTACTGGCTGGAGAACGTCGCGGTGCACCACCTCCGCGAGACCACCCACACCCGCTACACCGCCGTCGTGCACCAGCACCTCATACCGGGCCTCGGCCGGAAGAAGCTCGCCAAGCTCACCGCCAAGGACGTCCGCACCTGGCTCAACGACCTGCGGACCGTCTGCCAGTGCTGCGCACGCGGCACCGACGCCCGACGCGACCCCAACGCCCAAGCCAGCCGCCGCCCGCGCTGCTGCGCACTCGGCCAGTGCTGCCGCAAACGGCTCTCCCCACTCACGCTCGCCTACATCCACTCCGTGCTCAAATCCGCCTTGGAGCACGCCGTCCGCGAGGAAGAGATCCCGCGCAACGTCGCTCGCAACGTGCGCACCGGCACACCCCGACCCCGCCGCTTCAACCCCCTCACCGCCGACGAAGCCCGGCAGTTCCTCGCCGCCGCCCAAGGGCACCGGCTCGCCGCGCTGTTCGAGCTGGCGCTTCGTACCGGGTTGCGCAAGGGCGAACTCCTCGGGCTGCGCTGGGAAGATCTCGACCTCGACGGCGGCACCGCCAGCATCCGCCGCACCCTTCAGCGCACCCGCAGCAGCGGCCTGGCAGGACTGCCGACCAAGACCATCAGCTCCGAGCGCCGCATCGCCCTGCCGGCCTCCTGCGTCACCTCGCTGCGTGCTCACCACGCCCAGCAGGAGCCGCAGGAGACGGAGCAGGCTGGTGCGGGCTGGCGGGCCAGTGGCTACGTCTTCACGCGCCCGGACGGGCACCCGATCGAGCCCGCCACGCTCACCCGGCACTTCAACACCCTGCTCCGCGATGCCCACCTGCGGCTGATCCGGTTGTTGAGTCGGCCCGGGGCGCGGTGCCGGGATTGCTCCCGGTCCGTTTCCCCGGGCCGCTCGCCGAACCCGCCGTACCGATCTCTCGGTAACGGGCTCTCCACGGTGTCTGTCGTCAGGCAGTGGCGGGCCAGGGGGTTGGGATCTTGTTGCCCCGATAGGTGTAGCGGGTGACCGCCACCTTCTCGATCCGGAAGAACTCGACCCCGCCTCGTTGTTTCACGGCGGTAGCCGGTTGATCTTGCGTCCGTGATGTCGCGTTGATTCCTGTCCGGGGACGGTGCCGGTCAGGGGTGCGCGTCGGCTGACGTGCCGGATGACGCCGGGTTCCACGGGCCCGGGGCCTGCTGGTGGCCCTCCTCTCGGCGCTCGATGTGATCGTTCGTACTGGTCAGGTGGGGTGTGGCAGAGCGAGGATGCGCCGGAAGGCGCGGATGATGATGTCGGCCCAGGGCCAGGTGTCGGGAAGTTTCAGGCGTCGTTTCCGTTGGCCGCGGACGAGGCGGGCGGGCACGTGGAGGACGCGGTAGCGCAACGTCTTCGGAGTGGCCCTTGTCATCTCGCCGTCCAGGGCGAGGAGTTGGAACCAGCAGCGGAGATCGGCGGCGAGGGTGGCGGCGGTGAGCCAGGCGGCGTTGACGTTCAACTCGCGCGAGGGCAGCAGGCCGATCCCGGAGGCCTTCTGATCGCGGATCTTGGGCTCGACCCTGGCGTGCTTGCGGTGCCGGCCGTCCAAGTGGGCGATCTGCCCCCGGCGATGGTTGGTCGCGAAGGTCTGGTAGCGC